>NZ_FLRH01000003.1:905625-1206250 GCF_900089585.1 Micromonospora sediminicola | reverse complement strand
GAGCGTGCCACAGCGGACAGACCGACGGGGCCCCGCCACGGATGGTGGCGGGGCCCCGTCGGGCGGTACGCGTCGATCAGGCCTCGGAGGAGGCTTCCTGCAGGTTCTTCACGATCTTCGGGTCGACCGGGACGCCCGGGCCCATGGTGGTGGTGAGGGTGACCTTCTTGAGGAAGGTGCCCTTGGCGGCGGACGGCTTGGCGCGGAGCACCTCGTCCAGCACCGCGGCGTAGTTGTCCACCAGCTGGGCCTCCGAGAAGGAGGACTTGCCGATGATCAGGTGCAGGTTGGAGTGCTTGTCCACCCGGAAGGTGATCTTACCGCCCTTGATGTCCGCGACGGCCTTGGTGACGTCCATGGTCACGGTGCCCGTCTTCGGGTTCGGCATCAGGCCGCGCGGGCCCAGGATCCGCGCGATCCGGCCGATCTTGGCCATCTGGTCCGGCGTGGCGATCGCCGCGTCGAAGTCCAGCCAACCACCCTGGATGCGGGCGACCAGCTCGTCGGTGCCCACCTCGTCGGCACCCGCGGCGACGGCCTCCTCGGCCTTCGCGCCGGCGGCGAAGACGATCACGCGGGCGGTCTTACCGGTGCCGTGCGGCAGGTTGACCGTGCCGCGGACCATCTGGTCCGCCTTGCGGGGGTCGACGCCGAGGCGCATCGCGACCTCGACCGTGGCGTCGAACTTGACGTTGGTGGTCTCCTTGGCCAGCTTGACGGCCTCGGCGGGGGTGTAGAGCTTCGACCGGTCGATGACCTCGGCGGCCTTGCGGTAGCTCTTGCTGCGCTGCATTTCTGGTGACTCCTGTGGTCTCTGGCGGGCGCGCGGCGATCGCGGCCCTCCCACGAACAGAAAGATCGGGTGGAGCGGTGGAGCGAGATCAGTCGGCGACGGTCAGGCCCATCGACCGGGCGGTGCCGGCGATGATCTTCTCGGCCTGGTCGATGTCGTTGGCGTTGAGGTCCGCCATCTTCTTCTCGGCGATCTCGCGCAGCTGGGCGCGGGTCACCGAGCCGACCTTCTGCGTGTGCGGGACGCCCGAGCCCTTCTGCACGCCGGCGGCCTTGATCAGCAGCCGGGCGGCGGGCGGGGTCTTCAGCACGAAGGTGAAGGTGCGGTCCTCGTAGACGCTGATCTCGGCGGGGACGATGTCGCCCCGCTGGGACTCGGTCTGCGCGTTGTAGGACTTGCAGAACTCCATGATGTTCACGCCGTGCTGGCCGAGCGCGGGGCCGACCGGCGGCGCCGGGGTGGCCTGGCCCGCCGGCAGCTGAAGCGTGAACGTCTTGACGAGCTTCTTCTTCGGAGGCATGTCTCTTCCTGGGGCTTGGAACTGGGATTCTCCGCCGCCCGCGGGCGCGCACGGTCAGCGCGATGCGGAGGGCCGACGTTAAAGGGTAGCGCAAACCTCTACCGAGTTTTCGCCGAGGTGGGCGAGCCGGTGAGACGACACACCGGCGGCCACCCCGGGAGGGCGCGCCGCCGGTGCCGACGTACGTCAGATCTTGGCGACCTGGTTGAAGTTCAGCTCGACCGGCGTCTCCCGGCCGAAGATCGACACCAGCACCTTGAGCTTCTGCTGGTCAGCGTTGATCTCGCTGATCGTCGCCGGCAGCGACGCGAACGCGCCGTCGGTGACGGTGACCGAGTCGCCGACCTCGAAGTCGAGGACCTTGACCTCGGGCTTGGCCTTCTTCTGCTCGGTCTCGACCGCCGGGGCCAGCCACTTGAGCACCTCGTCGAGGCTCAGCGGCGCCGGCCGGTCGGCCCGGTCGGTCGCGCCGACGAAGCCGGTGACCCCCGGGGTGTTCCGGACGCAGGAGTAGGACTCGGCGGTCAGCTCCATCCGGACCAGGATGTAGCCCGGGAAAACCTTCGCCTGGACCTGCGACCGCTTGCCGTTCTTGACCTCGACCTCTTCCCGGGTCGGCACCTCGACCTGGTAGATGAAGTCCTCCATGTCGAGGGAGGTGATCCGGGTCTCGAGGTTGGTCTTGACCTTGTTCTCGTAGCCGGCGTACGAGTGCACCACGTACCAGTCGCCGGGCGCGTACCGCAGCTTCTGGCGCAGCTCGGCGACCGGGTCGAAGTCCTCGTCCGGGGCCGGCTCGGTGGTCGGGAACTCCGGCTCGCTGGCGGCCTCGACCGACTCGTTGTTGGCCGCCGTCGCCACCGCGGACTGCTCGTCCGGGGTCTCGGCGGTCTCGTCGTACTCAGGCACGCTCGCTCACTTCCGTCAGTATCGCTGTCCGCAGGTCAGCTGGGGTTGCCGAAGACCCACAGCACGGCCTTGGCGAAGCCGTAGTCCAGGCCGGCCACGATCGCCAGCATCACCGCCACGAAGGTGACCACCACGGCCGTGTAGGTCAGCA
Organism: Micromonospora sediminicola; assembly: GCF_900089585.1. Lineage (NCBI taxonomy): Bacteria > Bacillati > Actinomycetota > Actinomycetes > Micromonosporales > Micromonosporaceae > Micromonospora > Micromonospora sediminicola. The sequence goes on along the minus strand of NZ_FLRH01000003.1, from coordinate 1,203,877 downwards.
GCTCCTTGCGGGTCGGCCAGATGACCTTACGCAGCTCGGCCACAACCTCGCGGAAGAACCGGGCGATGCGGGCGAAGAGCCCGATCCGCTCGGTGTCCTTGCGGGTCTTGCGGCCCTCGGTCGGCTCGGCGTTGGCCCGCTTACGGGTGGCGGTGCCACCCCGGGAGACCGGCTCGTCCGCGTCGGTGGCGTCGTCGTCGGCCACGCCGTCGACGGTTGCGTCGTCCAGACGCTCGTCGCCGTCGTCCTCGCCGCGCCGCTTGCTCTCGGCCACTTCGCCCTCCGTGCGGGATATGGGGTCGCACGCCGGGCGGCGTGCGCGGCGTGTTGATCACACCGGCCGGACCAACCGTCCCGCGACGGGCCGCGGCCGGCGGACCGGCCAGGAGGGCCCCGAATGCCTCGGAACCACCCCACCGGTGCCACCACCACGGGCCGGACGCCGCCGGTGAGGCGGCGCGACCCACGGGAACGGTCAGGCCTGAGGCGCAGGGGTGACAGGACTTGAACCTGCAGCCTGCGGTTTTGGAGACCGCTGCTCTGCCAATTGAGCTACACCCCTGTGCGGCAACTCACCTCCGCCCGGGCACAAGGTGCTGAGCGGGGGTCACTTGCCCCACGGCGGACCAGTGTACGGGTAGTCGTGCGACTTTCCCAACCGGTCCACCCCTCGCGCGTCGGGCGAACCCTCAGCGCGTCGTCCGGACCAACGCCCTTGCCTGCGACAACACCTTCTCGCCCCGGCACGTCGCGGTGATGTCGAGCCTGGTCAGGCCGTCCTCGGTGACTTCCTTGACCACCGCGGCGACCTCGATCTCGGTGCCCTCGTCGGTGTCCGGCACGACCACCGGGCGGGTGAAGCGGACACCGAAGTCGACCACCGCGTCCGGCGAGCCGGCCCAGCCGGCGACCGCGCGGCCGACCAGGGCCATGGTGAACATGCCGTGGGCGATGACCCCGGGCAGGCCCACCCCGGTGGCGGTCCGGTCGCTCCAGTGGATCGGGTTGAAGTCCCCCGAGGCGCCCGCGTAGCGGACGAGGTCCGCCCGGGTCACCCGGTAGGTCTGGACGGGCAGTTCCATCCTCACGCCTCCCCGCGTACGACGATCTTGGACCAGACCGCGACCACCGGCTCGCCGGCGACGGTGCTCACGTCGGTGCGGGTGGTCAGGAAACCGTGCCCGCCCCGGTTGGTGATCTCCTCGATGGTGTTCGCGCACACCAGCTCGTCCCCGGCCACCACCGGTCGGGTGTACGCGAACCGCTGGTCGCCGTGGACCACCCGGCTGTAGTCGACGCCCAACGCCGGGTCCTCGACGATCTGCCGACTGGCGGCCATGGTCACGATCACCGGGAACGTCGGCGGCGCCACGAGGTCGGGGTGGCCCAGCGCCCGGGCCGCCTCCGGGTCGTGGTGCGCCGGGTCGGTCGCGCCGACGGCGGTGGCGAACTCGCGGATCTTTTCTCGGCCCACCTGATAGGGGGCGGTCGGCGGATAGGTCCGGCCGACGAAGGACGGGTCCAGGGACATGCCGCGAACCTACACGGAAAACACGAACGCCGATCCGTGCGGTCGGGCGGCCCGGGGGCCACCGACCGGGCGGATCGGCGTTCGAAAGCTGCTACGGGGCCGGCAGCGCCGGCCGCGGGTCAGCGGGTCTCGCGGTGGACGGTGTGCTTGCCGTCCCGGGGGCAGAACTTCTTCAGCTCGATGCGGTCCGGGTCGTTACGGCGGTTCTTGCGCGTGATGTAGTTGCGCTCCTTGCACTCCACACACGCCAAAGTGATCTTCGGCCGGACATCGGTCGCCTTCGCCACGGCGGAGTGCCTTCCTCGCTCACGGATAACGAACTACGGCGTGTCAGCGTACGCGCTGACGACGCAGACATGCAAAGTGGGCGCCTGTGGCGCCCATCCCACCGACCACCGGGGTCACCCGGAGGACGAGAGTAGCGGTGGCCGGACTTGAACCGGCGACACAGCGATTATGAGCCGCTTGCTCTGCCATCTGAGCTACACCGCCGTGGCGGGTCCAGCCGGACCCTCTGAGCCCCCTTACGGAATCGAACCGTAGACCTTCTCCTTACCATGGAGACGCTCTGCCGACTGAGCTAAGGGGGCCTACCCGATCACCCCGGGGGGTGTCGCGCAGAGGAAACAGTACACGACCGCGCCGCCGAGGTGAAATCGGATCCCCCCGTCGGGTGTCACCCCTGATCAGGGCACCACACGCAGGCGCGGCAGCTCCCCGGCGGCGACCGTCTCCGGATCGACCTGGGCGCCGAACCAGGTCTCCAGACGCTCGTACGGCAGGGGCCGGCTGAACAGGAAGCCCTGGCCGATCTCGCAGCCGATGTCCTGCAACAGCTCCAGGGTCAACTCGCTCTCCACCCCCTCGGCCACCACGGTCAGCCCGAACTGCTGGGAGAGCGTCACCACGGCGTTGACGATGGCCAGGTCGCTCGGATCGGTCGCCATCCCCTGCACGAACGACCGGTCCACCTTCACCTCGTGCACCGGCAGCCGGCGCAGCTGCGCCAGGGACGAGTTGCCGGTGCCGAAGTCGTCCACCGAGAGCCGGACCCCGAGGTCGCGCAGGCTCCGCAGGGTCGGGATGGGACGTTCGGTGCCGTCCAGCACCCCGGCCTCGGTGATCTCCAGGGTGAGCCGCTGCGGCGGGACGCCGTACTCCGCCAGCAGGTCGCGCACCAGCGCGGGGAAGTGCTGGTCGGTGAGCGTCCGAGCGGCCAGGTTGACCGAGACGGAGAGCGGCTGGTCGCCGTGGCTCCAGTCGCGGCTGCGGCGCAGGCTCTCCCGCAGCACGAACTCGGTGAGCCGGCCGAGCTGGCCGGTGTGCTCGGCCACCGAGACGAAGTCGTCCGGCGCGACCGTGCCGTGCGCCGGGTGCTCCCAGCGGGCCAGGCACTCGACCCCGACCAACCGACGGTCGCGCAGGGTGACCTTGGGCTGGAAGTAGACCTCCAGCGCGGCGTCGTCGAGCGCCCGGCGCAGGTCGCCGGCGAGGTCGAGCCGGCGCAGCGAACGGGACTCCAGCCCCGGACTGTAGAGCTGGACGCTGCCCGGCACCGCCTTCGCCGCCGTCGCCGCGAGGTCCACCCGTTGCAGCAGCGCCTGGGCGTCGCTGCCGTGCTCGGGGTGCACGGCCACCCCGACGGCGGTGTCCACGTCCAGGGTGAGCGCGTCGAACACCATCTCGTCGCGGATCTGCTCCCGCAGCTGACCGGCCAGCTCCAGCGCCGCCTCGGCGCTCTCCAACCGCAACGTCACCAGGAACTCGTCGCCGCCGGCGCGGCCGACCAGGGCCGACGAGGGCGCGCAGACGCGCAGCCGCTGGGCCACCTCGACCAGGACCTTGTCACCGGCCGCGTGGCCGAGCGACTCGTTGACCTGGCGCAGCCGGTCGACGTCGAAGAGCAGAAGCGCCACCACCTCGCCGGGAGCGGCGATCTTGACCGCCTCGGCCACCGCCGCGCTGATCCGGCGCCGGTTCGGCAGCTTGGTCAACGTGTCGTGGTCGGCGTCGTGCCGCAGGCGGTCGACCAGGCGGGAGTTCTCCAGCGCCACGGCGGCGTGCGCCGCGACCGTCTCGACGAGCGCGATGTCCGCCGAGGTGAAGTAGTTGCCGTCGCCGAGCCGGTTGGCCACCTCCAGGGTGCCGATCACCACCGGCCCGGAGCGCAGCGGCACCACCACGGCGTCCTTGACCCGCTGCTGCGTCAGCCGGGCCCGGAACTCGCCGTCGGTCGTCACCCCGTGCCCGACCGCCACCGTACGCCCGGTTTCCCGCACCTTGTCCCGCAGCGCCTGCGGGACGGGGGCCATGTCGAGCAGACCCGGGTCGTCGATGCGGGCGGTGAGCAGCGTCGCCGGATGCCGCCCCTGGGCCGGCAGCCAGAGGGTCGCGTACTCGGCCTGCATGAGGGCGCGGACCCGACCGATGAGGACGTCCGCCAGGGTGCCGCTCTGCCCGCTCTCCACCACCGCGCGGGTCAACTCGTAGAGATCGGTCAGGGTGCGGTGCTGCCGGAAGAACTGGGCGTAGGAGCGGTAGACCAGGGCGAATCCCGCGCCCAACGCGGCGAGCAGCAGCAGCGACCACCAACTGCTCCGCAGCAGGATCAGCATGATCAGGCCGACCGACACGTTGATCGCGGCCGTCAGCATCACCGTGCGGGTGCTGCGAAGCACGCCCCAGCCGGCCTGCCACCCGTGCAGCAGCACGTGCACCGCCGTCACGCTGGTCATGCTGACCAGCATGAACGTGCCCACCGCCGCGGAGATGCTCAGCCAGGTGCGGGGCCCGACCCCCTCCAACGGGGGAAAGGCCTGGAGGACCAGCACGGCGAGCGAGGTGCCGGCGGCCACCCGGGCGACGTTGAACCAGACCTTGGGCGCCGCGAAGCGGTGCCGCAGGTGCGTGATGAGAGACGCCAGGGTGTGGACCAGCACCACGGTCAGCGGCGGCAGGAAGAACAGCGCCAGCACGAGCGGAAGCTCGGCCAACGTGACGCCGACCGTCTGCCGCCGGACGACGAGGGTCAGCAACGGCAACCCCGCCACGACCATGAGTACGAGGAGAAGCACCGCCTGCGGCCATCGGCCGACAGGATGTTCCGCGACGAGGGCCGTCACCGTGGCGCAGGCGACGGCGACCAGCGCCATCGGCGCCGTGATGATCCACGCGTCCTCGGACGACCGGCGTCGTGGATGGTCGCGTCCGGTCATGCCGCTCCTTCGGGCTGGCGCCGCCCTGCTTCGTGTCCGTTGCGGGTCACAGGTAGGTCGGCGAGCGTCGAGGCACGCCCGGGCCCGACCGACGACGCCGACCGGCAGCCCCGGTCAGTTCCAGGTGATGTCCACGAGGACCGCGCCCCCGGTGCTGCCGTCGCCGACGAGACCAGCGGCGCCGCCCACGAAGGCAGCCAGGACGAAAAGTGAGCCAAGCAGTCGGCCAAACCTTCGACCAAACATGATTGCTCCTGTCGAGAGAGTTTCAGCGAAGGTGGAGGTTCCACGATGGTGCCACACGGGGGGCACGCGCAAAAGGCGTGGAGAACCGCCCCTGTCGCGGCAGACAGGGAAATCATCCGTTCGACTCCCGCGCCCGTCCCTCCGACCCAGCTCGGTGTCACGATCGGTTCCGGCGCTGCTACGGAAGACGCCACACAGCGCCTTCCCGACCAACCGCGCGTAAGACCGAATTCACTCACCACGCTTCATGATCATCTACTCTGACGACAGTGGGCCGCGGCCCGGGCGGTGACGGCGACCCCCGACCAGACTCCACCATCGTCGATGTCTGGGCAAGGGCCCACGCTGTCCGATTCGCGGACACCCGTCCCCATCCGGCCGGGGCGCCGGAGGTGACTGCGCACATGCCGGACGCGGCGGACCCGGGCGGACCCCACACACCCACGGATCCCGGCGTTTGGTGATGCCGGTCGGGCGCCCCCAAAACCTCGCGACATCTCCGGCCCGCCGACCGATCATGTGTCGGTGACCGACGACGAGGCCCTGGCCCACCTCCAGGGCACCGTCGCCTTCTGGCGCGTCGGCGCCGCGACCGCGACCGACGTCGTCGGGGCCGCCTGCGACTGCCTGGTGGCCGGCGTCGACACTCCCACCCTGCGGATCCTGGCCGGGGTCTCCCCGATGAAGGGCGACGAGGACGACGAGATGCTCCGGTGGCTGCCCGGCGCCCTCGCGGAGCTCTCCCTGACCCACTACGGCGACGACAGCCGGAAGGCCGAGGAGGAGGTCCTCCGCGTCATGGCGCGACGGCTGCTCGCCGGGGCGATCGCACCCCGCGACCTCACCTCGTGGGTCGACCGGTTCATCACCCGTGCGGGCACTCCCCTGGCCGGCGAACTCGTCGACCTCGAGAGCGCCTACGAGTACGTCGAGGCCGTCCACGAGGTGCACGAGCAGACCGACACCGGGACCGAGGAGCTGGACGCCGAGGTCGTCGCCGAAGCGCGCCGGCTGCTCGAGGAAGCATGACCGGCCGGAGGGCCAATGACAACGACCCCTGATCAGCATCTCTGCTGGTCAGGGGCCGCGTCTGCACCTGGTGGCGGGTAGAGGATTCGAACCTCTGTAGCTTTCGCGACGGATTTACAGTGCGCCAACCGCGACTCGCTGACCAGCAGAAACGGACATCAACCAGGGCAGAGTGACACGCATGCAACATGCGTGCGGGCTTCTGCAAGCCGCTCGGCACGCGCACAGCGGTCGCACAGGCGGGGACGCGGGAGCGGCGTCCATCTCCACCACCGCGTCGTCGCCATGGGGTGGGATGGACAACGCCATGTACGCCGCTCCCAACGCCCTTGCGCCGCTGCGAACTCCACGACTGGTACTCACTGAGCCTCAAGAACCCGCTTCAACCACGAAAGCAGGGCGCTAAGTACGTTCTGGTCCTTGACCTCGGCAAACAGGAGCGTGACCGCCGCAATAGCCAAAGAAGCTATTGCGGCCCAAAGAGCCACCCGGCTGATTTTGTAGGTGTCCGCCGACGCGCCGAGCGCCGCAACCGTCGATAATATATCGCGATAGTCGCGATCGGCCGTAATTAGTTTGTCGAACCACTTGTGCTGCCGCTCGCGAAGCTCGCTGGTCATACTAGTTGCCTCGAAGCGTTCACGCCCCAGTGCCTGATCCTCCTGACTGATCCAGGGAGCCTGGTCGACAATAAACTCTATATCATGGGCCTCTCGCCAGTTGCGCTTCCAGAACTCCTGAACGTCCCGAGCTACGCTCGTCAGGTCTAGACTGAGCGTCAGAAGGCTCCGCCGCAAGTAATTCAGGCGACTCGCCTTAAAAGTGTGATGTCGCGCCCGCGCACTGTCGCGCAATTTCGCGTACTCCGACTCAGCGATCTCCAAAAAGCCAGAAATGGCAAGGATCACCGAAAAGCTACGGATACGATCGTCAGCAACGTGCGCAATAGCATGGTCAACATCATTGCCGCGCCCCTCTAGGTATCCAGGGATTGCGGCTAGAACTTTGCGATTCCCCCAGAGGCCCCATGTTCGCTTCCCCTCAAGCGCTCGGCACAGCTCGCCGTCAACGGGCGAAAGAAGAATTCCGGGAAGATCTGATGAGGTGGTGTGGAGAAGATCACCAGTAAAGCCAATCGCCCTTAGCGCATCGGCAAGCTCTCGGTCTACACGCTCCCCCTTGGTCGGGTCGAACTCGTTCATGAGGAGTAGATCGAGCAAAGGTTGAGGTTCGCTGTAGGACGAGAAGTAGCCGGGGCAGCGCTCCGCCATCCACCTGCGGGCAGCGTCATGCAAAGCGCGACGCGCTTTCTGCGTGAGCCTGAACGACGCCCATTGGCGATCCTCAGCCCTCGGCAGGCCCTTGCCGAAAGCGAGCCTCGGTTCATGCTTCTCGTGCCACACGCGGTCGAGACGACGAGCAGCGGTGTCAGTCAACCGGAAGAAGGCTACAACCGCCGTCAAGCCTGCGCCAATTTGGACGGCTTTTAACTGCACAGTTTCGAAAGCTTCTGGCAAATCCTCTCTAGTCGAATCTGCAAGCCAGATCTTGCTGCCCTTCTGAGCAATGTCCGCCAAACGCCACCAAGACCACCCCTTACCCGATCGAGAAAGCTCCAGGTATCGCCGGTTATCTCGGCCGTCGTAGATCCACCGGCGATGTCGGTCCCAATCGCCCTTCCGAATGGCCTGATCAAGCGAAGAGAATTGGCTCGGAGGGAAGAGCTCAACGACCCAGATGCCGGGCATGTGGACGTGCTCTTGAGGAGGAACTCGGACATTATGCAGGGGATCGTCGAGGTCCCACTTTTTATTACGCTCATGATCATTGAAGACTGCGAGGTAGGTCGAAAGATAGGCCAGACGCTCCCGGAGCTTTTGCGGGCGGACCACCCTTCGCATCCGCGAGGAAAGAAGCCAACTTACAACTCGGTACGGCAAGTCGTACCAACGGCGACCTTCGCCAATATCCGCGACTCTGCGATAGTTGTCCTGGAAGCGTTCCGGCGAGAACTTGACACCCTGCTTTTCTTGTCCAGAAGACGACAGCTTATCGCCGCTTTCTTCTGCATCCTCGGATGGTTCATCGCTGACTGGCGCACCCTTTGACGATTCGTCTGACATCGTTAAATCTCCGCTAGCGTGGACCGATAGCGAGAGCGTACCAAGTCCGCGAAAGTAATTTGGTGACCGACATTTGAGCCGAAGCATCGATAGGGGATTTAGGGCGCCACGTTCCTACGTCTATCAGGTCTGCACGCCCCAACGATCGATCAACACTGCGGCTATCTCGCCCATGCTGGTGACCACCGCGTCCGCCCCGGCGAGCCGGAAGGCGTCGACCTTCGCCGGTCGATTCGCGTAGCCGACCACCACGACGCCGGCGGCCCGCGCTCCCTCGATGTCGGAGAGCGAGTCACCGATCAACACGCACTGGGCTGGCAGCTCACCGAGGGAGCGCACGGCTTGCAGGATCGGTTCCGGGTTGGGCTTCATGCGGCGGCCGATGAGGTGGACCGGCGGGCGGTGGTCAACCCCGATCAAGCTTGGGCGTTACTCGCCGAGGTAGGGCGGACCGTGCCCGAGCTGGAAGCGTTCTTCGGATGCATGTACTACGGCGCGCTGCGGCCCGAAGAAGTCCTCCACCTGCGCGAAGACGAGTACGAGCGGCCCGCCCAGTGTGGGGGGTGGGCCGTGCTGCACCTGACCGGCTCGACGGTGGCCGTGGGCCGAGACTGGGGCGATGGTGACGACACCGCCGAGGACCGAGGGCTCAAGCACCGGGCAAAGGCAGCAACCCGGGATGTACCCGTGCCACCGCCGCTCGTGCGGCTACTCGATCGCCACATCAAGGAGTACCCGCCGGGATCGAACGGCAAGCTGTTCGTTACCCGACGCGGCCCCGGGGGTCGGTACGTGCCGACCGCCGGCCAGCCGATCCCGAACAACACCTACGGCCAACACCTACGGCAAGGCGTGGCGCGACGCGCGGGCAAAGGTGCTCACTCCGGCCCAGCAGCGCTCAGCGCTGGCCAGGCGTCCGTACGACCTACGGCACGCCGCCGTGTCACTCTGGCTCAACGCTGGGGTCCGGCTACCCAGGTCGCCGAATGGGCCAGACACAGCGTGCACGTCCTCATGCGGGTTTACGCGAAGTGTGTCTACGGCCAGGAGGAAGCTGCCCGCCGCCGGATAGAGGCGGCCCTTGGCGAGCGAGGCACCCAAACTGTGTCCTAGATCACTCGCCACCAACGGCGGGTCACGCAGGGTGCAGGGACCCGTCGTTTATACACTGCCGCGATGCAGCGGAGCGTTATCGCATCGCGGCAGAACCCCTTCAAGCCTTTTCCCGGACGCAAAACGCCCAAGTTGGACGACTTTTCGTTACGATCCGTAGCTGAAAACCCGGGTTTACAGCACTCTCCGTACTTGCCACTCGGCCGGCGACACGCTGCAATCAAGAGCGCGAGCGGGGAGCTGCAAGACCAACGACACAAAGCGGCACCCGGCTGGACCCCGGATGCCGCTCGCTCTCCGCACCGGAATGCCCCTGCTGAGCTTTCAGGACAAGGAGAACAGGTGCCGAAGGTAGCAAGGCCGGTGATGGGAAACAACGGGCAGCGTCACCGGGGCAAGAAGACGCACAGCGACCGGGCCGAGTGGATGAGGGCACTCGCGGGCACACTCACCGCCGTCGCCACAGTGATTGCAGCCATGACGGGACTCCTGCGGCTGTTCCTTTAGCTGACTGACGGCGACACGCATACGACACAGCCAGCGAGATTGAGCGGGCTGGAGCGAGACCGAGCGAGACTCACGAAAGAGGCCCTTGACCAGCGTTCTCGCTGGTCAAGGGCCTCTTTCTGCACCTGGTGGCGGGTAGAGGATTCGAACCTCTGTAGCTTTCGCGACGGATTTACAGTCCGCTCCCATTGGCCGCTCGGGCAACCCGCCAGGGCACCCCACCGCGTCGCAACGCGGCGGCGGAAGCAAGGATAGCGGTTGCCCCCGGCTCCGTCGCAAGCGGGTACCGTCAGGGGGTCCCGGGCTGGTCAGCGCGGGACGGAACAGGACACACCGCCGGACAGCAGGAGCAGAAGCATGGCAGCGAACCCGTCGTTCGACATCGTGAGCAAGGTCGACCGCCAGGAGGTCGACAACGCCCTCCGCCAGGCGGAGAAGGAGCTCGCGACGCGGTTCGACTTCCGCGGCACCGGCGCCGAGATCTCCTGGTCGGGCGAGGAGGCGATCGGCCTCCAGGCGGAGACCGAGGAGCGCGTCCGGGCGGCGCTGGAGGTCTTCAAGGAGAAGCTGGTCAAGCGGAACATCTCGCTGAAGTCGCTGGACGCCGGCGACCCCCGGCCGTCGGGCAAGATCTTCAAGATCGACGCCAAGGTGATCCAGGGCATCGAGTCGGACAAGGCCAAGGCGATCAGCAAGAAGATCCGCGACGAGGGTCCGAAGGGCGTCCAGGCGCAGATCCAGGGCGACCAGCTCCGGGTCACCGGCAAGAAGAAGGACGACCTCCAGGCCGTCATCACGCTGCTCAAGGGCGAGGACTTCGGGGTCGCGCTCCAGTTCACCAACTACCGGTAGTCGCGCCCGCCGGCCGCCCGCACGGCGGCCGGCCTTCTGCCCTCGGGCAACTTCCTTGGGGTACGCGCCCCTGATGCGGTCGGCTGGGCACCATGCGACCGACGATGCTGCTCCCCTACCGGCCGGTGTTCGCCCAACCGGTGCTCCGCCGGCTGCTGCCCGGGCTCGCCGTGTCCGCGCTCGGCGACGGGCTGGCCCTGGTCGCGATCACCTGGTTGGCGCTGCACCTCGCGCCGGTCGACCAGCGGGGCACCTGGACGGCGTTCGCGGTGGCCGCGTACACGCTGCCGGGAGCGGCCGGCACGGTGCTGTTCGGCCGGCTGCTGGGCGGACGCGGCGGCGCGCAGCTCGCTGGCTGGGACGCGACGGTCCGCGCGGTCGCGCTGGGGGCGATCCCGGTCGCCCACCTCGCCGGGGTGTTGGACGTCGGGCTCTACGTGGCCCTGCTCGCGGTGTCGTCGCTGCTGCACCCGTGGGGGGCGGCCGGACAGTTCACGCTGGTGGCCGAGTTGCTGCCGCAGCGGCACCACCTGGCCGCCAACGCGCTGCTCGGTCTCTTCGGGCAGGCGGCCACGGTGGTCGGTCCGCCGCTGGCCGGTCTTCTCATCGTCCAGGTCGGCCCGGTGTGGGTGCTCGCGGTCGACGCCGCCAGCTTCGCCGTGCTGGCGGTGAGCTACCGCCTCGCCGTTCCGGCGCGTGAGCGGCGCGCCGGGCGGGCGGCGGGGGACGGTCCGTCGCGTACCTCGGGGTTCCGGATCATCGGGCGGGACCGGTCGTTGCTCGGCCTGCTGTCGCTGACCGTCGGCTTCTTCTTCCTCTTCGGACCGTTCTACGTCGCCATGCCGGTGCTGGTCAGCGAGGACCCGCACGCCTCCGCCGCGACGCTCGGCGCCTACTACACCGCGTTCGGGGTCGGCTCGCTGCTCGGCGGCCTGGTCACCGGCCACCTGCGCGGGTGGCCGCTGCGGCCGACGCTCGTCGGCGTGGTGGTGGCGTTCGGCGCCGCGTTGCTGCCGCTCGGGCTGGGTGCGCCGTTCGCCCTGGCGCTGCCGGCCTTCGCCCTGGCCGGCCTGGCCTGGGCGCCCTACCGGCCGACCTCCACCGCGCTGGTCCAGAGCCGTGCCGACGCCGGGGACCTGCCCCGCGTGCTGGCGGCCAACGGGGCGGTCACCGTGCTGGCGGTCCCGCTGGGGACCATGCTCGGCGGCCCGCTGACCGCCGCGCTCGGCGCGCGGCCCACGCTGCTGGCCTGCGCCACGGCGATCCTCGCGCTGGGTGTGGTCACGGCCGGGTTCCTCGCCCGCCCCGGGCCGGCGCGGCGCTCCCGGAGGAGGGCCGGGCCGCCGACGGAGGACCGCCGCGGCCACCCCCACCGCGACCGGGAGGAACCGTCGGCCGGCGAGGCGGACCGGGTACGGCCGGGAGTGCCCTGATCCCGGTGCAACCGCCGGACCCGCCGCGGGGTGTCGTGTGGTGAGAGCGGACACGGGGAGGTCGGTATGGACGGGTCCGAGGAATTCGACGCCTTCTACACCGCGACCGCCCGGCGGGTCGTGCACCACGTCTACGCCCTCTGCGGTGACCTGGCCGAGGCCCAGGACGTGACGCAGGAGGCGTACGCGCGGGCCTGGCAGCGCTGGTCGACCGTCGGGGCGTACGAGGATCCGGAGGGCTGGGTGCGGATGGTGGCCTGGCGGCTGACCGCCAACCGCTGGCGTGGCCTGCGGCGCTGGTTCGCTGCCCGGGCCCGGTTGGGCGGGGACGCCCCGGTGCCCGGTCCGGGCCCGGACCGGGTCGCGGTGCTGGCGGCGCTGCGCCGGCTGCCGGACGCGCAGCGGCTGGTCGTCGTCCTGCACCACCTGCACGACCTGCCCGTGGCGGAGATCGCCCGGAGCACCGGCATGCCGGTGGGGACGGTCAAGTCGCACCTGTCCCGGGCGCGCGCCGCGCTCGCCGTTCTGCTCACCGACGAGAAGGAGGAGATCGATGTCGGCACGCATCGGTGACGCCCTGCGGGCGTTGGAGCACGACGTGGCCGGGCTGCGGCTGAGCCCGTCGGCGGAGGTACGGGCCCGGGGTCGGGCACGCAGCCGGCGACGGGCGACGGTCCTGGCCGGGGTGGCGACGGTGGCGGTGGCCGGTGGCGCGGCGACCCTGCCGGCGCTGCTCGGGCCGGCGGCGTCGCCGGCGCCGGTCGGCGGCGGCGCGGGCGCGGCGTCCGCGACGCCGTCGGCCCGCTGTCACGCCGACCGGCCGGTGCGGCTGGACGTCGTGTTCCGGCCGGGCGCGGGTGATCCCCAGCTCGGGGAGGTGAGCTACCGGATCTCGCAGGCGCGGGGGGACGTCGGGCTGCGCTGCGGCGGCCTGACCGTCGCGTCCCGGCCGGACCCCACCGGACGGGTCGTCACCTCGGTTCTGCTGGCAGACGGTGAGGACCCGACGCCGATCCGGGACGCGGTGGCGGGGCTGCCCGGGGTGGAGCGGGTGGTGGTGACCGGCGACCGGTGAGCGCTCAGGCGGCGAGCGACTGCTCGGCGCGTACGGCGGTGGCTTCGGCCCGGGCGATCGGGCCGGTCGGGAGCGCGGCGACCAGGGCGCCGACGCCGACCGCCGCCCCGGCGAAGACGAACGCCCACGGCACGCCGCCGGCGTGGTCGACGATCAGCCCGGCGATCGACCCGCCGGCGGCGCTGGCCGCCACCGACATGGTGACCACCCAGGTGTACGCCTCGTTCAGCATGCCGGCCGGGGCGATCCGCCCGACCAGGGTGTTCTCCAGGGTGAGCGCGGGGGCGATGGCGGCGCCGCCGAGCACCAGCGCGACGCCGAGCGCCGCCGGGTCGGGGATCACCGCGAAGACGGCGAGGCTGGCCGCGACGGTGGCGAGCAGCCAGGCGAACTGGCGGGTCATGTTGGCGGCCGGCTTGCGCACGCCGAACCAGAAACCGCCGACGGCGCTGCCGATGCCCCAGACGGCGAGCAGCACGCCGGCCAGGCTCTCCGGGTCGGCGGTGCCGGTGTTCGCGGCGAAGGCCGGGACGATCACGCCGGAGGCGCCGAACGCGATGCCGAGGCTGGCCACGCAGACCAGCAGCGCGGGGAAGCCGCCGACCCGCAGCGGGCCGAGGCCGCGCGCGTGGTGCTCCCGGGGGTGCGGGCGCCAGCCGCGCATGACCCGGCCGAGGGCGACCGTGCCGGTGCCGACCAGGGTGACCACGGCGGCGCCGACCAGCGCGGCGGACGCGTCGGCGAGCAGCACGAACCCGGCCACCAGCAGCGGCCCGAGCACGAAGACGACCTCGAAGAGGGAGGTCTCGGCGGCGAGCGCGGTGTTGCGCAGGTGCGCCCGGCCGGTGGCCGGTGCGGTGAGGTCGTTCCAGGCGCCCCGGATCGCGGCGGTGAGCGGCGGGTAGGTGGCGCCGGCGACGCCGGCGGCCAGGTAGATCACGGCGAGGTTGCCGGCACCGGAGCGGCTGGCGGCGAGCAGCCCGAGCAGGGCGAGCGGGTGGGCCAGCGCGGTGGCCAGCAGCACCGGCGTGGGTCCGACCCGGTCGGCGATCCGGCCGGCGACCGGGCTGAGCGCGGCGCCGGCGAGCGCGTAGATGCCACCGGCGACGGCGGCCAGGGAGTAGCGGCCGGTGACCTGCTCGACGACGAGCAGCAGCGCCAGCGGGGTCATGCCGATCCCGAGCCGGCCGACGATGCCGAGGATCAGCAGCATCGGCGCGCCGGGGATCCGCCAGACGCCCAGGTACTGGCGCAGTGCGGCCACGGTCGAACCTCCGGGTGGTAATGAGTGGGAGACGTTTCGACCCTAACGGCGCGACCTGACCGGGGGAAACGCATTGTGCCCGGACACACCACCGCGCCCGCGTCGTGGGACGCGGGCGCGGTGCGGAGTGCGGCGGGTCAGCGCTGGAACTGCACCGGCCCGGAGTTGCGGGCCATCTGCTCCAGGCGGGCCACCCGCTGCTCCATCGGCGGGTGGGTGGCGAACATCGCGGCGATGCCGCCGCCCCGCTTGAACGGGTTGTCGATCATCAGGTGGGCGGTGCTGGTGAGCTGGCCCTGCGGCGCCAGCGGGCGGCTCTGCGTACCCATGTGGATCTTCCGGAGGGCGCTGGCCAGGGCGAGCGGGTCGCGGCTCAGCTCGGCGCCGGACGCGTCGGCCTGGTATTCGCGGCTGCGGCTGATCGCCAGCTGGATCACGGTCGCCGCGATCGGGCCGAGGATCAGGGTGAGCAGCAGCACGGCCGGGTTCGGGGCGTCCTCGTCGTCGGAGGAGCCGAGCGGGATGAACCAGGCGATGTTGGCCAACATGGTGATGATGCCGGCCAGGCCCGCCGCCACGCTGGAGATCAGGATGTCCCGGTTGTAGACGTGGGACAGCTCGTGCCCGATCACACCGCGCAGCTCCCGGTAGTCGAGGATCTCCACGATCCCCTGGGTGACGCAGACCGCCGCGTGCTCCGGGTTGCGGCCGGTGGCGAACGCGTTGGGCTGCGCCGTCGGGCTCACGTAGAGCCGGGGCATCGGCTTGCCGGCCTGGGTGGAGAGCTCCCGCACCATCCGGTACAGCTCGGGGAACTGGGCCTCGCTGACCGGTTGCGCCCGCATCGAGCGCAGGGCGAGCTTGTCGGAGTAGAAGTAGGTCACGCCGTTCATCAGCAACGAGACGACGACGGCGATGACGAGACCGCCGCTACCGCCGAACCAGTAGCCGACCGCGAGGATCAGCGAGGTCAACAGGCCGAGCAGCGCTGCGGTCTTCAGACGGTTGTGATGCACGATCGCTCCTTCGGTGCGCGGGCCCACGCGGGGGACCCGCTGACCGGTTCAACACACCGGTACCCGTCAACCATCCGGCTCATGGCTGAAAGTTGGCTGGGGATCGCTGTGTGCCCGCTGAACCAACCGCCCACCCGGGCACGAACCGCCTCAGCGCGCCGCGACGTCCAGCACGAGCTGCGGTGCGACACCGATCACCACGGCCGCCACGGTCGCCACGCCGAGCGCCACCAGCACCAGGCGCGCCGGACGGAGCGGGGCGGCGGCCGGGCCGGGCGTGGCGTAGACCGACGCGGCCACCCGCAGGTAGTAGGCCAGGCCGAGCACCGCGTTCAACGCCACCACCAGGGCCAGCCAGCCGGCGTGCCCGGCCAGCAGCGACCGCACCACCGTCACCTTCGCGAACAGCCCGGCCAGCCCCGGCGGCAGGCCGGCCAGCCCGATCAGCGCCAGCGCGAACGCGCCGCCCACCCACGGGTGCCGGCGGGCCGCGCCGCGCAGGTCGGCCAGCGTGCCGCCGTCGCCGTCCGCCGGCCGCAACGCCACCACCGCGGCGAACGCGGCCAGCTCCAGCAGCACGAAGAAGACGGTGTACGCGACCGCCGCCGCGTAGGCCCCGGCCCGGGCGTCGGGGGTGCGCCCGGCGGCCAGCGCCAGCGCGCCCAGCGGGGCCAGGATGTAGCCCGCCTGCGCCACCGACGACCAGGCCAGCAACCGCACGGTACGCCGCTGCCGCAGCGCCACCAGGTTGCCCACGGTCATGGTCAGCACCGCCAGCACCGCCAGCACCGGACCGGTCACCTCGCCCGGCAGCGACCGCTGCACCACCGCCAGCAGCGCCACCACGCCGCCCAGCTTCGAGGCGGTCGACAGGTAGGCGGCCACCGGCAGCGGCGCGCCGTCGTAGGTGGCCGGCGCCCAGGCGTGGAACGGCACCGCGGCGACCTTGAACGCCAGCCCGGCCACCACCAGCGCCACCGCGACCGCGGTCAGCGGCAGGTCGGTCAGGTCGTTGCGGGCGGCCAGCGTGGCGCCGAGCCGGTCCAGGTGCAGCGTGCCGGTCACCGCGTAGAGCAGCGCCGCGCCGAGCAGTGTCACCGTGGTGGCGACCACGCTGACCACGAAGAACGTCACCGCCGCCTCGGCGCCGGCCAGGCTGCCCCGCCGCAGCCCGACCAGCACGTAGAGCGGCAGGGTCAGCGTCTCCAGCGCCACGACGAGGGTGATCAGGTCGCCGGCCGCGCCGAGCACCACGCCGCCGGTCATCGCGCAGGCGAGCAGGAAGCAGTATTCGCCGGTCGGGGTACGCCCGGCGCGCAGCAGCGGGCCGGAGATGGCCAGCACACCGAGGGTGAGCAGGGCGACCACCACCGCCACCAGGGCGGCCCGGCCGTTCCACACCCAGGAGCAGTCCGCCGCGACACAGAACGTGCGGCGGTCGCCGGCAGCGCCGACGAGCCCGGCACCCGTCGCCGTGCCGGCCGCGCCGAGCGACGCCACGGCGACCGTGACGGCGGGGCGTGCCACCAGCAGGTCGACGAGGAGCACCAGCACGGCCGTGCCGGCGGCCAGGTACGCCGGCAGCAGCGCCACGTTGTCGACGCTCTGCACCAGGCTCATGGGACGACCCCCAGCAGGGCCTCCACCGGGCCGGAGGCGTAGGAGAGGACCAGCGCGGGCGCCAGGCCGACCGCGAGGGCGAGCAGCACCAGCGGCGCCCAGGCGGTCAGTTCCGCGCCGGCCAGGCCGGGCGTGAGGCCGGCCACCGCCGGGCTGGGCCGGCCGTGGGTGACCCGGCGCAGCAGCCGGAGGAAGTACGCGGCGGTCAGCGCCCCGCCCAGCGCCGCCAGCACGGCCAGCGTCAGCCACAGCGGGCCGCCCCGCCGCACGGCCGCCACCACCGCGAACGCCTCACCCCAGAAGCCGGCCAGCCCGGGCAGCCCCAGCGAGGCGACCGCCGCGAAGCCGAGCAGCCCGGCCAGCCGGGGCGCGGTCTCCCGCAGCCCGGACAGCTCGGCCAGCGCGCCGGTGTGCGTCCGGTCCTTGACCGCGCCGGCCAGGAAGAACAGCAGGCCGGTGATGACCCCGTGGGCGATGTTGCCGATCAACGCGGCCTGGAGCCCGGTGGCGGTGAGCGTGGCCACGCCGAGCAGCACGAAGCCCATGTGGCCCACGCTGGAGTAGGCGATCAGCCGTTTCAGGTCGTCCTGCGCCAGGCAGACCAGGCCGCCGACCAGAATGGCCGCCACGGCGAGCACGCCGAGCGCCGGCGACGCCCAGCGGGCGCCCTCCGGCGCCACCCCGACGGCGACCCGGATCAGCCCGTACGTGCCCATCTTGAGCAGCACCCCGGCGAGGATCACGCTGCCGACGGTGGGCGCCTGGGTGTGCGCGTCGGGCAGCCACGAGTGCAGCGGCCAGAGCGGGCTCTTCACCGCGAACGCCAGCGCCAGCAGCGTGAACGCGGCGAACTGGGTGCCCCGGGACAGGCCGACGCCGCCGGTCAACGCGACCAGGTCGGCGGTGCCCGCCTCGGCCACCACCACGTAGACGCCGACCAGCAGCAGCACCGAGCCGAACAGCGTGTAGAGCGCGAACTTGCGCGCCGCGCGCCGCCGGTCGTCCCCGCCCCAGCCGGCGATGATCGCGTACATGGGCAGGAGGACGACCTCGAAGAAGAGGAAGAAGAGCACCAGGTCGAGCGCGAGGAACGTGCCGAGGATGCCCACCTCGACCACCAGCAGCAGCGCCACCAGGGCCCGCCCGCTGCCGCCGCCGGCCGGCACCCGCCACAGCGTGTACGCGCAGCACAGCAGCGTGAGCAGCGCGGTCAGCACCACCAGCGGCCAGGAGATGCCGTCCACCCCGAGGTGGAAACGCAGGTCGAGCCCGGGCACCCACGGCAGGTCGAGCCGGTGCCAGGGCTGCACGGCCGGGCGCGGCCCGTACCCGAACCAGCCGTGCTCGCCACCGACCAGCGGCAGCGTCGCCAGCAGCGTCAGCGCGGCGGCGACGGTGCCGACCAGCCGGCCGGCCCGGTCCCCGGGCACGGCCGCGGTCGCGATCGCGCCCAGCGCCGGGACCGCGAGCACCGCGACCAGCAGGACCTGCCCGAACGTCATGAGGTGACTCCGATCAGGGCGACCGCCAGGCCGATCAGCAGCGCGCCGGCCAGCACGCCGGCCGCCGCGCGCGGCAACGCCGCCCGGTGCAGCGCGGCCAGCCCGCCGCCCAGCTCCACCGCCGCCCGGCCGCTCCCCTCGACCAGGCCGTCCACGCCCAGCTCGTCGCCGGTCCGCACGGCCCGCGCCAGCGCGCCGGTCGGGCGTACGACGAGGGCGTGCTGGACGTCGTCGAGCCGGAACGCCCGGGCGAACACCGGCCGCAGCGGGCCCAGGAAGCGGGCCGGGTCGGCGGCCGGGTCGCGGCGCCAGCCGGCCCAGGCGACGCCCGCGCCGACCAGCAGCAGCAGGAACGGCAGGATCAGGTTCGGCGCGAGGTGGACCAGCTCCACCGCCTCGCCGGTGGCCTCGTCGGCCGGCACCCGCAGGCGGTCGGCGAACCAGGGCAGGAAGGCGGCCAGGCCGAGCAGCGCGGCCGGGACCGCGAGCAGCAGCACCGGCAGGCGCAGTGACGCCGGCGGGTCGTGCGGCCGGACCAGCGGCATCCGGGTGGCGCCGAAGAAGGTGCGCAGCAGCAGGCGGGTCGCGTACCAGGCGGTGACCGCGACACCGAGCAGCCCGGCCAGCCAGACCAGCCAGCCCACCCAGGGCGCGGTCGGGCCGGCCCCGTCCAGCGCGGCGGCCTCGGCGGCGGCGAGCACGCCGTCCTTGCTCCAGAAGCCGGACAGCGGCGGCACCCCGGCCAACGCGCCGAGGCCGACCACCATGCACCAGAACGTGACCGGCATGCCGGCCCGCAGGCCACCCATCCGGGACATCAGCGTGGTGCCCACGGCGTGGATCACCGCGCCGGCGGCGAGGAACAGCAGCGCCTTGAACGCGGCGTGGGTGAGCAGATGGAACAGCGCGGCGGCCGGCGCGCCGACCGCCAGCGCGCCGGTCATGTAGCCGATCTGGGAGACCGTCGACCAGGCGAGCACCCGCTTGATGTCGTCCTGGGCGGTGGCGGCGAACGCGCCGAGCAGGATGGTCACCGACGCCATCACGCCCAGCACGGCGAGCGCGGCCGGGGCCCGCTCGAACAGCGGGAACAGCCGGGCCACCGCGTACACCCCGGCGGCGACCATGGTGGCGGCGTGGATCAGCGCGGAGACCGGCGTCGGGCCGGCCATCGCGTCGGGCAGCCAGGTGTGCAACGGGAACTGGGCGCTCTTGCCCGCCACGCCGGCGAGCAGCAGCAGGCAGGCGGCGGTCAGCGTGCCGGCGCCGTAGTCGTGGGCCAGCACGTCGGCGATCCGGAAGCTGCCCGCGCTTACCCCGAGCAGCGCGATGCCGAGCAGGAAGCCGACGTCACCCACCCGGGTGACCAGGAACGCCTTGACCGCCGCGCCGGGCGCCTCGGGCAGCCGCCGGTCGTGGGCGATGAGCAGGTACGAGCAGATGCCCATCACCTCCCAGCCGACCAGCAGCATGATCAGGTCACCGGACACCACCACGGTGAGCATGGCGGCGGTGAAGAGGCTGAGCTGCGCCGCGTACGGCGGGTAGCGGTGGTCGACGTCGACGTCGTCGTGCGGGCCGCGCCGCAGGTAGCCGGTCGAGTAGACCTGCACCGCCAGCGCCACCGCGGCGACGGCGGTGGCGACCAGCACCGCCACGCCGTCCAGCCGCAGGCCCAGCGTGACCCGCAGGCCGCCCAGGTCGACCCAGGTGGTGGCCGCCTCGACCGGCCCGTCCACCCGGACCAGCAGCACCAGCGCGGCCAGCAGGGCCACCGCCGCGCCGGCCACGCCCAGCGCGACGGCCGACCGGCGGGCCGGCGCCCGGTCCCCGCTCGACGCGGGCGGCAGCAGCAGCCCGACCAGGCCGGCGACCAGCGGCGCGCCCGGCAGCGCCGCCGCGAGCCACAGCGTCGACGTGCTCATCGGCGCACCTCGTCCGGCACACCCGCGGGTCGCCCCTGGCGCACCTCGTCCGGCACGGCCGGCGCCCGCTCGCCGAGCGGGACGTCGTCGACCGTGACGCTGGCCCGCAGCCGGTAGAGCTGGAGCACGATGGCCAGCCCGACACCGATCTCGGCGGCGGCGAGCACGATGACGAACAGCGCGAACACCTGCCCGGAGTGCGGCAGCGCCGCCCGGACCGTGGTGTCGGCGGTGACCAGGACCAGGTTGACCGCGTTGAGCATCAACTCCACCGCCATCAGCACCAGCACCGCGTTGCGCCGGCGCAGCACGCCGTAGACGCCGAGGCCGAACAGGAGCGCGGCGGTGACGTACGGGATGACCGGCCTCACCGGCGCCCGCCCTCGTCGGCGGCCACGGCGGGCGGGCCCGTCGGTCCGGACGGCGCGGCCGCCACGGTCTGTTCGGTGCCGTCGGACGCGGCGGGCGGGCCCGGCGGGCCCACCGGGCCGCTGCCGGCGGCCGGCGCCACGGTCGGGCCGGACGGAGACGGGCGGCCGATGTCCGGCCGGGAGAGCACGATCGCGCCGACCAGCGCGGCGAGCAGCAGCACCGAGAGCACCTCGAACGGCAGCACCCAGGAGCGGAACACCTGCTCGCCGAGGCGCTCGGCGGTGCCTGCGGCGGGCAGTTCCACCCGGGACCAGCGGAACGCGTCGACCAGCAGCACGGCCAGGCCGAGACCGCTGCCGGCGCCGACCAGCGCGGCCGGCCAGCCGGGCCGGTCCAGGTCGTCGGAGGGGCCGATCGGGGCGCGGGTCAGCATCACCGCGAACAGCAGCAGCACCACCACCGCGCCCACGTAGATCAGCACCTGCACCCAGGCCACCAGCTCGGCGGTGAGCACCAGGTAGTCGCCGGCCAGCGCGCCCAGGCAGACCACCAGCCACAACCCGGCCCGGACCAGGTGCCGGGTGGCCACCACCAGCGCGCCCGCGCCCACCGCGACCGCGCCGAGGGCGAGCAGCAGCACGTCCGCGCCGGTCACGAGGCCGCGCCTCCGCCCGGCTCGTCGGCCTCGGGGCGTACCCGGGTCGGGGCCGGACGGGCGGGCGGGCCGGCGGCCTTGCGGGCGGCGGTGGTCTCCTCCTTCGAGGGGTCACCGAGCGGGTCGTGGGCCGGCGGTGGGGGCACGGTGGCCATCCACTCGCCCAGGTGGTCCTTGTCGTGCAGCAGGTCCTTGATGTCGTACTCGGCGTACTCGAACTCGGGCGACCAGTAGAGCGCGTCGAACGGGCAGACCTCGATGCAGATGCCGCAGTACATGCAGAGCGAGAAGTCGATGTCGAACTTGTCGAGCACGTTGCGCTGGCGGGGGCGGGCGGCGCCGGGCACCGCCACCTCCTCCTTGTGCGAGTCGATGTAGATGCACCAGTCCGGGCACTCGCGGGCGCAGAGCATGCAGACCGTGCAGTTCTCCTCCAGCAGCGCGATCACGCCGCGGGAGCGGGGCGGCAACTCGGGGGCCACGTCCGGGTACTGCTGAGTGGTCGAGCGGCGGGTCATCGTCTTCAACGTGACCGCCAGCCCCTTCACCAGCCCGGCGCCGGGCACTCCACCGTGCTCGCTCATGCCGCCCATCCTGCCCTGTGGCCCGTGCGCGCGCGACCACCCCCCGACTCTTGGCGGACGATCAACCGGGTGTGAGCGGGGGCAGCATCTCCACGCCCAGCTGCTGGAGCACCTGGAACAGCTCGTTCACGCTCCACACGTCCACGATCCGGCCGGCGCCGTCGAAACGCAGGAACGTCGCGCCGGAATAGCTGACCACCCGGCCGGTCGGCGGCACCGGGCCGAACTGCCCGGCCTGCGTGCCGGCGGCCCGCCAGTGCACCGCGACCCGTCCGCCGCCGGCCACCACCTCGACGATCTTGTAGCGCAGGTCGGGGAAGGACGCCCGCCGGTCCCGGTGCCAGGCGAGCGTCGCCTCCGGCCCGGTGCCGCCCAGCCCGGGGCAGTCCGGGGCCACCAGTTCGTACGCGCTCTCCTCGCGGCCGGCGTTCCACACGTCGGCGATGAAGCGTCGGGCCGCCGCCTCCACATCGGTCACGGCCGGCAGCCTATGCCCCTGCCTGGCCCGCTCGGCCTGCCGGGACCGGCCGGAGCGACCATGATGGGGGCGGAAGTCAACTCGGGAGGTGGGCGTGGCCGGCAGCAACGACGAGGTTCTCGACCGGACCGGCGGCAAGTACGTGGAACCGGGCGGCGAGTTCACCCGCGACCAGCGCTACATCGCCACCCGGATCACCGCCGACGCGCGGGACGGCTGGCCGGTGGAGCCGGGCCGCTACCGGCTGGCGGTCAGCCGGGCGTGCCCGTGGGCGAACCGGCTGATCATCGTCCGGCGCCTGCTCGGCCTGGAGGACGCCATCTCGATGGCCGTGGCCGGGCCCACCCACGACAAGCGGAGCTGGACGTTCGACCTGGACCCGGGCGGCCGGGACCCGGTGCTCGGCATCGAGCGGCTCGCCGACGCCTACTTCGCCCGCTTCCCCGGCTACGAGCGGGGTATCACGGTGCCGGCGCTGGTGGACGTGCCCACCGGGCAGGTGGTGACCAACGACTACGCGCAGATGAGCCTGGACCTGTCGACCGAATGGACGGCCCACCACCGGCCCGGGGCGCCGCAGCTCTACCCGGAGCCGCTGCGCGCCGAGATCGACGAGGTCAACGCGAAGGTCTTCGCCGACGTGAACAACGGCGTCTACCGGTGCGGATTCGCCGGCAGCCAGGAGGCGTACGAGCGGGCGTACCACCGGCTCTTCGACCGGTTGGACTGGTTGAGCGAGCGGCTGGCCGGGCAGCGCTACCTGGTCGGCGACACGATCACCGAGGCGGACGTGCGGCTGTTCACCACGCTGGTCCGCTTCGACCCGGTCTACCACGGGCACTTCAAGTGCAACCGGCAGAAGCTGAGCGAGATGCCGGTGCTGTGGGCGTACGCGCGGGACCTGTTCCAGACCCCGGGCTTCGGCGACACGATCGACTTCGACCACATCAAGCGGCACTACTACGAGGTCCACCGCGACATCAACCCGACCGGCATCGTGCCGCTCGGCCCCGACCTGAGCAACTGGCTCACCCCGCACGACCGGGAGGACCTGGGCGGCCGCCCCTTCGGCGACGGCACCCCACCCCCGCCCCCCACCCCCGACGAGCGCGTGGACCCCGCGCACACCCCGCTGCCCTGACCCCTCTCCCCTCGTCGATCTTGCACTTCGGGCCCCCGGTTCGCGCTTTTCGCACCTTTCGCCGGGGCCGGAAGCGCAAGATCGACGAGGAGGGGTGAGGGGGTTACAGGGCGAGGCGGACGGCGGCGGTGAGGACCAGCTGGGCCAGGGCCAGGGGGACCAGGACCAGCCAGCAGAGGCGCTGGAGCTGGTCCTCGCGCAGCCGCGGGTAGCTCACCCGGAGCCAGATGATCACGAAGGCGACCGCGAACACCTTCAGCAGCGTCCACAGCCAGCCGAGCTGGGCGTCCGCGAACGGGCCCTGCCAGCCGCCGAGGAAGAGCACCGTGGTCAGCGCCGCGATCACCACGATGCCGACGTACTCGGCCAGCAGGAAGAACGCGAAGCGCAGGCCGGTGTACTCGGTCATGTAGCCGAAGACCAGCTCGGAGTCGGCCACCGGCATGTCGAACGGCGGGCGGCGGATCTCGGCCAGCCCGGCGACGAAGAAGATCACCATGGCCGGCGCCTGCCAGAGCAGCCACCAGGGATGCCACGCCTCCACGATGCCGGGCAGGCTGAGCGTGCCCGCCGCCATCGCCACCGAGGCGGCGGCCAGCACCAGCGGCAGCTCGTAGCCGAGCAGCTGGGCGGCGCCGCGCAACCCGCCGAGCAGGCTGTACTTGTTGGCCGACGCCCAGGCGGACATGAGCACCGCGAGCACGCCGATGCCCACCACCGCGAGCACGAAGAACAGGCCGATGTCCAGCGGCTGGGCGACCAGGTCACCCGGCCCGAGCGGGATGACCAGCAGGGCGAGCAGGTACGGCACCAGGGCCACCGCCGGCGCGAGCCGGAACACCGGCCGGTCCGCCTCGCGCGGGGTGACGTCCTCCTTCTGCACGAACTTGATCCCGTCGGCCACCAGCTGCGCCCAGCCGTGGAAACCGCCGGCGTACATCGGGCCGAGCCGGCCCTGCATGTGGGCCATCACCTTGTGCTCGGCCTGCCCGACGATCAGCGGCAGGGTGAGGAACGCGACCAGCACGCCCACCACCCGCAGGACCAGCTCCAACCAGTCGGGCATCAGGACTCCCCCGCCGCGTCGGGCCGCGGTTCCTGGCGGGGCGGCCCGGTCGGCCGCTCCCCGGGCACGGGAGGCCCGAGCGGCTCCGGCTCACCGGTCTCCGCCTCGGGCGCGGGGCGCGCGGGACGTCCACCGGGGGCCGGGCGCGCCGGACGTTCCCGGGCCGGGCGGGCCGGCGTACCGCCGCGCGGGCCCTCGCCCGCCCCGGCCGCGCCGGCCGGGGTGGGCGTCGTTCCCCACTCCCCCGGCGCCGGTACGCCCGGCGGCCGGACCGGTCGCCGCCCGCCACCGGCCTCCGACTCGCCCGGTTCCTTGGCGCCGGGCCACGGCTTGGCCACCCGGGACGCGAGCACGAACTCCTTGCGCAGCGGGTGCCCCTCGAACTCCGGCGGCAGCAGCAGCGGTCGCAGCTCGGCGTGCCCGGCGAAGTCGATGCCGAACATCTCGTGGGTCTCCCGCTCGTGCCAGTCGGCGCCGGGGAAGACGTCGACCACGGACGCCACGACCGGCGCCGCGCGGGGCACCCGGGTGCGCAGCAGCAGACCGTGCCGGTGCCGCACCGACCAGAGGTGCACGACCACGTCGAAGCCGTCGGCCAGCTCGTCCACCGCCGACAGCCAGTCGAGGAAGTCGAACTCCAGCTCGGCGTCGTCGCGCGCCGCGCGCACCGCGTCGGCCCAGCTCGCCGGGGGTACGTCGACGGTGGCGCGGGCGTACCCCTGACCGCCGGAGACCGACGCGGCGGCCTCCACGGGCGCGAGCAGCGCGACCACCCGCCGGCCGACCTCTTCCGGAGTCATGCGCTGATCCTATGGCCGGCGGCCGCGGGCCGGGTCGGGCCGCCCGGCCCGGATCGTCGCTTTGCCGGGCGGACCGGCGCACGGCGGGGAAAGATGAGGACCGTGCGCGCTGTGACTGTGACCCCGGGTGTCCCGGACTCGCTCCGACTGACCGACGAGTGGCCCGAGCCGGAGCCCGAGGAGGGCGCGATCCTGGTCGAGGCGCTGGCGGTCGGCGTCTGCGGCACCGACCACGAGATCATCGCCGGGGAGTACGGCGAGGCGCCCCCGGGACAGGAGCGGCTCGTGCTCGGGCACGAGTCGCTGGGCCGGGTGCTGGAGGACCCGACCGGCACGCTGCACCCGGGCGACCTGGTGGCCGGCGTGGTCCGCCACCCCGACCCGGTGCCGTGCGCGAACTGCGCGATGGACGAGTGGGACATGTGCCGCAACGGTCAGTACACCGAGCACGGCATCAAGGGGCTGCCCGGGTTCGCCCGGGACCGCTGGCGGTTGCAGCCCAAGTTCGCCGTCGGCCTGAACGAGGCGCTCGCGTCGGTGGGCATGCTGCTGGAGCCGACCAGCGTGGTGGCGAAGGCGTGGGACCACATCGAGCGGATCGGCCGCCGGGCCGAGTGGAAGCCGAAGACCGCGCTGATCACGGGCGCCGGGCCGATCGGGCTGCTGGCCGCGCTGCTGGCCAGCCAGCGGGAGTTGTCCGTGCACGTGCTGGACCGCAACACCACCGGCCCGAAGCCGGACCTGGTTCGCGCGCTCGGCGCCACCTACCACAGCTCGACCGTGGCCGAGCTGGACCTGCAACCGGACGTGGTGGTCGAGTGCACCGGCGCGCCGCCGGTGGTGCTGGACGCGATGTGCAAGGCCGCGCCCACCGGCATCGTCTGCCTGACCGGCGTCTCCAGCGGCGGCCGGACCATCGACTTCGACGCGGGCGCCCTGAACCGGGAGCTGGTGCTGGAGAACAACGTGGTCTTCGGTTCGGTCAACGCCGGCCGCCGGCACTGGGACCTGGCCGCCCAGGCGCTCGCCCGGGCCGACCAGTCGTGGCTGAACTCGCTGATCACCCGCCGGGTGCCGGTCTCGGCGTACCGGGAGGCGTACGCCTCGACGGGCGAGGACATCAAGGTGGTGCTGGACTTCGCGCAGTGAGGCGGGGCGGGTGCCCGCTCAGATGCCGGGCAGCCGGCCGTTGCGGAACAGGTCCACGAAGAGCTGGTGGTCCTCGCGGGCCCGGATCCCGTACCGGTGGGCGAAGTCGACCAGGTAGTCGACGAATCCGTCGGCGTCCGCGTCCACCGCCGCGACGATCGAGTCCTCGGTCGAGTAGTCGACCAGGTCATGGCTGGACTCGTCGTCGGCCACCGAGTGCATCCGGGCCACCGCCCGACCCAGGTCGGTGAGCACCCCGCCCAGCTCCTCCGGCTCGTTGACGTCGGCCCAGTCGAGGTCCGCCGCGTACGGGGAGACCTCGGCGACGAGCTGCCCGGCGCCGTCCAGTTCGGTGAACCCCAGCCACGGGTCGGCGTGCGCCTGCAACGCCCGCTGCGACTCCGCGGTGCGGTGCCCCTGGTGCCGGAAGTACGACCGGACCCGCTCGTCGTCGATGTGCCGCGCCACGGCCGGCACCTGGGCCTGCTTCATGTAGATGACGACGTCGTTCTCCAGCGCCTGCGTGTGCCCCTCCAGCAGGAGGTTGTACGAGGGCAGCCCGGCCGAGCCGATGCCGACCCCCTTGCGCAGCACCACGTCCTTGATGGTGGTGGCCACCGGGCGCAGCCGGGAGGTCGACTCCGGCAGCGTGCCCAGGTAGTCCTCGAACGCGGCGCAGACCTTCTCCCGGGTCGCGGCGTCGATCTCGTACACGCCGTCGCCGAGGGAGAAGCGGCGCTCGTAGTTGTCGATCGTGGTCTGCGCGGCGAGCAGGTCCACCCGGGTGTTCAGCCGGGCCTGCTGGAGCACCCGGCGCAGCACGCCGTCCGCGTTCTCCAGCGTGATCGAGCCGATCGCGTCGTCCCCACCGGCGGAGATGGCCCGCAACTCGGCCAGGTAGGAGCGGGCGAAGCCGGTCACCAGCTCGCCGATCACCCGGTCGGAGAGCGCCTTGGCGTAACCGAGCAGCGCCACGCTCGCGGCCAGGCGCTTGAGGTCCCACGTGAACGGCCCGACGTACGCCTCGTCGAAGTCGTTGACGTTGAACACGAGCTGCCCGGAGGCGTTCATGTAGGTGCCGAAGTTCTCCGCGTGCAGGTCGCCGTGGATCCACACCCGGCTGGTCCGGTCGTCGAGGAACCGCTCGCTGGCGAAGTCGCCGAGCTGGTCGGCGTAGAAGAGCGAGGCGCTGCCCCGGTAGAAGGCGAACGGTGAGGCGGCCATCTTGCGGAACTTCCGGCGGAACGCCGCCGGGTCGATCGCCATGGACGCGCCGAACTCCTCGGTCAGCACGTCGACGATGAAGGCGGAACGCTTCTCCGCGGAGTCGGTCATGGTCCGCAGGCTAGTCCCGCTGCGCCACCCGGCGGTTCAGCCGACCGGGGGACGCACCGGGGGTGCGGTCAGCGCCTCCACCGGCCGCGGGACCGAGTCCGCCGGCGGGGCGAGCCGGTCGGGGCGGGGGACGCCGCCGACGCCGGACTCCTCGGCGGCGATCTTCTCCTGGAGGCGGAGGATGCCGTGCAGCAGCGCCTCCGGCCGCGGCGGGCAGCCGGGCACGTAGACGTCGACCGGGATGAGCTGGTCGACGCCCTTGGTCACCGAGTAGGAGTCCCAGTACGGGCCGCCGCAGTTCGAGCAGGCGCCGAACGAGATCACGTACTTCGGCTCCGGCATCTGGTCGTAGAGCCGCTTGACCGCCGGGGCCATCTTGTCGGTGACGGTGCCGCTGACCACCATGAGGTCGGCCTGCCGGGGGCCGTGGGCGAACGGGATCACGCCGAGCCGCATGAAGTCGTGCCGGCCCATGCTGGTCGCGATGAACTCGATCGCGCAGCAGGCCAGGCCGAAGTTGAACACCCAGAGCGAGTAGCGGCGGCCCCAGTTCAGCACGAACCGGATCGGCTCACCGAGCACGGCCGGCAGCTGCACGTCGGGCCTCCCTCCGCTGTCCCCGGACCGACAGTCAACCACAGCGGTCGGACCGGAAGTCGGGGCCGGCGGCGGATTGCACGCTTTGCCCCTCGGGGCGACCGGTCGGCTCCCGCGCGAGTAGGTTCCCGGCCACGTGGCCGGCCGGTCGGCCGTCCACGACACGGGGAGGAACACCATGACCGTACGCATCCGACGGCGCGCCGGCCGTCCCCGCCACCCTGACCGTCGCCCCGCCCGCGCGAGGGCCGGCTTCGTGCGGGTGAGCCGGGTCGGCTGACGCCGGGCGGCACCGGACGGCCGCCCCCGCCCTCGTCAGGTCGACCGAGCGAGGGTCGGCCACGGCCCCGCGCGCCCGGGCGTTTGCCCGCGACGGACGCCGGCCGGGGTGTGGGGCCGACGGCCCGGCCGGCGGTGCCGGCCGGGCGGTCGAGACGGTCAGTTCCCCGCGACGCCGGGGCCGGGGCCGATCCCGGTCGGGCCGAGCCACGCGGTGATCACGGTCGGGCCGGGACCGATCGGCAGCGGCACGGACGGGCCGGGGCCGATCTTCGTCGGACCGATCCACCCGGCCAACGCCGACGGACCCGGACCGATCGGCAGCGGCACGGACGGGCCGGGGCCGATCTTCGTCGGACCGATCCACCCGGCCAACGCCGACGGACCCGGACCGATCGGCAGCGGCACGGACGGGCCGGGGCCGATGGCCAGCGCGACGGAGGGGCCGGGGCCGATCGCCGCCACGGCGCCGATGCCCAGGGCCAGGCCGGCCAGGCCGGTCGCGCCAACGAGTGTGATCTTCCGGATGTCCATGTCGTGTCCTCCCGTGTCGGTCGTTCCGTTGAGGAAGACGCTACGGATGGGAAAGATCCACATAAACCACCATTAATCCATAAACGTAAATACTTACGATGGTTGTTGGGATTCCCGGAATGTGATCGCCGTCATACCGCCCGGAGTTGTCCCCGACCGGACAGTCCCCGCCGGCGTCGACGCGGCAACCCCGCAACCCGGGCCGACGTCTGGGCGTGTGACCGGTGTGACCGCGCCGGCGGCATGCTCACGGGGAGGACCAGATGACGGTGACGAGGGAGCCGCGGCTCGACGATCCGCCGCCCGAAAGGACGGCGAGGCGCCCGGACGGGCCGGAGACGGTCGACTTCGACGGCCTCTACCACGCGCATTTCCGGTCGCTGACCATCCAGCTCACCGCCTACTGCGGTGACCTGACGCAGGCGCAGGACATGGTGCAGGAGGCGTTCTGCCGGGCGTTCGCGCGCTGGTCCCGGGTGTCCCGCTACGACGACCCGGTGGCCTGGGTCCGCCGGGTGGCGTGGAACCTGGCGACCAGCCGGTGGCGGCGGTTGCGGACGGCCCAGGCGTGGCTGCACCGGCAGCGTGAGGAGCACGTGCCGGGGCCCGGCCCGGACCGCGTCGCGTTGACCGCCGCGCTGGCCGTCCTACCCACCAACCAACGCCGCGCGGTGGTGCTGCACTACCTGGCCGATCTCAGCGTCGCGCAGATCGCGGCCCAGGAGGACGTGCCGGAGGGCACCGTCAAGTCCTGGCTGCACCGGGGGCGGGCCGCGCTGGCGGCGCAACTCACCACGACGAACGAGGTGAACCATCATGACTGAGCCCGACGACATCCTGGTCGGCGGCGAGTTCGCCGAGTTCCGCGCCGCGTACGCCCCGGTGGTGCACCCGGCCGGAACCGCCGCGGTCCGGCGGACCGTGCGTCGGCGCCGCCGGCGGACCGCGGTGGTCACCGCGGCGGCCGTGGTGCTCGCCGTGGCGATTCCGGTGGGCGCGAACGCCGCCCTGGAGCGGCGGCCCGACCCGTCGCCCGCTCCCGCGCAGACCGGCACCCCGAGCCCGTCCGCGAGCACGTCACCGCCGGCGCCGACGCCGTCCGCGTCGCCGAGCACGGGCGGCCCGGCCTCGACCGCGCCGGACGGGCGGATCACCCGGTCCCAACTGCTGGCCGCCCGGCTCGACCTGCCGGCGTGGGCGCCGAGCGCGGTCTGCACGGCCGGGCCGACCCGGCTCGCCGCCAGCTACCGGAAGGAGGGCGACGTGCTCCTGGAGAAGCTCGCCCACGGGGACGTGGACGGCGACGGCGCGGTCGAGACGGTCGCCCTGCTCCGCTGCCTGATCTTCCAGCAGGGCCCGTCGCAGGTGGTGGCGCTCGACCGGGATGCCGACGGTCGGATCGTCGTGCTCGGCCAGGTCACCCGGTCCGCGAAGACGGCGCCCGGGTGGTTGCTGGACACGCAGGTCACCGACCGGGGCACGGTTCGGGTGGAGATGGCGGACCGCTCACCCGGCGGTGGCTGGTCGCTGGACTGGTCGCAGCGTCAGTGGCGCGGCTACCGCTGGTCCGGAACGCGCTTCACCCAGGTGGACGGGCCCACCTCGTTCGCCCCGAACCCGCACCTGACCGATCTGACGGTCTCCGCCGGCAACGTGGCGTGGAGCGCGCCGGACGCGGACGGCGCGCGTACCGGGACGATCGCCGTCACGGTGCGGAACCTCGGCGCGGTTCCGGCCGACCTGGTCGAGCTGCACCTGCGGATGCAGGTGGGCACGGTGGCGGACGGTGGCGACTGGTCGGCCTGCCGGGACGGGGCGCCGCCGAAGGGACCGATCGTCTGCCGGTTCGGCCCGCTCGGCCCCGGCGCGGAGCGGACCTTCCGCTTCGGACTCCGCAACACCAACAGCGCCAGCGGCACCGGCATCGCCGAGGTGTCGCCGGTCGGCACCGACGCCGACCCGCTGCTGGACCAGGACCACGAGAACAACGAGGACCGCTACACGTACCGCTGAACCACTGTCGGATCTCACCCAGAAAAGATCGCAACCGGATCGACACCCGTCGCGTGCTACGGGTGACACCGCGCGGACGAGCCGTGCGGTGACGGGGACCACGGGAGGACCTTCCAGATGAACACTCGCACCGGACGTCGACTGGCCGGCGTCGTGCTCGGCGGTGGCGCCGCGTTGCTGGCGCTCGCCGCTCCGGCGACCGCCGCGCCCACCACCGACAGCTCCGCCGCCGACATCTCGGTGGGCCGGCTGGTGCTCGAACCGACGAACCGCGGCTACCACGGCAGCCTGCCGGTCACGGTGACCAACAACGGCCCGGACGCCACCTACTTCAGCGTCTTCGTGGTCGAGCCGGTCGCCGGCTCGCTCGGCCGGCTCGACCCGGAGGAGGCGTGCGGCTTCGGCGCCCCCAAGGACAACCGGCGGACCGCCACCTGCTCGGTGCCCGGCGGCGACATCGAACCGGGCGAGAGCCGGTCGTTCTCGATCGGCTTCGACGTCCTCACCCCGACCCGGGACGTCGCGATGATCGCGAAGGGCGGGCGCATCTCGGTCAACGTGGGCGACGGCCGGAACGAGGTCGCCGACCGGGCCAGCTTCGCCGCCCGCTTCCGCTCCACCTCGGGCTCGCTGCGCAACCCGGTGCCCTACGTGCAGGACACCCAGGCCCGCGCCTCGATCACCACGGCCGGGGCGGTCACGCTGACCCGCCAGGAGGACGGCAGCTACCAGGGTCGACTGCCGGTGACCGTCGGGTGGGCCGGCGACACCGCGCACGAGTACCTGTCGGTCGAGGCGACCGGGCTGCCGGCCGGAGTGGTGATCTGGGGTACCGACCCGCAGGACGCGCCGAGCTTCTTCACCAACTTCGTGGTTCCGGGCGACCGCTTCATGACCGGTGAGCGGCGGAGCTTCGACGTGCTGCTGCGCGCCGAGCCGGAGACCACGCCGGGCGACCTCGGCACCGTCTCGTTCCAGCTCGGCACCCAGTGGTACGGCAACACCGTGACCGACGCCGACCCGGCCGACAACACCGCCTCGTTCACCGTCCGGGTGGCCGACGCGGCCTGACCGGTTCCTCGTCCGTCCGGCCGGCGCCCGTGGGTGCCGGCCGGACGTCTTCGGGTCACCAGGCCGGGCGCTGGAGCAGCCCGACGAACTCCGCCAGCAGCCGCTCCCGCACCGGCGCCGGGGCGGCGTCGAGCAGCGTGTTGACCACCGCCATCCGATCCGGCGCACCGGCGCCACCGCCCAGGCCGAGCCCTTCGGCCAGCCCGGCCACCAACTCCGGGGTGAGCGCCTCCGGGGTGAGGCCGCCGGCCAGCGCCAGCAGGTCCGGCGGCAGCGCGACCGGCCCGGCGGCGCGGGCCGCGGCGACCGCGTCGGCCAGCGCCGGGCCGAACTCGGCCACCCGTGGTGCCACCGCGGCGGTCACCGTGAGGTGCACGCTGGCCGGCAGGTCGGCGTACCGGAGCTGGGGTTGGGTGTGCCAGCCCCGCGCGGTCAGCTCGTCCACCAGCAGGAACAGGTCGAGCGTGGGGTCCTCGGCGGTGAAGCAGACCACAGTGGACTCCGGTTCCGCCATCAACCGCAGGCCGTCGACGGCGCGGACCGCGTCGGCCAGCCCGGCGACCGCGTCCCGGGTCGACGCCGCCAGCCGCAGGTAGCCGTCCTCGCCTAGATGGCGGAGCGTCGCGTACGCGGCGGCGATCGGCCCGCCGGAGCGGGTGGAGGCGATCACCGGGTTGACCATCGTGTAGCCGGGCCAGTCGGCGTACGCGAAGTACTGCGGGGAGCGCAGCGCCGCGTCCCGGTGCAGCAGCACCGACACCCCCTTCGGGGCGTACGCGTACTTGTGCAGGTCCACCGAGATCGAGGTGACCCCGGGCACGGCGAAGTCGAACGGCGGCACCGGCGCGCCGAGCCGGCGCAGCCAGGGCAGCGCCCAGCCGCCGAAGCAGGCGTCCACGTGACAGCGCACGCCGGCTTTCGCCGCGACGGCGGCGATCTCCGCGACCGGGTCGACCACGCCGTGCGCGTAGGACGGGGCGGACGCGACGACCAGCACGGTCTCCGGGCGGATCGCGGCGGCCACCGCTGCCACGTCCGGCCGCAGCGTCACCGGGTCGACCGGCACCCGGTCCAGCGCCACCCGCAGGTAGTGCGCCGCCTTGGCGAACGCGGCGTGCGCGCTGGCCGGCACCACCATCCGCGGCTCGGCGAGGTCGGGACGGGCGTCGCGGGCCGCCTTGACCGCGAGCAGCAGCGACTCGGTGCCGCCGCCGGTGACGCTGCCGACCACGTCCGGCGCGTCCGTGCCCGGGCCGCCGCCGAGCAGCCGGGCGGCGGCGGCGACCAGCGCGTTCTCCATCGCCAGCAGCGACGGGAAGGCGGTCGGATCGAGGCCGTTGACGTGCGCGCTCTCCGCGTACGCGGCCTGGGCCAGCTCGTCCAGCCCGGCCACGCCCGGGTCGTAGACGTAGGCGAAGAGCCGCCCACCGTGGGTGGGTCGGTCGCCGGCCCGCAGCGCCCGGATCTCGTCCAGCACCCGCGGCGCGGGCATTCCCTCGGCGGGCAGCGCGCCCGCACCTGCCGTGTCGGTCATCGGTCTCCGGTGTTCCTCTCGTGACGGTCCGCGGCGGCGGGTGTGACGTGGTGGCTCACGCGCGCACGGTCGGCGGGACGGCGTCGGACGCGGTGCTCAGGTGCGCGGGGGTCAGCGTGTAGCCGCGCAGCAGCACCACCGGGGCGGCGACGAGCAGGGCCGGCAGCACGGTGAAGCCGAGCAGCACGCCGAGCCGGGCGCTGCCCGGTTGGGCCGCCGCCACCCCGGTCGACGACGAGACGTAGCCGGAGATCTGGAGCACGAGGCCGTAGATGCCCGGCCCCAGGGCCAGTCCGAACGTCTCCCCGGCGGTCCACAGCCCGGTGAACACCCCGGCCTGCCGCCGCCCGGTGCGCGCGGTGTCGTAGGCGATGCAGTCCGGCAGCATGGCCAGCGCGAAGACCTGCTGGCCGGCGTACCCGACGCCGATCACCGCCACCACCGCGTACGCTCCGGCGGCCGGCAGCGCGGGCGCGGTCACCAGGGTGAGCGCGCCGGCGGCGAAGAGCAGCGACGCGGCGACCAGCGACGCCCGCTTGCCGAGCCGGGCACCGGCCCGGCTCCAGAGCGGCATGACCAGCAGCGCCGGCGCGACGAAGCAGGCGAAGAGCAGCGTCGGGCCGCTGTCCGGCGCGCGCAGCACCTGGTCGGCGAAGTACTTGACGCCGGCCAGCACGGTGGCCACCCCGGCGGACTGGATCACGAAACAGATCAGCAGCACCCGGAACGGCCGGTTGCGGCCGGCGACCGCGAGCTGGGCACGCAGGCTCGGCTCGCTCTCCCCCACCGTCGCGGCCGGCGCGGACCGGGTGCCGAGGAACGCGCCGACCGCGCCGGCCACGATCAGCGCGGCCACGAACAGGCCCATCCAGCGGTGGCCCGGCAGGCCGTCGCCGCCCGCGGCGACCACCGCCGGGGCCACCGCGCCGGAGACCAGGATGGCCAGTGCCAGCACCGCGATCCGCCAGGTCATGAGGCGGGTACGCTCCGCCGGGTCGTCGGTCAGCTCGGCCGGCATGGCCACGTAGGGCACCTGGAAGAAGGCGAACGCGGTCGCGGCGGCCAGGAAGGCGAGCGCGACGTACCCG
Organism: Micromonospora sediminicola; assembly: GCF_900089585.1. Classification (NCBI taxonomy): domain Bacteria; kingdom Bacillati; phylum Actinomycetota; class Actinomycetes; order Micromonosporales; family Micromonosporaceae; genus Micromonospora; species Micromonospora sediminicola. Next base: position 1,168,730 of record NZ_FLRH01000003.1, on the reverse strand, counting down.
GCGGCGGCCGGACCGTTCCCGAACGGCGCGGCGAAGATCGCGGCGAACAGCACCGCCAGGGCGAGCCCACCGCCGAGCAGGTAGGGCCGGCGGGCACCCCAGCGGGAGCGGGTCCGGTCGGAGATCCGCCCGGCCACCGGGTTGACCAGCACGTCCCACGCCTTCGGCAGGAGCACCAGCAGCGCGGCCAGCCCGGCCGCCACGCCCAGGGTGTCGGTGAGGTACGGCAGCAGGAGCAGCCCGGGCACGGTGCCGAACGCGCCGGTGGCCAGGGAGCCCAGCGCGTATCCGAGGTGCACCCGGCGGGGCAGGCCCGAAGCTGTCATGGAGCCGAATGCTACTCACGTTATGGTCGCGGTCACATCCCCTCCTCCGGCGACCAGGCGGCCGCCGCCAGGTCCACCCGGTCCCCGCGCAACGGGCAGCCCTCCGCGCGCAGCCGGGCCCGGGCCTCCCGCTCGTGACCCGGCGGGAGCCGGCCGGCCGCGTTCACCACCCGGTGCCACGGCACCCCGCCTCCGTGCCGGGCCATGATCGAGCCGACCAGCCGCGCCGACGCCCGCCCGGAGCGCTCCGCCAGCGCGTCGGCGACCGCCCCGTACGACATGGCCCGGCCCGGCGGGATCCGCTCGACCAGCGTCAGCACCGCCTCGACGTATTCGTCAGGTGTCACGAGCTGCCACGATATGGGAACGCGCCACGGTCCCGCGGAGCGCAGCGCGCAGAATGGTCGGGTGCGTGAAGCAGTCACCTCGGCCCGCCGGATCGTGGTCAAGATCGGTTCGTCCTCGCTGACCACCGCGACGGGCGGGCTGGACGACGCCCGGGTCGACGCGCTCGTCGACACGCTCGGCGCGCTCGCCACCGCCGGTCGCGAGGTCGTGCTGGTCTCCTCCGGCGCGATCGCCGCCGGTCTCGCGCCGCTGCGGCTACCCCGGCGCCCGCGCGACCTGGCCACCCAGCAGGCCGCCGCCAGCGTCGGCCAGGGCCTGCTCATCGGGCGGTACGCGACCGCGTTCGCCCGGCACGGGCACACCGTCGGGCAGGTGCTGCTGACCGTCGACGACGTGACCCGGCGGGCGCACTACCGCAACGCGTACCGGACCCTGCGCAAACTGCTCGACCTGCGGGCCGTGCCGATCGTCAACGAGAACGACACGGTGGCCACCGAGGAGATCCGGTTCGGCGACAACGACCGCCTCGCCGCGCTGGTCGCCGCGCTGGTCGACGCCGACCTGCTGGTGCTGCTCTCCGACGTGGACGCGCTCTGGACCGGCGACCCCGCCCGCGCGGGCAGCACCCGCATCACCGAGGTGCGCGGCGAGGGTGACCTGGCCGGCGTCGACGTGGGCGGGGCCGGCCGGGCCGGGGTGGGCACCGGCGGCATGGTGACCAAGGTCGAGGCGGCGCGGATCGCCACCGGCTTCGGGATCCCGGTGGTGCTCACCGCCGCGCCGCTGGCCGGGGCGGCGCTGGCCGGCGAGCCCGTCGGCACCTACTTCCACCCGAGTGCCCGGCGGCCCGCCGCCCGGCTCTTCTGGCTGGCGCACGCCACCGCGCCCCGCGGCCGGCTCCACCTCGACCCCGGCGCGGTGCAGGCCGTGGTCGGCCGGCGCAAGTCGCTGCTGCCGGCCGGGATCACCGCGGTGGACGGCGCGTTCACCGCCGGCGACCCGGTGGACCTGGTCGACACCGCCGGCGCGCCGGTGGCCCGGGGTCTGGTCAACTACGACGCGGTGGAACTGCCCGGCCTGCTCGGGCGCTCCACCTCGGAGCTGGCCGCGGCGCTCGGCCCGGCCTACGAACGTGAGGTCGTCCACCGCGACGACCTCGTTTTGCTGTAAGCAGGGGCCCCTTGTTAACGCATTCTGCATAACAAGGGGCCCCTCCTAACACCTGAGGAGCGCAGATGAGCGTCGTCGAGCAGGCCCGCCGGGCCCGGGACGCGGCGGAGGTCCTGGCCACGGCAACCCGTACGGCCAAGGACGCCGCGCTGCACGCGATGGCCGACGCGCTCGTGGCGCGTACCCCGGAGATCCTGGCGGCGAACGCGACGGACCTGGCGGCCGGGCGCGACGCCGGGTTGTCCGCGGCCGTGCTGGACCGGCTCGCCCTCGACGGGGGCCGGGTGGCCGCCATCGCCGACGCGCTGCGCGAGATGGCCGCACTGCCCGACCCGGTCGGTGAGGTGGTGCGCGGCTCGACCCTGCCGAACGGGCTGGAGCTGCGTCAGGTCCGGGTGCCGTTCGGGGTGGTCGGCATCGTCTACGAGGGCCGGCCGAACGTGACCGTCGACGCCGCCGGCATCTGCCTGAAGTCGGGCAACGCGGCGCTGCTGCGCGGCTCCTCCTCGGCGGCGCACTCCAACGCCGCCCTGGTCGAGGTGCTCCGCGACGCGGTCGCCGGCGCCGGCCTGCCGGCGGACGCGGTGCAACTGCTCGACTCCTCCTCGCGCGACTCGGTCAAGGAGCTGATGCGCGCCCGGGGCCTGGTCGACGTGCTGATCCCGCGCGGCGGCGCGTCGCTGATCCGCGCAGTGGTCGAGGAGTCGACAGTGCCGGTGATCGAGACCGGCGTGGGCAACTGCCACGTGTACGTGGACGCCGCCGCCGACCTCGACAAGGCGCTGGCGGTCACGTTGAACGCCAAGACGCAGCGGCTGTCCACCTGCAACACGGCCGAGTCGCTGCTGGTCCACCGCGCCGTCGCGGACGTCTTCCTGCCGGCCGTGCTGGCCGCCTTCGCCGAGGCCGGCGTGACCGTCCACGGCACCCCCGAGGTCGCCGCGCACTCCGCCGGGGTGGTCGCGGCGACCGACGAGGACTTCGCCACCGAATACCTCTCGGCCGACATCTCGGTCGCCGTGGTCGACTCCCTGGACGACGCGGTCGCGCACATCCGCCGGTACGGCACCGGCCACACCGAGGCCATCGTCACCGACTCGCAGCGGACGGCCCGGGAGTTCGTGGCCCGGGTGGACGCCGCCGCGGTCATGGTCAACGCGTCGACCCGCTTCACCGACGGCGGCGAGTTCGGCTTCGGCGCCGAGATCGGCATCTCGACGCAGAAGCTGCACGCCCGCGGGCCGATGGGCCTGCCGGAGCTGACCAGCACCAAGTACGTGGTCACCGGCGACGGCCACGTCCGCTGATCCACCCACGGCTCCGCGTCCGCCCGCCCACGTCCTCGTCACCCACCACACCTCGCACGAGATCTTGGAAGGAAACGGCCCTCAGAGCGGCCACTTCCTTCCAAGATCCGGCGCGCGGTCCGGGGTGGGGCATTGTCGCGGCGCTCCTTCCCGGAACTCCCGCACTCCCGCCCGCCTTTTCGTCGATCTTGGCGTTGTGGCACCTCGGACAACGGGGTCAATCCGACATGCTGGGCGCCACAACTCCATGATCGACGGGCGGTGCGGGTGGGACCGGGTGCCCGGCGAGCGAAGCGGGGGCCGGGACGGGGAGCGAGGTCGGATCTGCGACGAGGGCCGGGGGCGAACCTGGAACGAAGCCTGTGCGCAGGTCGGGCACCGCACCGGAGGACCCGTCGGGGGCGGGAAGCGGGGCTTGGGCCGAGGGCGCGTCGGGGGCGGGCGGCGGGGCTTGGACCGGGGGCGCTTCGGGGGCGGGAAGCGGGACCTGGGCGGAGGACGCGCCGGGCACGGAACGCGGGGCGTGGGCGGAGGACGCGTCGGGGGCGGAACGCGGGGCCGGCGCGGCCGGCAGCGCGACGATGCGCGGCACCACGAACGGCGCGCCGGACACCGGCGCCTCGGGGGCGGTCGGGCGGCAGGCCCGGATCGCGCGCAGCGTGGTGTGCACGTCGAACTGGTGCCCGTCGTCGCTGTCCCAGCCGCCGTCGCTGCGCTGGGTCTCGGCCAGCCGCCGCCGCGCCGACACCAGCAGCCACTGCTCCTCGCCCACCTCCACCCGCCGCAGCGTGGCGGCGAGCCAGGCCACGTCGGCCGGGGACATGCCGGGGATCCGGTCGGCGAGCACGGCCTGGATCCGGGCTGACTCGTAGTACATCTGCTGGCGGTGCAGCACGGCCGCGGCCAGCCAGCCGGCCGGCAGGAACGACGGCCAGCTCCCGTCCGCCGCGAGCCGCCCGGCCAGCGCCTGGGCCGCCGCCTGGACCACCCCGGCGTACGCCCCGCCGACGCGGTGGTCGAGCGGGCCGGCGGCGCGGGCGTCCAGCCCGGCCACGGTGAGCCAGAACCCGGCGTCGGCGGTCAGGTAGAACCGGGCTTCGGGATCGCCGGGCGTGGCCCACTCCGGCGCGAACCCGGCCAGCGACGGGTGCTCGTCCCAGCCCCCGTCGGCGAGCTGGCCGGCGGCCAGCCAGTCGAGCGCGTGCCGGGCGGCGGGACGGCCGAGCGCGCCCAGGTCGTCCAGCTCGGACAGCCGGAAGCAGGTCGCGTCGACGGACGCCACCTCGCCGTCGAGCACGGCGGGCCAGCCGCCGCCGACGGCCTGGCCGGACTCCGCCGCGTCGAGCAGCTCCGGCGGCACCGACGCGCCGGTGCGCAGCCGCGACAGCCGGGCGCGGTCCACCGCGTCCCCGTGCGCCACGACGAACCCGATCGCCGCTTCCAGATCCACCACGCAGGCGACGCTACCTGCGCCGACGCGGTTACGCCTCGGTAGCTCGGTCAGAGGTGGCCCGGCCCACCGGTGACACGCCGAGGGCCCTCCCGGCGCACCGGAAGGGCCCTTCGGGACATCGACGTCAGTAGGCGGGCAGCGACGGGTCGATCTGCTTGACCCAGGACAGCACGCCGCCCTGCACGTGCACGGCGTCCTTGAACCCGGCCGCCTTGAGCGCGGCGAGCGCCTCGGCGGACCGGACGCCGGACTTGCAGTGCAGCACGATCTGCCGGTCCTGCGGGAGCTTCGCCAGCGCCTCGCCGGAGATGATCTCGCCCTTGGGGATCAGCGTGGAGCCGGGGATCCGGACGATCTCGTACTCGGCGGGCTCGCGGACGTCGACCAGGAAGATGTCCTTGCCGGCGTCCTGCCACTCCTTCAGCTCCAGGGCGGTGATGGTCGAGTCGACCACCGCCTCCTGGGCCTCCTCGGAGACCGCGCCGCAGAAGTCCTCGTAGTCCTCCAGCAGGTCGGTGACCGTGGGGTTCTCGCCGCAGAGCGCGCAGTTCGGGTCCTTGCGGACCTTGATCTTGCGGTAGCTCATCTCCAGGGCGTCGTAGACCATGAGCCGGCCGACCAGCGGCTCCCCGATGCCGGCGAGCAGCTTGATCGCCTCGTTGACCTGGATCGACCCGATGGACGCGCAGAGCACGCCGAGCACGCCGCCCTCAGCGCAGGAGGGGACCATGCCGGGCGGCGGCGGCTCCGGGTAGAGGCAGCGGTAGCAGGGGCCGTGCTCGGCCCAGAACACCGACGCCTGGCCGTCGAAGCGGTAGATCGAACCCCAGACGTACGGCTTGCCGAGCAGCACGGCCGCGTCGTTGACCATGTAGCGGGTGGCGAAGTTGTCGGTGCCGTCGACGATCAGGTCGTAGCGGGAGAAGATGTCCCGCACGTTCTCCCGGTCCAGGGCGGTGTTGTGGATCTCCACGTTGACCAGCGGGTTGATCTCCCGGATCGAGGCCGCGGCGGACTCGGCCTTGGACCGGCCGACGTCGGAGACGCCGTGGATGATCTGGCGCTGGAGGTTCGACTCGTCGACGGTGTCGAAGTCGATGATGCCGAGCGTGCCGACGCCGGCGGCGGCGAGGTACATCAGCGCGGGCGAGCCGAGACCGCCGGCGCCGACGCAGAGCACCCGGGCGTTCTTCAGCCGCTTCTGCCCCTCGACCCCGACATCCGGGATGATCAGGTGGCGCGAGTAGCGGCGGATCTCGTCTACGGTCAGCTCGGCGGCGGGCTCGACGAGCGGGGGCAACGACACGGTGGACTCCCCGGGATCGGCGGTGGGACCGCGCCATTGTCGCTCGCCCGGGTGGGGATCGGCCATGATGAGGGACACTCGGCCCGAACTGCGGGACCGGGAATAACTCAGACGCCGTCGGTCGGCTCACCATCGTAGCGGACCCCGTCGACGTACGGCCAGGCGTTGGGCACGCAGCCGTCCAGCCCGTACGTCTGCTGCTGCATCACCGGCGCGGGGGCGCCGGGCGCGGGACAGGCCTGGTGCAGCTCGCCGAACTCGTGGCCGACCTCGTGGTTGACCACGTAGGTCCGGTAGACCTCCAGCGGGGCGCCGTAGTCGGGGACCGCCGACATCCAGCGGGCCAGGTTGAGGATCACCCGGCCGGGAAGCCGGCAGGACGTGTACCGCTCGGTGCGCAGCCCGCCCTCGGCACACATCCGCTCCGAGGTGGCCGGGGTGGCCAGGTAGACGGTGAAGTCGGCGGCGGCCGCCTCGGGCACCCGCTGCACCCGCAGCTCCCCGGAGGCGATCCAGCTGCGCGGGTCGCCGAGCACCGCGTCCACGGTGGCGGCGAACTCGTCGGCGTCCTGACCCGTACCCTGCTCGACCTCGACCCGGTAGCGGCGCAGCGGGCCGGCCTGGCCGCGTACCTCCGACCGGCCCTCGGCCACGGCGAAGGTGCCGGAACCGGCGGTGGGATAGCCGGTCGGAGCCGCCGGGATCTCGGCCTCGGCGCCCTGGGCGAGCGACGGCACGGCGGCGAGCGGGACCCGCTCGGTGCGCGGCGGCTCGCTCAGTCGGGTGATCCCCAGGGCGCCGCCGCCGGCCGCGAGCATCATGGTCAGCAGCAGCACCGACCGCCGTCGGCGGCGGCGCATCCGGCGCAGGCCGGGTCGTTCGGGCGCGGCAGGCGGGTCGTAAGGGGACGACGACGTCATGCCACCAGGGTGCCACGCAATTCGGGCATTTAGCTGCTTTTGCGGCGCAAGCCGCGAGAATCCCTCACGAACGCCTTCAGAGCGCCGGGCCGGTGTACCGCTTCCCGCCCAGGTACGGCCACGGGTTCGGCCGGCACCCGTCGAGGAACAGGGTCTGCTGCTGCATCACCGGCGCCGGCCGGCCCGCGCCCGGACAGGCCTCGTGGTGGTGCCCCAACTGGTGCCCCACCTCGTGGTTGACCACGTAGAGCCGGTAGGCGTCCAGCGGCATCCGCGCGGCCACCAGGTGCGGGGCGGACGTGCGCCACCGGTCCAGGTTGATCACGACCTTGCCCGGCACCCGGCACGACGTGTACGGCACCCCGCCCTTGCGGATGTCGATCCCACCCGCCCCGCACAGCCGGCCCGCCGTGTCCCGGGTGGCCAGGTAGATCGTGAAGTCGTACCGCTCCCCCGGCGCGACCCGCTGCAACCGCAACCGGCCGCCGTCCACCCAGCTCCCCGGCCCGGTCAGGGCCCGCTGCACCGCCCCACCGAAGGCGTGAACGTCCTCGCCGGAGCCGTTCTCCACCGCCACCCGGAACCGGCGCAGCGTCCCGGCCGTCCCGAGCACGCCGCTGGTCCGGTCGTCGTAGCCGAAGCTGCCCCGGCCGTGCGCCGGCACCGGGCCGGGCAGAGCCAGCACGGGCGCCGCCGGTGAGCTGGGCGCCGGGGACGGCGACGGGGAGACGCTCGGCGGCGGCGCCGGCACGGGCGGCGCCGGCGGCTGGGCCGCGAACCCGTCCGTGACCAGCACCTCGGCCCCGGCCGACGGAAGTTGCAACGCGACCCCGACACCGACCGCGGCAGCGGCGGCGAAGGCGCAGACCACGACGGCGGAACGCCATCGGCGGGCAAAGGACGTGGACCGCGCGGCACGCGGACGGCGGGAGCTGGGCATCCGGCTCAGACTGCCACGTCACGCCCGGTTCCGCTCTCCTCCGTTCCGGTGACCATGGCCCTGGCCTGCGCTTTCGTCCCGTTCGGGGCCGGCGTGGCGGCCGGGGCCGCCTCGGCCAGCAACGCCAGCACCGCCCGCGCCACGGTCCGGGGCACCTCCAGCTGGGCCACGTGACCGACGCCGTCGAGCAGCAGCAGCCGACTGTCCGGGATCACCCGGGCGGCCTGCGGCGCGACCCGCACGTCGACCAGGCGGTCCTGCCGGCCACCCACCACCAGCGTGGGCACCCGCACCGCCGCGGCCTGCCGCCAGAGCGCGCCGGCCCCCGGCAGGTACGACCGCAGGAAGCTGCCGACCAGGCCCCGGAACGTCCGGACGTACGCGGCGGCGTAGTGGGCCGCCTCGTACCGGATCCGGATCTCGTCGATCGCCTCCTGCCGGCGCTGCTCGCTGATCCGGGTCAGGTCCGCGACGCACGACTCCATCACCTGCTGGGCCATCACCTCCGGGGCGAGCTGGGCCAGCCGCCAGGCGGCCAACCGCTCGCCCCGGGGGATGGCCAGCAACGGCAGCATCCGCCCCTGCAACGAACGCCGGAAGTCCAGGAACGGCAGCGCGGGCGAGATCAGCGTGAGCGTCCGGACCAGGTCCGGCCGGAGGGCGGCCACCCGCACCGCGACCGCGCCGCCGAGCGAGTTGCCGAACAGGTGCACCGGCCCCCGGTCGCTGTGCTCGATCCAGCTCACCACCCGGTCGGCGAACGCCGGGACGGTGTAGCGCCGCCCGGGCTCGCTGCGCCCGAACCCGGGCAGGTCGATCGCCTGGCCGTCGAGCCGCCCCGCGAGCAGGCCGGCCAGGTCGGTCCAGTTCTGCGCCGAGCCGCCGAGACCGTGCACGTAGAGGGCCGGCTCGGCGCCGGGCGCGGTGGCCGGGGTGTCCCGGACGTGGACGAGCGTCCCGTCGAGACGCACGTGCCGACCCGGCCACGGCGGCGGGACGTGATGCGCGGGAAGGACATGGTCCGGCCAGAGTTCGGCGCGTTTCATGGTTCCAGTCTTCCCCGCCCCGGCCCGACCGCACACCGCGACCGGGCGGTCAGGCGAGCAACGCCTCCAACCGCCGGTTCACCGCGGCGAGGGTGGCCCGGACCACCGCCTGCCGGGGGTCGCCCGCGACCAGCGCCGACCCGGCCAACTGCTCCACCCAGCCGTCGCAGACCAGCAGCACCACCACGGTGGCCACCTCGCAGTTGCCGAACGGCACCACGGCGGCGTGCTCGACGAAGCACCGGCCGCGCTCACCGGCCGGGACGACCCGGCCGAGCAGCTCGTCCACCGCGGCGGCCGCGGCCACCGCGCAGAGCCGGAGCACGTACCCGTCGACGGCCGGCCCGGTCGCGTGCCCCTCGGCCGTGCGGTCCCCGGCGATCAGGCGCACCTCGGTGGTCGCGTCCAGCCCGAACGTGCTCACCAGGACGTGCTCGATCACCACCCGCGGACCCGGGACGCCGCCGGTGTCCAGCGGTCGCGACGGCGCGGTCTCCGTCGTGGTCATCTGCCCACCGGCGTACGAGGTGCCCAGCGTGACCGGGCTGCCGGTGGACATGCCGGTCGGCGCGGCCGCCAGCGACGTCTCCTCCACCGTGGCCCGACCCCGGTGGGCGGCCTGCCGGCGGCGGCGGGGCGGCTCGTCGCCGTCCGCGGGCGCGTCGGCCGGCCGGCCGGCACGCGACTCCACCCCGCCGAACCGGCCCTCGCCGGACCGGTTCTCGGCGGGTCGGTTGGCGGCGGGTCGCACCACGCCGGTACGCGCCGACGTGTCGTCCTCGGTCGACCCGGACGGCACCGCACCCGGCTCGTCGACGGGCCGGGACTGCGGCGTACCGGATCGGGGGTCGACCGTCGGGACCGACCGGCCCTCGGCGACGCGCGCCGCGGCGGACCGCCGGCGCACCGGCGGCGGCGGCAGGGCCGGCGCGCCGGGCAGGTTCTGCGGGGCGGCGGCCAGGCCCATCCGTTCCTGGAGCAGGCGGGCCACCACCCGGCTCACCTCGGCCGGGTCCGCGCCGTCGGCCAGGTCGAGCCGGAGGCTGTGCGCGCCGGCCGGGGTACGCCGGAGCGCGGCGTCCCGGACGCCGGCCACCTCACGGACCGCGTCGAGGATGGCGTTGACGTCGAAGCCCTCCGGCCGCTCGCGCAGCGGCGCGGGCTCGTCGTCACGGCGCAGGTGGGTGGCGATACGGGCGAGTTCGGGAGTCTCGGCGGACGGTTCCACGGCTGGCGGCTCCGGCACGACGGGCACGTCCGGCTCGGCGGGGACGCGCTGCGGCAGCACCGCCGGGGGCGACTCCGCCGACCGGGGCTCGGCGACCGCGTCGGCGGCCGGCACCGGCTCGGGGGCGGACCGGCGGGCCGCGTAGGGAGGTGCGCTCGTCGGGTGGGGCGCGGGGTCGAAGCGCGTCGTCCCACCGGTGGCGGGGACGGCGGAGACCGGCCGGGTGGTGGCCGGTGCGACGGACTGCTCGGACCCGGCCGGCGGTTGCCGGGGGTCGGCGGGGGGCTCGCCGGCGGCACGCGGGGACGGCACGGGAGCCGGTCCGGCGGACGGCGGCGCGGCGGGCGCGGAGAGGTAGCCGGCGAACGGCTCACCGGCCGGCGCGGGCGCGTAACTCGCGGACGGCGGGCCGGTCGGCGCCGACGGGTGGGGCGGACCGGCCGGCGCGGGCGCGTACGCCGCGGACGGCGGGCCGGTGGGCGCCTCCCGGGAGGCCGGCGGGGCGCTGGTCGGCTCGGCGGGCGCGGACCCGCCGAACGGGGTCACCGGCACCGGCGGGCCGGCCCAGGAGGGGCGCTCGGCGGACGGCTCGTAGCCCGGCCGCGGCTCCGGTTCGGACCGGGGCAGGCGGAACGGCCGGGTCGGTTCGGGGTGCGCCGGTTCCGGGCCGGCGGACGGCTCCGCGCGCACCGGCTCGTACGGGCGGACCGGCTCGGGGCGGGGCGGTTCGTAGCCGACGGGCGGCTCGACGCCGGCCGGCGCGTACGGCCGCACCGGCTCGGGCGCCCACTCGGCCGCGCGGTCCTCCCGGGCGGCACGACGGCCGACCGACTCGTCGTCCCGTGCCGGGCGCTCGGCGGGCTCGTCGTCCCGTGCCGCCCGCCGCCCGACCGGCTCGTCGGCGCGTGCCCACGGCGGCGCCCAGCCGTCGCCCCAGCTCGGCCTGTTCCAGGACGGGCCGGACCAGTCCGGCTCGCCGACCGGGCCCGCGCCCGGGTCGTCGGGCGCCGCGCCCCGGTGCTCGGTCGGGCCCCGGTGCTCGGCGGCGCCCGGGTGCTCGGCGGTGGCCCGGTGGTCGGACGCGCCCGGGTGCTCGGCGGCGGCCCGCGGCTCGGCGGCCGGTCCCCGCCCCTCGGCGGGTCGGTGCTCGGCCGGGTGGCGGGGCGGCTGCTCGGCCGGGTCGCGGTGCGGCTGCTCGGCCCGACCGGGATCGGCGACCGACGGCTGCCCGGGGGGCCGGTCGGCCCAACCCCGGGAGAGCGACGGGGCCGGCTCGGTGGTGGGCGCGTGGAAGCCCGGGGGCACCTCGAAACCGGAGGCGGCGGCCCCGACCGGCGGCACCTGGAGGGCCGGGGGCGCGGAGGTCGGGCCGCCCTCGGGCCAGCGGGGGAGCCGGCCGGCGGACGTCTCGTCCGAGGCGTGCCGGGAGCCGGCGGAGTCGACCCCGGGCGGCTGCTGCTCGATCGCGGGCGCCGGGCGGGGCGCCGGCACGGCCAGCCGGTCACCGTCGGTCTCCCGGGGCGGCTCGCCGCCCACCGGCGGGGCGCTCACCGGCGCCTGGCGGGTCACGGGCGGCTCCTCCCCCGGGTGGCGCACGCCGTTGACGTGTCGCCCGTTGAGCCGGGCCGGCGACTCCTCGGTCGCGGGTTGGCCGGGCGGGGCCGGGAGGTCACCGTGCCTCGGCGAGGAGGCGGCCCAACTGCCGCCGAGGTCGCCGTAGGGCCAGCCGCCGGGCGCGGGCGCGCCCCGGGACCAGCCGTTCGCCGGGGGCGCCCATCCGCCGCCGGTGCGGGCCGGGTCGTCGTGCTGGCCCGTCCCGTCGCCGTGCTCTCCCGGGGTGGCGGCTCCGGGTTGCCCTGTTTCACTCACCGCGCGCTCCTTGGTCGCCCCCGCTGAGGCTACCGTGTGGTGGCCTCAGAGCGAGAGACCCGTTGCGAGGCGTATTGCGGCAGCAGGTTGATGACGAGGATCCCCAACGCGTCCGCGATGCGCTGGACCTCGTCGAGGTTCATCGCGACGGTCGCCCGCGGGCTGATCCGCACTGAGAGCCACTGCGCGTTATGGCCCAGGCGCTTCGCCAGCTCAGCCTGATTGACCCCAAGGCGACCCATCCACGCGCGGATCTCCGCGGCTACGTCCGCAGAGAGGGTCGCGGTCCCTCCGTCGGGTGTCGTAGTCATGCCCTGAATCGTAACGGCTCCGCCTGAACCGTCAAGGCACGATTGTCAATATCCCGTGAACGCTTGACGTCATCAGGCTAAGCCTGACATAGTTCCGTTCATGCGGAAGACAATCGCCGATCACGTCTCATCTGAGGTGAGGGCTGAGCTTGCAAGGCAGCGCCGCCCACAGCGTGACATCGCTGAGCTGCTCGGCATCTCGGTAAACCAGGTCTCGGAGCGCATCCGCGGCGACGTTGAGTGGCGGGTGTCGGAGCTGGTGCTCGTCGCCGAGCTGCTCGGCGTCCCGGTGGCGCAGTTCCTGCCGGCGGCGGCGGCGACCTCGGCCGAGGTGCCGGCCGCGTGATCGCCACGCTCCCCGTCGCCCCGGGGCCTTCCGGCCCGGCTGACAACCGTCCGCCGGCGCGGCCCACCAACCCGCCGGCCCCGAAGCTGCCCGCTGCTGGCTACGTCTGCTGGCCGTGCGTGTGCGGCAAGCACTTCTGGTGCGAGGGCGGCCGCTGCACCTGCTGCGGCTCCGCCAGCGCGCACAAGGAAAGGGCCACGACCGCGCCAACGGTCGTGACCCCTGTACCCCGAACCCGCCCCACCTCCATGAAAGGACTGGTCGAGATGACCAACGTACCTGCCACCCCCGAGGTGGCGCAGCTGCCGACCATGCCGGGCTGCGGCGAGCCCGCGGCAAAGCGCCTCGAGATCTACCGGTCCGGACACGGCCGCACCTTCGCCGAGCTGGCCGGCACGGTCAACGTGTGTCGCAACCACGTCGACGCCGTCGCGCCGGCGCTTGGGGACAACTTCCTGCTGTTGCCGCTGGACGACGACGTGAGCGAGCGGCCATGCGGCAGCGGCATGGACTTCGCCGGCGACCGGCCGGAGCCGCTGGCCGCCCGGTGCCGCGCCGCCTACCCGGACTACGGCCGGGTGCACGACGTCGACCGGGCGCACGCCGACGCCCTCGCCGTCGAGGAGCCGAAGCCGGCGCCGGCCATGGTGGAGGCGGCCGGGCAGGCCGCCGTGCTCCGGATCGCCCGGGCCAACATGCTGCGCGAGATCTCCCGCCTCTGCTACGCCGTCGACTCCGAGGCGCTGCCGGCGCCGCGGGCGGTCCGGTTCGACAAGTTCACCCACGCCGCGCAGCTGGACTTCGACACCGAGGACGAGGCGATCGCCTGGGCGGCGCGGCTGGGCGCGGAGCAGGGCACGCTGCGCAGCGCTCGCCACTTCGCCCTCGTCGGTGCGACCGGCTACCACGCGATCGTCGTCTGGCGGGGTGTGTGCGTCGACCTGGTCTCCGTCGCCACGGTCGAGATCGAGCCGGCGGTGGGCGCGGCGCCGGCCGCCGAGGTGCAGGCCGAGGTCGACGCGCTGCCGGTGCCGCCGGAGCACTACCAGGTCGGCGGCTCCGTCGGCGGGCCCGGTGAGAACAGCGTCGAGTGCGCGTGCGGGCTGGTCTTCGACGGCTTCGACACCCACGCCGGGGCGATGGCGTTCCTGGACCGGCACATCGCCGACCCGGAGCCGGCCTCCCTCGCCGGTGGCGCGTCGTGATGGCCTCGATCCTGGCGGGCCTGCGGGCCTCCGCCGGTGAGGTGGCCGGCCTGGTCCTGGTCGTCGCCCTGGTCGCGCTGGTGGCGTGGTGGGGTCGGCGGCAGGAGGTCCGGCGGGCGGACGAGCGCCGCGCCCGGGCCGAGGCCCGCCGCCGCCCGCCGGCGCTGGACCCGGCCGAGTGCGGTCTGCCGGTGGACCCGTGGCCGCACGCCGAGGACCACGACGTGGACAGGCTGACCCGCTCCGAGATCCACGTGGCGGTGTCCCGATGACCGCCCAGGTGGCCGCGCCGACGCGGGTGCCTGGCCAGCCCGGCCCGCCGGCCGTCGAGCAGCTGCCCGAGCAGGGCGGCACGTGGCACCTGGTCGTCTCGGCGCAGGCCGGCGACCGGGACGCGTTCGGTCAGCTCTACCTCCGCTACTACGACGTGGTCTACCGGTTCGTGCTGTTCCGCGTCGGGCAGCACCGGCAGACCGCCGAGGACCTGGCCGGGGAGACGTTCGTCCGGGCGCTGCGCCGCATCAACACCGTGCAGTGGCAGGGCCGCGACATCGGCGCCTGGTTCGTGACGATCGCCCGGAACCTGATCGCGGACCACTTCAAGTCCAGCCGCTCCCGCCTGGAGTGCATGGTGGGCGACGTCCTCGACGCGAACCTGGGCGTCGACTTCACCGACCGCACCCGCGAGGGCAACCCCGCCGACACTGCCGTCGACCGGCAGATCGCCGAGATCGTCCGCGAGGCGATGGGGAAGCTCACCGCCGAGCAGCAGGAATGCCTCGACCTGCGGTTCTTCCAGGGCCTGTCCGTGCTCGAGGTCGCCGCGGCGATGGGCAAGCAGGAGGGCGCGGTCAAGGCGCTGCAGTACCGCGCCGTCCGGGCGCTCGCGCAGCGCCTGCCCGCCGGCTTCGAGCAGGTGATCCGGTGCTGACCCGCCACCCCGCCGCCGCCGCGCTCGCCGCCGCGCTCGCGGTGCTGCTCGGCACCGCCGCCCTGACCCTCGCCGTCCCCGACCGGCCGTCCCCGACCGGCCTGGGTGCCCTCATCGTCCTGGCCGTGCTCTGGCTGGCCACCGCCGCGGTGTGCGCCGCCGTCGCGCTGCGCCGAGCCCGCACCGCCGACTGGCAGCGCCTGCACGCCGCCGCCTACCCCCTCTACCGCCGCGGCGAGCCGGCCGCGTTCCTCGACATCCCGGAGGCACACCGATGAACCTCGACCCCTTCCAGGCCGCCGCCATGCTGATCGCCCTCGCCGTCGTCTCGTTCATCGTCGGCCTGCTCGTGATGGCCATCGCCGCCCGTGCCCGCCAGCTCGACGAGGGCGACCGCGCCGGCGCCGCGTTCCGGGAGCTGCGCGATGTCGCCCAGCGCCACGTCATCCCCGCCGACGCCGCGGTGCTCCTGCGCGAGGCCGCCCGGATCTGGGACGGGTGGCGGCCCGACGGCCTGCACCTGGAGGCCTACCACCGCCACCACGCCGACAAGCAGCTCACCGAGACGTACGTGCACCGGCTGCTCGACGCCCTGGCCACCGGCCGCCCGGTCGACCTGTCGGGCTGCCGGGTGCCCGCCGACGTCCGCGGCCGGCTCCGCGCGATGGCCGCCATCGCCGCCGCCACCGGCACGGCGACGCCCACCCCGGTCGGCCCGGGCGTGGTGTCCGTCGACACGGCCGGCCTCGTCGTCCACCACCCGGTCCGCGCCGGCGGCCGCGATGGGTGAGCCGGAGCAGCCGCTGGTGCTGTGCCTGGACTGCCACCGGCCGTGCAAGACCCCGGTGTCCCGGGCCCGCCGGATCGGCGCGAAGTGCTGGCGCAAGCGACGTGCCCTCGCGCGCGCCGAGGCCGCTCCGGTCGCCCTGCCCGGCCTGGCCGGGCGCGGCGGCCGGGCCGGCCAGCCCGGCCCGGACCTGCTCGACGCCGCCCGCGAGACCGCCTGCGACGTCTGCCACGGCGACCCGTCCCAGTGCGGACACCTCCAGGACGACGACCAGTGGCCCAGCGACCAGGACGGTGACCGGTGACCGCCAAGGCGCCCCGCTTCTGCGAGGAGTTCGTGCCGGACCCGGACCTCGGCCTGGACTGGAAGCAGCGCGCGACGTGCCTCAACTGCGGCCGTGTCGGCCAGGCCGGCGACCCGGGCCACACCCCACCAGCGCCCCCGCCCACCCCCACCCCGAAGACCCGCATCTCGCCCGCGCTCGCCGCGGCCGCCCAGGCCCGCGACGCCGCGATCCTCGGCGAGCACGACCCGGAGGAGCTCCCGTGGTCCACCGCCTGAACGACGACGAGCTGCGCGCCGCGGCCGCCACCCGGCCCGGCTACGCGACTTACCCCGAGTACCGGCCCGGGCAGCCCGAGCGGCTCGGCAAGCTGCCCGCCGTGCACCGCCCGCCGGCGCCCGCCCCCGCCGCCGCGGCGGCCGTCGAGCAGCAGCCCGCCGCCCTGGACGGCAGCGCAGCTGCAGCGCCCAAGACCTGGTACGACAACACCGACATCTGGGGCCCGGAGCCCGAGCCCGCCCCCACCGGCACGGCCGTGCCGGTGGGGGAGCCGCTCGACGCCCGGCCGCCGACCACAGCCGCCGAGCCGCCGCCGGCGACCCTGCAGGCGCTGCCGCCCACCCACGTCTTCGACTTCGAGCCGCGCTGGATCGTCGAGCGGCCGTGGTGGCGCCGCCGCTGGCACTGGGCCGTCATGGCCGCCGACGCCGGAGTGCACCACGGCTACGCCTGGACGCAGGCCGGCGCCCGCCGGCGTACCGCTCGGGCGGCCCGGAGGGCCGTCCGGTGACCGCCGACGTGATCGCGCTGACCGAGCAGTCCACCGAGGAGATGGCGCGGGCCCGGGCCGAGCGGATCCGGCAGGGCATGCGCAACTGGCTGGAGACGGTGTCGGAGTACGCCCTGGCGTGGGAGCGCCGCGACTGGCACGTCCTCGGGTACGCGGACTGGCAGGCGTACCTCGACGGCGAGTTCGGCGCCGAGCGGCTGCGGATGCCCACCGCGCAGCGCCAGGTCGCCGTCGAGGCCCTGCGCTCGGCCGGCATGAGTCAGCGGGCGATCGGCTCTGCGCTCGGTGTCAGCGTCGGCACCGTCAACGCCGACCTGGCCGTCGTGCAGGACCGGACGCCGGCGGAGATCCGCGGCGCGGACGGCAAGACCTACGCCGCCACCCGCCCGGCCCCGGCCGTCGACGTCGCTCCCGGCCCTGGTCCGGAGCCGGACGAGCAGGTGTGGATCGCCGCCGCCCGCCGGGCGATCGAGGCGCACGCGTTGAAGAGCAAGACGTCGACCAGGTGCTCCCGGTCGACGCGCACCGGCCTGACCCTGCCCGCCCGGCAGGCGACGGAGAAGCACGCGGCCACGTGGTGCCGCAAGTGCTGGCCCGAACCGGAGCCGTCCGAGGTCCCCTGCGGCCGCTGCGGCACCGTCGTGCCGGCCGCCGAGGTGGCCGACGGCCCGGGCGGCCCGCCGACTCTCTCGGCGCGCTGGTGGTGCGCGGTGTGCCGGTTCATGCCGCCGGCGGACTACGTCACGACCAGCGTCACCTACGGCACGCTGCTGCCCGGCGACTACATCGACCGGCCGTACGGCCCACGCCAGCACGTCGCCTGGCACCAGGTCGTCCAAGCCCACTTCGACGCCGGCGTCACCGTCTTCACCAACCACAGCGAGAACGTGCCCGTCCACGAGGACGTGGCCGGTGACCTGCCGCTGACGGTCCGCCGGCCGGAGGGCCGTACCGCGGCCGCCGGCCGCGTGTCCGACTGCCGTGCCTGCCACAGCCTGGTGCCCGCCGCGGTCATCTACAACGGCAAGTGCCCGGCCTGCCTCGACGCCGCCGACCACGCGCAGATGTCGAACGAGAAGCTGCTCGCCCAGAGCCCGGACATGGAACCGGGCGCCGAGGAGACCGTGGCGGCGGGCCAGCTGCGCGCCGGCGACCTGGTGTGGGTCGGCCCGGACGGCTGGCAGCCGGCCACCTCCGCCGAGATCGGTCCGATCCCGCCGGAGCCGGGCGGCTGGCAGGTCCTCGCCCGCACCCGCACCGGCAACCACACCGCCACCGCCCACCGCATCTGGCGGTGGGACGACCTGCTCCAGATCCGCCGGCCCGTCCCGGCCGGCGGCGAGACCACCCGTTTCGCGGCGGGTGACACGGCCCCGACCGGGCCGTCCGCCGAGACCCACGACCCCCGGGCCTCGCGGGAAGCCGGGGCGGAGATTCGCGACTCCGCCCCGGCAGGCACCGCCCAGGCGGCCGCCGGTGTTGACACCGAGCCGGCGGATGGAGCGGATACCGCGCGTCCTCACGGCGCGGGCGACGCTGCTCCAGCCTCCGCCCCGTCGTCGACTTCCCTCGACGGCGGGGCGGAGGTGACCCCAGCCGAGGACGGTCTGACGCCGGCCGACGTCGCGAGGTTGCGGGCCGTCTTCGAGTGGGCGCGGGCCGGGCTGGCTCGGCATCCGCGCAACGCTGCCGGCCGGGGTAAGCCCGCGACGCTCGGCATGGAGTACGCGCCGGGCGAGCCGACCCCGCCCCTGCACCCGGAGATGGCACGGAGCGGCCAAGTGGCGCACGTGGAGGTCTGCTGGGAGGCCGGACAGGTCGACGTCGTCTACCGCTCCGACCGCTACGAGCTGGACCGTATCGACTTCTGCCCGGCCACCGTCGCCCAGGGCGTCGACCTGCTGTGTGCCTGGGGCGTGCTCCCGGCCCGCTTCTCCCAGCAGTACGCCGCCGGCGTCCAGGCCGGCATGCGCCGCGGTGCGGCGATCGACGGCGCGCTCATCGAGGAGGACGCGGATGCCTGACCTGCCTGTGTACGAGCGGTGGCGGGACGTGCCGACCGGCTTCTACACCAAAACGCAGCTGGCGGACCTGGACCTGCCCCGCCAGGCCGGCGGGCCTGTGGCCGCGTACGTGGCCACCCGGGACTGGCGGGACAGGAAGACCACCGTGCCGTTGTACGCGTGGGGGGAGTCGGTGCCGTCGCCGGCGAGTCTGGCGCAGCTGGAGGCGGCCCGCCGCCGCGGCGGCGCCGGCCGGGTGTGCGACGGGTGCGGTGCCCGGCCGGACCGGCCGGCGATCGCCGGCGACGGCGGCCGCCACTGGTGCCCGGCCTGCGCTCGGATCCAGCGGCTGCGCGCGGCGGTGGCCGCTGCGGCCGCCGGCCGGATCGACGCGGTGCTGTGGGCCGCCGGGCTGATCGCCGCGGACGCCCCGCCGGCGGTCGTGGTCCGCGCGTGGGAGATCACTCGGCCGCCGAGCCCGGCGGGCCGCCGTAACCCGCGGCCGATCGCGGTGCGCGTCGACGCGGTCGACACCACCGGCGTCCGCCTGGTCGACGCCACGCTCCGCCTCGCCGGCCCGCGCGTGCGCGCGGTTCCGGAGAACGCGGTCGACCCGGCGACGCTCGCCGAGCCGATGCGGCGGCTGCTGACCGCGCCGGTGATCGTCACCTGGTCCGGTGGCGAGGTCGACCAGCTGCGCTGGCTCTACGACATCGAGCGCCCGAAGGACTGGCCACCGGCGTACATCGGCGGCAACCCGAACGCGCTGTGGCGGCGGGCGACCTGCTGGCGCGGTGAGGTCGACCCCGACGACCCCCGGCTGGAACTGCGCGGCGCACTCGACCCGGGCACCGCCGAGCGGACCCTGCTGGTGCTGCGCCGCATGGCCGCCACCGACCTGACCGCGACGGCCAGCCCATGACCCGCCTCGGTACCCGCTCCGCCGCTCCGGACTTCCTCGACGACCCGGACGTGGTGCCGGCCTGTGCCGGCGTCGACAGCGCGCTGTTCTTCCCCACCCGGGAGGACAGCGCGGCCGCCGCGGAGACGGCGAACCGGTACTGCCGGGCCTGCCCGGTCAGGACGCCCTGCCGGCAGTGGGCGCTGCGGCAGAGCCCGAACGACCTGTACGGCATCTGGGGCGGCACCACCCGGGAGGACCGCCTCCGGATCCACCGGCGACGGCGGGCGGGGGCAGACCGGTGAGGCCGGGGCTGTGGCTGGTCGCCGGCGTGGTGCTGGGCCGGCCCGTGCCGGTCACCGACCGCTACCCGCACCTGTGCGGCACGACCGCCACCGCCACGATCACCGGCCAGCCGTACCGGTACCGGGCCCGCGACTGCGCCGCCTGCCCCCAGCGGCCCGGCGGGCGCGGGTGAGCGGCCATGACCAAGGACGAACTGCTGACCGAGCTGCTGGTGGAGCGCTACGGCCCCACCGCCCCGCCGCAGGTGGAGCCGGAGCCGCTGGTACGCGACCCGCAGCGGTGGGCCGCCCCACCGGACCCGCCCGCCCGCCGGCGGCACCTGGTGGTGCTCGACGGCGGATCGACCACCACGGCGGCCGCATGAACCGCCCCGAACCCAACGCACGAACGGGAGACACCCAGATGCGGATCACCCTCGACGAGCCCCAGGTGGACCTGCTCGCCGCCGTCGACGCGGGCAACGTCCACACCGACCCCCGCTTCACCCTGCCGGACTTCGAGCGCGTCCCCGGCGAGCCCGGGCACCGCCGCGCGACCCAGCGGCTGCAACCGCTCAAGGACTACCGCCTGGTGGAGCTGGACCCGGACACCCCACCGGACCGGTGGGGCGTGCGCCCGTACCGGCTCACCGGCCTCGGCGAGCGGGTCCTCGCCGAGGCCCGCGAGCAGGAAGCCGCGGACCGCGCCGGCGAGGCCGAGCCGGCCGCGAGCGGGCCGGACCGGTGAGCATCCCCCGGCGCCGCGCCCGCCGCCCGTGGGAGGCCGACCTGGCCGCCCGCGAGGCCCGCACCAGGGGCGAGGCGAAGGACCGCGCGCACCGCGGCCGGGCGCTCGTCGACGCCGCCCTGGCCGGGCAGGCCCCAGCCGAGGTGACCGCCCCGGCGGAGGAGTCCCCGCCGGCCGGCTACGAGTACGTCGCCTGCGCCGGCTGCTACCGGCCCATCTGGGCGCTGCCCGGATCCCGCTGCCCCGCCTGCAAAGCCCCACCCGCACCACCGACCACCCCCGACAGCCCGACCGCAGCCTGACCACCACCCTGCTGAGGAGACCCCGCATGCCCTGGAGCCGCATCCCTGACCACCTCCGGCTACGGCCGGTCCCGGTGCTCTACCTCGACCTCGACGGCACCGTGCGCGAGGGCAAGGACGACCCGCTCGGCCGCTTCGTCAACGGCCCCGAGGACGTCCGGGTGTTCCCCGCCGCCGTCGAGATGATGCGCCGCTGGAAGGCCGGCGGAGGCCGGGTCATCGGCGTGAGCAACCAGGGCGGCATCGCCCTCGGCCACGTCACCACCGCCCAGGTGGTGGCCGCCATGTCCGAGACCCAACGGCAAGCCGACAGCCTGTTCGACCGCATCGCCTGGTGCTCCCACCATCCCAAGGCCGCCGGGCCGGAGTGGGCGCGGTGCTGGTGCCGCAAGCCCGCGCCCGGCCTGCTCATCCAGGCGGCGGTGTCCCTCGGCGCCGAATGCGGCGAGTACTACCCGCCGCACCTCGGTCTGATGGTCGGCGACCGGTCCGAGGACATGCTCTGCGCCCACCGCAGCGGCCTCGACTTCGAGTGGGCAGCCGACTGGCGGGCCCGCGCCGGCGAGCAGAGGAGCGCCGCCAAGTGACAAGCCCTCAGTTCGGCCACGGCAAGCCCGAGCGCCTGGCGGGCCGCGCCCTGGAGGCGGCGATCGCCGGCGACTGGCGTCGCGCCACCGACGTCATCGACCGGCTCAACAAGGAGTGCGCGGGCGAAGGCCTCTACACCGCCCTGGTTGCCTGGTGCGACATCTTCGCCGACCACGCCAACGGCGGACCGCCGGAGTTCGGGAAGGTCCGGATGCTCGGCTGGAACGCCGACACCGGGCAGCTCGGCGGGGAGGTCCCGGAGCGGGCGCGGTGGGTCATGGACCTGATCCTCGCCCGCAGCCAGGGCGACCAGGCCGCGTTCGACGCCCTGGTGCAGCGCCTCAACGGCATCGCCGACGGCTTCGAGCGGGGCCGCTACATCTCCGACCTGCTCGTGTCCATGGCCGCGACGATGAACTACCTGCCGCGCGGCTACGGCCGCACGCGGCGGACCCCGGAGGCCGAGCGTGGCTGAGATCGTCCGCTTCGAGCAGCGCCGGGTGACCCGGACCTGCTCCCAGTCTTGGGGCGACAGCGCGCCGGACGTCGTGGAGGAGACGACGGTAGTAGTGCGCAGCATCCACGGCTACGACGTCAGCGTGATCCGCGACTTCGTGCGAGCCCTCGACGTCGCCGGCGCGCCCGGTACCGCGCTGCTCGAGCACCAGACCAACAACGGCCATCTGACGCGCCTGACGGCGCGCTTGACCGAGCGCCCCGACCCCCCGGAGCCCTTGGACTCGGAACCCCCGGACCCACCGGATCCACCCGTGTAGCGGCGCTCACCGCCGCTGCCTTTCGTCGATCTTCTCAACGCTGGCGCGGCCACCGATCAGGTGGCCGCGCTTCGCCATACCGGGAGAACCATAGATGTTGATCACTAGTCGGGGTCGCTGATGCCCTGGGGTCGGATCGATGACCGCCTGGCCATGTCGGTCAAGGTGCGCGGCCTCGCGGACCCTGGCGCGACCGGGCAGCGGGCCAAGAAGCAGCGCGCCGAGGCCCTCGGCGTCTGGGTCCAGGTCCTGTCGTGGGTCTCCGGTGAACGCTCGGATGGCTTCCTCACCGAGGACATCCTCGACCTGTTCGGGTGGGAGGAGGCCAACGAGCGGCTGCTGCGTGCCCGCTACGGCAGGGCGCCGCTGATGCACCGCCGCGCCGACGGTGAGCGCTGCGAGTGCATGACCGGCCGGATCTGGGTCGACGACTACGACTACCTGATCCACGACTACCTCGACCGCAACCCGTCGCGGTCCGAGAACGACGTGCACAAGGCCAAGGCCCGCGAGCTGAAGGACTCCAAGCTCAAGAACGCGGTGGCCGAACGCGACTGCAACATCTGCCGCTACTGCGCCAAGACCTGCGCCCCGTCAGACCGCCGCTCCGACGACGGCCGCACCTTCGACCACGTCGACCCCGAGATCGCCGACGGCATGTCCAACCTCGTCGTGGCCTGCCGCGGCTGCAACAACCGCAAGCGCCGCCGCACCCCCGAGGCCGCCGGCATGACCCTGCTGCCCGCCCCCGGCGACACCAACGGACCTGCGACCCGATCCACGCCCGAACCTACGCCCGACCTGAGTCCGGACCTGAATCCGACCACAGATCCCGGCGCAGATCCGGATCCAGATCCACCACCCCCACCAACACCCATGAGCAGCACGAACACGGCCGAACCCTGCGCCGAGACCTACGCCGACACCAACAACCCGACTCAGGTCCCCGGCTCTCCCTGGACGGGACGGGGCGGGCCGGGCACCGCTCCCAGCCCAAGTCCCCCCCGACCCGGGCCACCCACGGCCTCCCGCATCGGACCCCCCGCCACCCCCCGCGGACCTCTGCACGGATCCCCGTACCTGCGCAGCACCCGCCCCCTGCCTGAGCACCACGCTGGCCACCCGCCCCAGCCCGACCCCGAGCCTGAGGAAGGTCACCCATGATCGAGCCGACCCCCGTCCTGCTGGTCGACGAGATCCGCGCCGCCATCGCCGACCTCCGCGAGGCATGGTGCTGGCTGGAGGACCTCGTCGAGCCCGGCCGCGACTCCGCGCCCATCCCCGTGCTCACCGACCTGCAACGCGCCCGCCAGGCCGAGGCGATCGCCGCCGAGCGGATCGAGCGCGACGCCTGGGCCGCTGACGTCCCGGTCGGGCAGCGCCAGTACGCCGCCCCATCCGGCCGCTACGCCCTGGCCGGCTCTCGCCCGGGCGCCCGCCTCGCCGTGATCGACGCCCGCGCCGCGGTGCACGGCGTCGTCCTGGACGCCGCCCGTCTCGTGGCGGCCGCCGAGGACGCCCGCTACGTCGGCAACCGCGCCGGCCTGGCCGGCGTGCGCGACGCGCTTGACTGGCTCGACGGCGGGCCGCCCTGCTGGATCGCCACCGCCGACGGGGTCATCTGGCGGACCCCGCCCGGCGGGGTGCTCGACCAGCTGCACGACGGCCGCACCGCCGTGGTGGTGCTGTCCGCGCTGGCCCGGGCGAACCGCATCGCCCGCGAGGCGGCCCGGTCCCCAGACGGAGAGCACCTCGCCCCGGTCGACCACCGGTGCCCGGCGTGCGGCCGCCGGTCGTTGCAGCTGGACTATCGGTCGGAGGACCTGCTGCGCCGTGCCCGCGACGACGAGCGGTACCGGCGGTCGTGGACGGTCACCTGCATCAGCGAGGCCTGCCTCTGCGTCGGCGAGGGCTGCGGCTGCCGGCAGCGGGTCCGCTACCGCGGCCGCCGGCACGCCTGGGCGTACGGGGAGCTGTCCGGGCCGTTCGGTCTGTGGGCGGCGGTCAAGGCCGCCGACTCCCGCCGGCGTGGCCCGGGCACCCGGGTGGCCAGCGAGGCGTTCGGCCACGGCGGCTGGTCAGAGCGGCGCGCCCCAGCCCGGGTAGGCCGGGCGGTCCGCGACGGCGACGGCGTGCTGTGGTGGGACCGGGCTCGGGCCTGCTCACAGCTGGCCATCCGGCCCGAGCAGCTGTGGGACTGGGTCCGGCGCAGCGAGGCATCCGCTACGTTTCCGCGGCTGGACCGGCCCCGCCGCGACGGCGCCACGTCCTGGTACCGGGCGGAGCAGTTGCTGGCCGTCGAGGAGTACGTGACCACGTCGACACGCGGCCGGAAGCGCTCAGCTTGACCATGATCGCCCGATATCTCAGTATGGGTGCCAGCAGGTGCACTATGCCCGCCTCGCGGTTGCTGGTCCTGCTGACGATCTACCAATTAGGGGCCTGGAGGGTGCGTCACCCCTCCCGGCCTGGCCAAAGGGCCGAGGCGTACCTCGGCTCTGGCGAACGCCCCGGTCCCTCCGTGCCGGGGCGTTCGTCGTGGGAGGCCCCCGATGCCGAGAGCGTGGAAGGTCTGCTCCGGTCCCGGACCTGACGGGTCAGGCTGCGTCGAGGCGGTCCCGTCCGGCCGGTGCCCCGGCTGCGTGGCCCGGGCCGAGGCGGCCCGCGGCACCGCCGGCGAGCGAGGCTACGACCACCGCCACCGCCGGCACTTCCGCCGCCGGGTGCTGCGGAAGGAACCGCTGTGCGTCTGCACCGACCGAGGCCACGGCCACGGCCACCAGTGCCTGCGCCCGTCCCGGCACGCCGACCACTGGCCCCGCGACCGACGCGACCTGGTCGCCGCCGGCGACGATCCCAACGACCCAGCCCGCGGCCGCGGGCTGTGCGGTCCGTGCCACGGCAAGCACACCGCCGCCGAGCAGCCGGGAGGGTGGAACCAACGATGAGCCGCACCCCCGAGCAGGTGGCCGCCGACGAGGCGCTGACCGCCGCGATCGAGCAGGCGCTGCTGGCGTACGGCCCGGGCGACCAGGCGTACATCCTCACCGAGTACGTGGTGGTCACCTCACAGCAGCGCTTCGACGAGGAGGGCAACGGCATCACCGCGGTCGGTTGCATCAACCGCGACAGCGACGTGCCGTTCCATCGGATCCTCGGCCTCCTTGAGTACGCCGGGACCCGCACGCGTAGGCGCATCGCGACCGACGACGAGGAGGACTGAATGTCACTCAGAGTGATCGACCCCGGAGGGGTGGGGGGTGACCCCCAAGACCCCAGGTCAGCAGTACCGCCGGGGAGGTAGAGATTCCCGTGTACGGGTCTGGGAGATCCGGCACACCTGAGGGCCGTCACGCGATGTGACGGTCCGGCTGTCTGCGGCGCGATGCCGTGAGAGGGAGCCGATCATGGCAGGGATGGGGCCGCCGCCGAAGCCGGCGGGACAGCGCCGACGCCGCAACGCCACGGTCGCGACGACCCGGCTGCCGGCCGAAGGGCGCGGAGGACGGCGGGCGCCGAACTGGCCACTGGTGCCCGACGTCGTGATGGCCGCGCGGCGGGACCTGCTCGCCGCCGCGGTCGCGGACCTGGAGGAGGACCTGGCCGAGCTGGAGGGCACCCGCAAGGAAGCCTCGGTACGCCGGCGGCTGGAGACGACCCAGGAGAAGCTGGCCATCATCAAGGCCCAGATGAAGGCGCAGCGGGCGCTGGAGGCCGACCTGTGGCGCGACCTGTGGCGGCTGCCGCAGGCGGTGGCGTGGGAGCGGCTGCGCTGGACACGCGACGTCGCGCAGTATGTCCGGCATAAGGTCCTCGCCGAACTGGGCGACCTCGCCGCGGCCAAGGAAGCCCGGCAATGGTCGGACCGCCTCGGCCTTTCGCCAATGGCGATGCTGCGGCTGCGCTGGGAGGTAACGGTCGACGAAACCGCCGCCAAGCGCGCCGAGCGCGACCGCGACCGGTCGGAGGCCGAGACGCCGCCGGCGACGGCGCAGCCGGCGGCTGACCCCCTCGCGGCGCTGCGGGCGGTGTGAGCGTCTTCGTCGTCCCCCCGCTGGACGAGCAACCCTGGCCCAGTCTCGGGCCGCAGCTGTGCGACTTCCTGGAGGAGCGGGCGGTGCACGGCCCGGGCGACCTGCGCGGCCGCCCCGCCGTTATCGACCAGGAGAAGCGGGCGCTGATCTACCGCGCCTACGAGGTGTTCCCGCGCGGGCACCCGCGCGCCGGCCGCCGGCGCTTCAAGCGGGTGGCGTGGTCGCTGCGTAAGGGCGTCGCGAAGACCGAACTCGCGGCGTGGGTGGCGTACGGCGAGCTGCACCCGGAAGCGCCGGTGCGCACCGACGGCTGGAAGCTGGTCGACGGGATCTGGCAACCGGTCGGTGCACCGGTCACCGACCCGTACATCCCCATGCTGGCCTACACCGAGGAGCAGACCGAGGAGCTGGCGTACGGGGCGCTGCTGTTCATCGTGCAGGAGGGTCCGGACGCGGACCTGTTCGATGCGGGTAAGGAGCACATCACCCGCATCGACGGCGAGGGCAAGGCCCTCGCGGTGGCCGGTTCCCCGTCGGCGGCCGACGGCGCTCGGACGACGCACCAGCACTTCGACGAGACCCACCGGATGATCCTGCCGAGGCTCAAGGACGCCCGGCAGACCATGCGGAACAACCTGCCCAAGCGGGTCTTGGCTGACGCGTGGGAGCTGGAGACGACCACCACCTACGGCGAGGGGCAGGGCTCCTGCGCGGAGGACACGCACCAGTACGCGGAGATGATCGCCGCGGGCAAGGTGAAGGACGCGACGCTGTTCTTCTTCCACCGCGAGGCCCCGTGGCGCGACGACGAGGACCTCGACGATCCGGAGCAGCTCAAGGCGGCGATCCGGGAGGCGTCCGGTCCGGCGATCGCGCTCTGGCCGGACTTCGAGGGCCAGGTCGAGTCGATCGCGTCGCTGTACCACCAGCCGGACACCGACAAGATGTACTGGCAGCGGGTCTGGCTCAACCGCCGCCGGTCAGCCGAGCGCAACGCGTTCGACGCCGCCAGGTGGACGAAGACCCTCGCCCGCCCGGCGATCCGGATCGAGCACGGCGAACCGATCACCATCGGCTTCGACGGGGCCCGCTGGCGCGACGCGGTCGGGTTCATCGCCACGCACATCGAGACCGGCTTCCAGTGGCCGCTGCGCTACTGGGTGCGCCCCGACGACGCCGAGGGCTGGGAGGTTACCGACGACGACGTCGACGGCGTCCTGACCGAGGCGATGGACCTGTACGCGGTGCGGCTGGTGTACGCCGACCCGCCCCGCTTCGAGTCCGCCGTGGCCCGCTGGTCGGGCCGGTACGGCGAGCGGCGGGTGCTGGAGTGGTACACCAACCGGCCCCGACAGATCGGCCAGGCGATGCGCGCTTTCCGGACCGCGCAGACCTCCGGCGAGCTGACCCACAGCGGCGACAAGACCTACGCCGACCACATCGGCAACGCCGTCCGTGGTGACCTCAACGTCCGCGACGACGACGAGACCCCGCTGTGGACGATCTACAAGATCCGGCCCGACTCCACCAAGTACATCGACCTGGCCATGGCCGGGTGCCTGTCCTGGAAGGCCCGCCTGGACGCGATCGCCAAGGGCGGCTGGAAACGCAAGAAGCGCAAGCAGATCATCGTCAGGAGGTGACCCATGCCGCTGCCCACCGATGACCTGGGATGGGTCACCCACCTGGCCAGCCGTCACGACCGGGAGTTGCCGCAGCTGCAGGAGCTCAACGCCCTCTACGAGGGCAGCGCGCCGCTGCACTACATCCACCCGGAGATCCTGCGGGAGGTCGGCGACCGCCTGCAGGCCGTGTCGCTGGGCTGGCCGATGCTCGCCGTCGACCCCCTGGAAGAGCGCCTGGACGTGCTCGGGTTCCGATACCCGGAGGACGACGACGAGCCGGATCCGGACACCCCGGCCGACGAGCTGGCCAGCGCCACCGCGGACAAGAACCTCCAGCGGGTGTGGCAGGACAACGACCTCGACGAAGAGGCGCAGCTCGGCCGCCTCGACGCCCTCGTCATGCGCCGCTCCTACATCGCGGTGGGCACCAACGAGGACGACGACGACACCCCGCTGGTCACGGTGGAGTCCCCGCTAGAGATGTACGCCGACATCGACCCGCGCACCCGGGCGCCGCGGGCGGCTCTGCGCCGCTGGGTGGAGGACCCGGACAGCCTGATCCGGCTGCCGCAGGAGTACGCCACCCTCTACATGCCCAACCACACCGTCTGGTTCGACCGTGGCCCGCAGGGCTGGCGTGAGACCGGCCGAGACGTGCACAACGTGGGCGAGGTCCTCGTGACCCCGCTGACCAACCGCGGCCGCCTGGCCGACCGGTACGGCAAGTCGGAGCTGACGATCCCGCTGCTGTCGCTGTCGCACGCGGCCAACAAGCTGGCCAGCGACATGATGGTCGCCGCGGAGTTCCACGCGATCCCGCTGCGCGCGCTGTTCGGCATCGGCCCGGACGACCTGGTCGACGACAGGGGCGAGAAGCAGTCGGCGTTGCAGGTCATCATGGGCAAGCTGCTCAGTCTGGAGGGCAGCGGCGGCGAGGACGTCGAAGGCGGCGGCATCAAGGCCCACGAGTTCCAAGCCTCATCGCTGGCCAACTTCCACCAGAGCTTGACGCAGCTGGCCAAGCACGCCACCGCCCTGGTCGGCCTGCCGCCGACCGCGTTCGGGGTGGTCACCGACACCCCGGCCAGCGCGGAGGCGTGGCGGGCGGCGGAGGCCCGGCTGATCAAGCGGGCCGAGCGCAAGACCGTGCCGTTCAGCGGCTCCTACAAGCGCGTCAACCGGCACGTGCGCCGGCTGCAGGACGGCGACTGGGACCCGGCCACCAAGCGGCTGGAGACGATCTGGCGGGACCCGTCGACGCCCACCCGGGCGCAGGCCGCCGACGCGGTCCGCAAGGTGTTCGGCGGCGACGAGCCGATCATCACCAAGCGGCAGGCCCGCGAGGACCTCGGCTACAGCCAGGGGCAGATCCGCCGGATGCAGGCCGAGGACGCAGCCGACGCCGACCGCGACCCGGTCCGCGAGATCATCAACCTCGGCATGGGCGGCCAACCCGCCCCGGTCGAGCCACCCACCCCGACCGTCCCGGCGCCGCAGCCGGAGCCGGCCGGTGTCGGCTGAGCAGGTCGCCCGCGAGCACTACCGCCGCCGCCGGCGGATCGTCGGCCGGCTGGTCGTCGTCGCCCGACAACTGTGGTCCCGGGTCGACCCGGACGCGATCACCCGCAGCTGGGCCACCCAGCTCGGCGATCTGGTGCCCGTCACCGCCGCCGCGCAGCTCGCCGCCGCGGTCACCGCGGACAGCTACCTCAACGCGGTGCTCGACGCCCAGGGCGCCAACCCCCGACCGCGGGCGCGGGTGGTGCCGGCCGCGCTCGCCGGCGTCGCCTCCGACGGCCGGCCCCTGCCCTCCCTGCTCTACGAGCCGGCCATCACCACGCTGACCGCGATCGGCGCCGGCGTCGACGTCGAGCGGGCCCTCGCCGGCGGATACGCCACGCTGGAGACGGCGGTCCGGACCCAGGTCGCCGACGCCGGCCGGGCCGCCGACGCCACCGCGATGGCCACCCGTGACGTCGACACCTACATCCGGATGGTCGTCGGGAAGACCTGTGGCCGCTGCGTCGTGCTCGCCGGCCGCCGCTACCGCCGGGCGGAACCCTTCGACCGGCACCCGTGCTGCGACTGCGTCCACGTGCCCGCCGTCGAGGACACCGTCGACGCGATCGCCACCAACCCCCGGGCCTGGTTCGACAGCCTCACCCCCGCCGAGCAGGACCGGCAGTTCACCAAGGCCGGCGCCGCGTCCATCCGCCTCGGCGCCGACATCGGCCAGGTCGTCAACGCCCGGCGCGGCGCGTACGGCCTCGCACCGGCCGGAGCCCGGATCACCGCCGCCGAGGCGCGGATGCTGCGCGGCGGCCGCGACCGCGGGCAGCTGGCCACCCGCGACGTGTACGGCCGGCAGGTCTTCACCACGACCGAGGGCACCACCACCCGCGGTCTCGCCGGCGTCCGCCTCGGCGCCCGCGAGCGAGGCGTCAAGGACGGCGGCCGCTACCGGCAGGCCCGCACGCCCCGGCTGATGCCCGAGAGCATCCTCGCCGCCGCCGGCGACGACCGCGACGAAGCGATCCGCCTCCTGCGGCGCTTCGGCTACATCCGATGACCGAAGGAGTCCCCCATGCTGCCCACCATCGGCCGCATCGTGCTGTACACCCTGAGCCAGTTCGACGTCGACGCGATCAACTTCAACCGGCAGAACTCGCCGAGCCCCAACGCGGGCAACTTCGCCAACGCGGGTGACACGTACCCGGCCGTCGTGGTCCGCGTCTTCGGCGGAGACGCCGCCAACCTCCAGGTGCTCCTCGACGGCCCCGACACCTACTGGGCCACCTCCCGCCCGCAGGGCGAGGCCGGCGAGCAGGGGCGCTGGAACTGGCCGCCGCGCGTCTGATGCGCCCGAGTCCGATCCCCGACGCCGAGGTGTGGCCGGGTGCCCGCCGGATGGTGGCCACCGGCCCGTCCGGCGACCTGACCGACACCGACATCGCCCCGGTGGAGGTGCTGGTGGACACCGGCGAGCACACCGGCCTGCCCCGGGTCTGCGTGCGGCTGCGGCTGGAGGACGGGGACCTGGAGAAGCTCGCCGCCGGCGGGACGGTGTGGCTGGCCGTGTACGGCCCGCTGCCCGTCTTCTCCGTCGACGTCAAGGGCCCCGGCGAGTAGGGGCCCCGAACACATCACCTGGCCCGGCGCGATGCCGTGGCCACCTACCGGAGGTCGCGATGACCCACCTGCCCACCCATCCGCATCTGCGGCACCCGCGCACGGGCGACCCGCTGCGCGCGCTCGGCCGCACCCGCTCCGGCCGGCTGATCTGGCCGCAGCTCGGCGCCGCCCCCGACCCGCCGGCACCCGCCCCCGGCCCCGGTCAGCCGCCGGCGGACCCGGGAACCGGCGCACCGCCGGCCAACCCCGGCACCGGCAGCGGCGGCGGCGGCCAGCCGCCCGCCGACCCGGCTCCGACCGGCGGTGACCCGCAGGACAAGCCGCTCGGCCCCGGCGGTGAGAAGGCGCTGCGCGAGGAGCGCGAGGCCCGCAAGGCCCTGGAGCGGCAGATCGGCGAGCTGGCACCGCTCAAGCAGCTCGCGGACCTGCTCGGCACCAAGCCCACCGGGGACGGCAAGACCGACCTGGAGCAGCTGACCGAGCGGCTCAACAAGCACGACGAGGACCTGGCCAAGGAGCGCGCCGCCCGCTGGCGGGCCGAGGTCGCCCACGAGAAGGGCCTCACCCCGGCGCAGGCGGCCCGGCTCAACGGCGGCACCCGCGACGAGCTGGCGGCCGACGCGGACGCGCTGCTGCAGCTGTTCCCCGCCGCGCCGGCCGGGCCGCGTAACCCCGCTCCGGACCCGACGCAGGGCACCCGGGGCAACCAGCCGGCGGACCTGGAAGCGCTGATCGCGGCCGCGCAGAAGTCCGGCAACGTCCGTGAGGTCATCCGTCTGCAGAAGCAGAAGCTGACCCCCGTCCAGCAGTAACCGAAGGGCCGGCGCGGGCCGCGCCCAAGGAACGATCGAAGGGAGCGACCAGCGATGGCTGGCATCACCGCGCTCGGCACCACCTACAACCTGCCCAACTACACGGGCATCCTGTACCTGCTCACCCCGTCCGACACCCCGTTCTTCTCGGCGATCGGCGGGCTGACCGGCGGCGGGCAGACCACCGACACCGAGTTCGAGTGGTCGGAGTACGACCTGCGCGCCGCCGGGCAGAACGTGGCGCTGGAGGGCCAGGACGCGCCGACCGCGCAGAACCGGATCCGCGGGCAGAAGAAGAACGTGACGCAGATCCACCACGAGACCGTCGGGGTGTCCTACACCAAGCGGGCGGCCACCGGCCGCCTCGGTGGGCTGGCCACCGCCGGCGGTTCCAACCCGGTCGTCGACGAGCTGGACTGGCAGACCGAGCTGATGCTCAAGCAGATGGTCCGCGACATCGAGTGGTCCTTCGTCAACGGCATCTACCAGCTGCCGGCGGACAACCTGACCGCCCGCAAGACCCGGGGCATCCTCGCGGCCACGACGTCCAACGTCGTCGACGCCGCCGCCGGCGTCACCGCGACCGGCACGGCGGCCGCCTCGACCGACCTGATCACGCTGACCGCCCACGGCCTGGCCAACGGCGACAGCATCCGGTTCACGAGCGTGGGCGCGGCCACGCCGCTGACCACCACCGACGTGTACTACGTCGTGGCCAGCTCGGCCAACACCTTCTCGGTGTCGCTGACCAAGGGCGGCACGGCGGTCAACATCACCGTCGACGGCACCGTGGTCTGGGCCAAGGGCGTGGCCCTGACCAAGACGATGGTCGACGCGCTGCTGATGACCGTGTTCAACAACGGCGGCATCATGCAGTCCGAGACCGCCACGATCATGGTCGGCGCGGCGCAGAAGCTGGCGATCACCAACGCCTACGTGGTGGCCGGCTACGTCACCAAGGAGATCTCCACCGTCGGCGGTGTGACCGTCAACCGCATCGAGACCGACTTCGGGATCCTCAACGTCATGCTCAACCGGCACATGCCGGCCGACGTGGTCCAGGTCGTCTCCCTCGAGGAGTGCCGGCCGGTCTTCCTGGAGGTCCCCGGCAAGGGCCACATGTTCGAGGAGCCCCTGGCCAAGACGGGCGCCTACGACAAGAACCAGCTCTACGGCGAGGTCGGTCTCGCCTACGGCAACGAGCGCAAGCACGGCAAGATCGTCAACCTCAAGGCCTGAGCAGCGCCCGGCCCACCACCCGAGATCGTCAACAACGAGGCGTAAGGAGCGCTGCAGCATGGGCAAGGACACAGAGCAGTACGTCGTCACGGCCGGCTACGTGACCGTCGAGACGCAGGTGGGCGCCGGCCGCGCCCACGTCGACGTCCCGCACGGCGCGCCGCTGCCGGACGACGTGTCGGACGAGCAGCGTCAGCGGCTGCTCGACGCCGGCGCGATCGGCAAGCGCGACGGCGACGGGGACGTCGACGCGTCGGCGGAGACCGACGGGCCGACCACCCGGTTCGGCACGCCGGCCGCACGGCCGGTGCCGGGCCTGGTCGAGCCGGACGAGATCGACCGGGACGTCATCGTCGCCGGCGCGGCCGAGGACATCCTCGACTGGGTCGGAGAGGACCTCGCCCGCGCTCGGGTGGCGCTGGACATGGAGCAGGCCAAGGGCCTGAACACCCGTCAGGGCCTGGTTGTCGAGCTGCAGAAGGTCATGGGCGGGCAGGAGACCGAGCCGCCGGCCGTGCCCGAGGAGCTCGTCGACGACGGCACGGTGATCGCCCCGGCGGCGACCGGCGGGGTGGCCCTGCCCGACCCGGACCCGCTCGCCGCCAGCGGTGACGCCTCGGCAGCCGCGACGCCGGCGAAGGCGACCCCGGCCAAGGCCACCAAGGCCACCGCGGCCAAGGCCACCAAGGCCACCGGCAGCAGCCGCAGCTGACCCGGCCCGGGCCCGGCCGGCAGGCGCACCCCTGCCGGCCGGGCCCGCACATCGCCAGGTGTTCAGCACTGAACACCTGGATCAGGAGAGGGGGACTCGGTGGCGGACCAGCTGGCGGCCCCGGCCGACCTGAAGAACCTGCTCGACGACCAGGACCTGCCCGACGCGCAGGTGACCCTGCTGATCGAGTGCGCCACCGCGGTGGTCCAGGCCGCCGCCGGCGGGCAGCGCATCGTCGAGGTCGTCGACGACACCGCGGTGCTCACCGCCGGCCCGAGCCAGTGGCTGCCCCTGCCGCAGTTCCCGGTCCAGGCGGTCACGTCGGTGGACTACAACGGCTCCCCGATCGCGGCCGGCGCGGCCGGGTACCGGCTGCACGGCACCCGCCTGTACCGGCGCTGCGGCTGGTCGGACCGCCCGGGCGACCTGATCCCGGTCACCGTGGTCTACACCCACGGCTACCCGGACGGGGCGCAGGAGCTGCAGCTGGCCCGCTCTGCGGTGCTCGGCCTGATCCGCGAGATTCCAGGCAGCCCGGGCGGCGGCATCAAGTCAGAGTCGGTCGACGACTGGTCGGCGACCTATGCGGCGATGTCGGCTCAGATGGATGGCACACCGGCCCTACGCGCGGCGCTGCGCCGCCAGTACGGGCGGAGGCGCTGATGTCCGTCGACCGGGCGCTCGCTCGGGGCCGCCGGGCGGCTGAGCGGCTGATGGTCGACCAGTGCCGGATCCAACGCGCCGCCGGGTCAACGGAGGACGACGACGGCAACGTCACCCCGTCCTACACCACCGTCTACGAGGGCCGCTGCAAGGTCCAGCAGCAGGCCGTCCAGTCCCGCCCGTCGGACGCCGGCGAGGCGTCGCTGCTGATGGTCCGCCGCGAGCTGCACCTGCCCGTCGCCGCCTCGGCCGGCGTGCGCGCCGGTGACCGGGTCGAGTTGACGGCCTGCACGTACGACCCAGACCTGATGGGTCGGGCTCTGGTAGTCCGGGACGAGGCGGCGAAGAGCCTGGCCACCGCCCGGCGGCTCGGTGTGGAGGAGGTGACATCGTGACGGTGACGATCGACTCCGACGGGGTGGCGCGGCTGCGCGTGACGCTGGACCGCGCCGCCTCGGAGGCACCCGACGAGGCCGGCAAGGTCGTCGAGAAGGGTGCCCTGAACATCAAGAACGGGATGCGTCGCCGCGTCGGCGGCATCGCCCACGCCCCGGCGTACCCGGCGGCGATCACCTACGACCGGTCCGCTGGTTTCCGGGGCCCGGAGGCGGAGATCGGCCCGGACAAGAAGCGGCGGCAGGGCGCGCTGGGCAACATCCTGAACTACGGCACGGTGAAGAACGCGCCGATCTCGCACGTCGAGCCGGCGGCCGACGAGGAGCTGCCGCGGTTCGAGAAGGCGATGGAGGACCTGGCGGTCCGGCTGCTGGAGGACCTGTGATCCGCGAGCACGCCGACGCGGTCCTGGCGCTGCTGCGCGCCGCGCCGGGCACCACGGCGCTGACCGTCTACGACGGCGCGGTCGCCGAGGATCCGGTGACGGGCCGGTCGAAGCCGCCGCCATATGCGCTGGTGTACTTCGCCGACGCGGATCCGGAGGAGCCGGACTCCCGGCCGCTGTCCGCCCGTCCGGCCCGCTATGTGCTGCGCGCGTACGTGCACAGCGTGGGCCTGACCGCGACGGCGTCCCGGTCGGTCGCCGAGCGGGTCCGGGCCGCGTTGCTGAACGTGCGGCCGACGGTGGCCGGTCGGCAGTGCTGGCCGATTCGCCGTGAGGACGGGCAGCCGCCGCAGCGGGACGACTCGACCGGCTCGCCGGTGATGGACCGCGTTGACGTCTACCGGCTGGAGTCCGAGCCGGCCTGACCTGCTACCGGCGTGACCGGTGCAGCAACGTCACCAAGGCGTACGTGACGCCGCCGACGGCAAGCAGGATCACGATCTGCACCGCGACGGGCAGGTCGCTACCGCCGCAGAGACACGCGATCAGCACGCCAGCAGCGACAGCCAGGAGTACCCGGTTCCCGGTGTGCGCCAGCGACCACCGCGATTCGTGCTGCTGAGTCATGCCGGGCACCGTACCGCGCCTCTGCAAGAGATCACCCTCCGCCGATCGGCGGGACCTACCTGAAAGGACGCCGCCGATGGCTGCGCTCACCTCCCAGTCGGCCACCACCACCGGTACCACGCCGACCGTCATCACCCCGACCGCCTCCGACACGATCGCCGCCGGGCAGTTCGGCCCGAACGGCTGCGAGCTGCGGGTCATCACGACCGGCACCGCCTCGAACATCACCGTGCTCGACCCGGGTCGCACCCCGTCGGGGAACCCGGGCACCGCCACCGCGCTGGCCGCGCCGGCCACCGGTGTGCGGCGGCTGCTGATCCCCCGCTCGGCGATCGACCCGGCAACGGGGGTCGCGACGGTCACCAGCTCGTCGCAGACCGGGCTGACGTACGAGCTGTTCCGGATCTGACCGTGGACGGGTTCGTGTGGCTGATCCACCCCGAGACGGGCGGGCAGTGGGAGTGCCCGGCCGGGGCGGTGGACGACTGGCTGGAGCGGGGCTGGAAGCGGGCGGACGGGACGCCGGAGGAACCGAACCCGGTGGCGCCGCCACGGCAGACCTCGGCCGCGCCGGCGGCCGTGCAGACCAACACCACGACCGCCGACGGCGGGAACGGAGAGAAGAGCGATGGCTGACGTCCTCGCCGATGGCATGACCCGCGTCGCGTGGGTGGGCGCCATCGCCAACATCAACAGCCCGACGGCCGCCGAGCTGAACGCCGGACTGCTGCTGCAGCAGGTCATCACCCCGGACGGCCTGATGGGCTTCGAGGCCAGCACCGCCGAGGTCGACAACTCGGCGCTGGCCAGCACCTTCGACACGAAGACCATCGGCCGGGACTCGTACTCCGGCACCGGCCTGCGGATGAAGAAGCAGACCGCCCCGGACACCGCCCGCAACACCCTGACCCGGGGCACCTCCGGGTTCATCGTGATCCGCCGAGACATCCCGGAGGAGACCGCGTGGGCCGCCACCCAGCCGGTGGAGGTCTACCCGGTGATCTGCGGACGCCGCAAGGAGCTGGCCCCGGAGGCCAACAGCGTCCGGAAGTACGAGGTGCCGACGCCGATCACGACGCCGCCGGCGACGGACGCGGTCGTCGCCTAACCACTGACCGGGGCGGCCGGGCCACCAGCCCGGCCCGGCCGTCCCGCACCATCGGGGGCTGGATTGCGAAGGGCTGGACATGAGCAACGATTCCCACCGTGTGCCGCTGTCGAAGGTGGTCGCGTTCCTGCGTGACATCGGCCTCGACCCGGTCGATCCGGCCGACCTCCGCTCGGTGACCTTCGGCGCTGGCGGCGTTGAGGTAGTTCGGTATCGGCGCAACGAGCAGGGCCAGATCTACGCGGTGGCACCGAACACGGTGGCCACCGAGACCGTGACGCTCGCATTGGACGCTGACGCATGAGCACCATCAAGGAGCGCATCCGCAACGCGCGCCCGACCACCCGCACCGTGCCGGTGTGGCTCGGCGCGGACCTCGACCTGGTCGACGAGTACGAGGCCGCCGTCGCCGCGCTCGAGGAGGCCCGCAAGCCGGGTGACTCGCTGGCCGGGAACGGCTCGCCGGCCGCCGCCGAGCAGCGCGTCACCGAGCTGCGTGCCGAGCTGGACAAGTTCCGGGTCGACTTCCGGCTGCGCGGGCTCGACGACCTGCGGTACGCGCAGCTGCTGCGCGACCACCCGGCCCGCGTCGACGAGGCCACCGGCAAGACCGTCGAGGCCGACGAGGCCGGCTGGAACCGGGACACCTTCCCGGCCGCGCTGGTGCGCCTGGCCGTCGTCGACCCGGACCTCGACGACGAGGACTGGACGGCGCTGCTCGGCGACGAGAACACCCTCGGGGTCCTCACCTCCCGGCAGCTCGACCAGCTGGCCACGGTCGCGTTCCAGCTGACCCGGCAGACCGTCGACATCCCTTTCTAGCTGGCCGTCTCCGCGACGACCCGGAGCTGCGGGCCCGCGTCGAGACGGCCGAGCGGCTCGGTATCAGCCGCCGCCGGCTGATGGGCTGGGAGCCGGCCGAGGTCACCGAGCACGAGTACGACGAGCAGGACCGGCTGATCCGGTCGGTGACCAGCCGGGAGCCGGAGTGGGACGACGAGGAACGCGGCTGGATGCTCGCCCTGACCGTCTACCGGGCGAGCCTGTGCCCGCACTGCGGCCGGCCGCTTTCGGTGTGCACCGACCCGGAGTCGGAGGGCCACTGGGTGGTGCCGCCGCCGAGGCGGTGTTTCGCGTCGACGGCGTTGCGGTCGGCGGCCCCGGAGTACAAGGACTCGCCGCAGCCGGAGGCGCTGCTGCTGCACGCTGAGCGGAGGTGACCGGTGGCTGGTCTGCGGACGGTAGGGGTGCGGCTGGCCGCCGACGTGTCCGGGTTCCGGGCGGGTATGCGTCAGGCCGGGGCGGCCACGTCGGAGCTGCGCGGGGAGCTGGACAAGGCGGCCCGGGCGGGGAAGCTCGACGCCCTGGCCGACCAGGCCGGCCGGATGGGTCTGGTCCTCGCCGCCGGGTTCGGTGCGGCGGTGGCGATGGCCGCGAAGTTCGACAAGCAGATGTCGGAGGTCGCGGCGGTCTCCGACGCCACCGGCAAGGAGCTGGACCAGCTGCGGCAGGCCGCGCTGAAAGCCGGCGCCGACACGGCGTTCTCCGCCACCGAGGCGGCCAAGGCGGAGGCCGAGCTGGCCAAGGCCGGCCTGAAGACCTCCGACATCCTCGGCGGCGCCCTCAACGGCTCCCTGGCCCTTGCGGCGGCCGGGTCGCTGGACCTGGCCGAGTCGGCGGACATCGCCGCGAAGACGATGAACGTGTTCAAGCTCAAGGGCGCCGACGTCGGGCACATCGCCGACGTGCTCGCCGCGGCGGCCAACAAGTCCGCCACCGACGTGCACGAGATGGGCGAGGCGCTCAAGCAGGGCGGCCTGGCGGCCAACGCCGCCGGGATGGGCCTGGAGGAGACCGTCGGCACCCTGGCCGCGTTCGCCGACCGGGCGCTCGTCGGCTCCGACGCCGGCACCAGCCTGAAGACCGCCCTGATGATGCTGCAGGCGCCGACGGACAAGTCAGCCGCGCTGATGGACAAGCTGGGCATCGCCGCGTACGACGCAAACGGCGAGTTCATCGGCACCACCCGGCTGGCCGGGGTGCTGCAGAAGGCCCTCGGCGGGCTCACCCAGGAGCAGCGCAACGCCGCCCTCGCGACGATCTTCGGCGCGGACGGCATGCGCGCGGCGAACATCATGTACGAGCTGGGCGAGAAGGGCATCCAGGACTACACCAAGGCCGTCGACGACCAGGGCGCCGCCGCCGACGTCGCGGCGAAGAAGATGGACAACCTCGCCGGCGACGTCGAGAAGCTCAAGG
The DNA here is from genome assembly GCF_900089585.1 of Micromonospora sediminicola. Lineage (NCBI taxonomy): Bacteria > Bacillati > Actinomycetota > Actinomycetes > Micromonosporales > Micromonosporaceae > Micromonospora > Micromonospora sediminicola. Next base: position 1,129,570 of record NZ_FLRH01000003.1, on the reverse strand, counting down.
GCTCCCTGGAGACCATGGCCATCGAGGCCGGGTCGGGTGCGAACAGCGGCCTGCGGATCCTCGTCCAGGCGGCCGGCGCGCTCGTCGACGAGCTGGACCGGCTGCCGCCGGCGCTGACGTCGACCCTGACCGTGATGGCCGGGGTGGCCGGCGGTGCGCTGCTACTCGGCGCCGGGTGGGTGCGGGTCCGCCGGTCGACGCGGGACATGCTCGACGAGCTGCGGGAGGTCGGCCCGGCCGGCCAGCGCGCGGCCCGCGGGCTGGAGACCGCCAGTAAGTGGGCGGGCCGCGCTGCTGTGACCTTCGCCGCGTTCGAGGTCGCTGGTGCTGCCATCACCGCCATGCAGAAGGACCTGAATCCGCAGATCGACGCCATGGCCAAGGGCCTCGGTGAATGGGGCAAGACCGGCGCTCTGGCTGGGGAGTCCGCGCGGGTCCTGGGCGGCGACATGCAGGATCTGGCGGTCGGCCTGAAGTTCCTGGCAGACACCGACAACAAGCGTCGGCAGTCAGCGCGGTTCATGCAGGACATCCTGGAGAACACCTGGATCATCGGGCCGGCTCTGCGGGGCACCAACACGAGCCTCGACCGCACCCGCGAGCGCGTCGAGGCGATGGACTCGGCGCTGGCCCAGCTCGCCTCCGGCGGGAAGGCCGACGAGGCCGCGGCGGCGTTCAACCGGCTCGCCGACGCGGCCGCGAAGGACGGCGTCTCCATCGAGGAGCTGAAGGCGCTGTTCCCGCAGTACGCGGCGGCGCTGGAGGTCGCTGGGAAGGCGTCGACCGACGCGGCCGGCGGGGTGAAGCAGGTCGGCGGCGCGGCCGGGCAGGCCGCCGACGAGGTCCAGGAGCTGAAGGAAGCGTTCGACGCCCTGTTCAAGCAGGAGATGTCGTACGACAAGGCGCTGCTGGCCTACAAGCAGGGCATCGCCGATGTGAAGGCGGAGCTGCGCGACGGCACCCGCACCCTCAACGACAACACCCAGGCCGGGCGGGACAACATCGCCGCGGTGCTGGAGCAGGTCGACCGGATCAAGGCGCTGCGGGACGCCCGGCTGGAGCACGGCGAGACCCTCGACGAGGTCAACGGCAAGTACGTCAAGGACATCGACGGGCTGCGCCGCACGATGCTGCAGGCCGGCTACACCAAGGGTGAGGTCGACGCGCTGATCGGCAAGTACAAGGCCGTGCCCGGCGAGGTGTCGACGGACGTGTCCGCGCCGGGCACGACGAAGGCCACCGGGCAGGTGCAGGACTTCAACTTCGCGGTCCGGAACGTGCCGCCGTCCAAGACGGTGCCTTTCTGGGCGTCCACTGGTGAAGCCAAGGCGGCCGTGGAGGCACTCAAGAGCAAGATCGCGGAGTTGAAGGACAAGCACATCTACATCTCCGGCACCGTCCGGTGGACCAGCACCGGCGATCTGAAGGTGCCCGGCGGGACGATCCTGAAAAACGACCGGGGTGGCGTGTACGAGCACGCGGCGGTGGGGTTGCTGCGGCAGGCGCAGATCGCGGCGCCGCAGGGCCCGGCCCGGTACGCGTGGGCGGAGCCGTCGACCGGCGGGGAGCTGTTCGCCCCCCGCTTCGGGGACATGGCCCGCACGCGGGCGCTGGTCGGGTACGCGATCGAGAACTGGTGGGGCGGATGGCGGAACTTCGCCCCGTCGTCCGGCTACGGCGGGCAGGCCAGTGGCCAGATCACGTACGACAACCGGATCACGGTGCAGCCGCGGCAGGCGAACTTCACCGTCCACGACCTGACGGCGCTTCAGCAGCGCCAGGACGCGCTCGCGCGGGTGGGGAGGCCACGGTAGATGCCCGTCTACGTCGGCACGATCTCGACTCCACCGCCGCCGGTCGACACCCCCTCACCGATCCCAACTCCGGCGCCGCCACCGGTCGACCCGGGCCGGCCGGTGGCGGTGTGGATCGCACCGGACGGCACGGAGTGGCCGCTCACCAACGACTCGACGCTGTTCTTCACCCTGAACGCGGTGACCGGGTGGGGTGCCGCACCGATCAACATCGTGGCCGACGACCACCCGCGCGGCGGCACCCGGGTTCGGCACATCCAGCCGCAGCCGCGGACGATCACGTGGCCGCTGCGGGTGCGGGCGGACACCCACCTGGAGCTGGTGGCCGGGTGGCGGGCCCTGTCCAACGCGTTCACGCAGACCCGCCGGCTCGGCCCGGGCCGGCTACGAATCATGCGCCCGAACGGCGACGCCCGGGAGATCCTCGCCTACTACCAGCAGGGCTTCGACGGGGAACCGGGGCAGGGTCACACCTACGACACGGCGGTGCTCAGCCTCTACTGTGAGGACCCGTTCTGGCGGGCGGTCCGGCCGCTGAGCCTGCCGTACGCCTACGGCACCGCGGTGTCGTACCTGTCGCCGTACCTGACGGTGTCCCCGTCGTCGGTGCTCGGCACCGCGACTGCTGTCAACGAGGGCAACGTGGAGGCGTGGCCGACCTGGACGATCGTCGGCCCTGCCACCGCGGTGGTGGCCACCAATCTCAGCACCGGTGAGGCGTTCACGCTGACCGGGACGCTGACCGCCGGGCAGGTCGCCACGATCACCACCGACCCGCCCGCCGTGCGCGGCCCGGGCGGCGCGAACTGGACCGGCAAGCTGACCTGGCCCGGCGCGCAGCTGTGGGCGTTGCAGCCCGGCCTGAACAACGTCGAGTTCGCCGTCGCCGGCGCGGCAGCTGGCACCGCGATCACCCTGTCCTACGTCCCTCGGTACGAGACGGCCTGACCATGCCCCTGATGCTGTCCGCGCCGGCGCGGACGACCCTGCTCATCACCGACCGGAACCTCAACGTGCTCGGCGACCCGATCGGCGGGTGGACGGACCTGGACGTCACCCTGCGGTTCAACGAGCCCGGATCCGGCACCTTCACCGCGCCGGCCCGGCCGGAGCTGCTCCAGCTGATCAACGCGGGCGGCAACCGGGTGGTCGTGATCCGCGACGGCGTCATCTTCGCCGCGGGGCCGATCGAGCGGGCCGGCCCGCAACGCTGGTCCGTCGACGGCGCCGACACTGACCCGGGCACCGTGTCCGTCGCGTTCACCGACGACCTGGCGCTCATCGCCGGCAGGGTCACCTACCCGAACCCGGCGGCCGTGGCCACCGCGCAGACGTCGACCGCCCGGTGGACAGCCACCGACGAGGCCGGCGACGTCATGCGGTCGTTGGTCAACCTCAACGCCGGCCCCGGAGCGCTGACAGTCCGGCGGGTGCCGCAGCTGGTCCTCGGCACCGGCGCGGGCCTCGGGGCCAGCATCACGTTCGGGACCCGGTTCGAGGCGCTCGGCGACGCGCTCCGCAGCGCGGCCATCGCCGGCGGCGGGCTCGGGTTCCGCACCCAGCAGGTCGGCACCACGATCGAGTTCCAGGTGTACGCGCCGGCCGACCGCACCACCGGCGACGGCGCGGTCCGGTTCAGCCGCGGCCTGGGGAACCTGCGCTCCTACTCGTACGAGCCGGTCGCCCCGTCGGCCACCGTCGCGATCGTCGGCGGGAAGGACGTCGGCACGTCGCGGGTGATCGTCGAACGGGTCAACACCGCGGCGGTCGCGAAGTGGTGGCGGCTGGAGACGTTCGTCGACCAGCGGCAATCCGACGCGACCGCCGGCGCCGCGGCCGAGCTGAATCAGGCCGGCGACGAAGAGCTGGAGCGCTCGGCCGAGACCGCCCGGCTGACCAGCGTCACCGTCGACACCACGGATCAGCGCTACGGCGTGCACTACCAGCTCGGCGACCGCGTGTCGGTGGAGCTCAACTCCGGAGCGGAAGTCACCGACGTGGTCCGCGCCGTGCACCTCGAGGTGAGCCCGCGCGACGGGGAGACGGTCACCGCGCTGGTCGGCTCGCAGGACGCCTCCGCTGACCCGGCGTGGGTGAAGGTCACGCGGGCCCTGGCCCGACGGCTCGCCGGATTGGAGACCATCTGATGGCCGAGTCCTCCTACCCGAACCCCGGCGTCACCCAGCTGCAGCACGAGCGGCTGCTCGGCCGGGCGCTACCGTCCGGGCTGATCGGCGACCCGGCCGACCAGCCGCTCATCTACGCCGACGGCAGCGGCACCCGGGAGATCCGCATCCGGGCGTCCCGGCAGGCCGTCGTCGACGGGTACGGCTGGCAGAACGACGCCGCCGTGGTCACCAAGACCCTCGCCGCGAACAGCAGCGGCTCCACCCGGGTGGACCTGGTGGTACTGCGCCTCAACCGGGCCGACTGGACGCTCACCGTGCAGATCGTTCAGGGCACCCCCGGGGCGGGCGCGCCGGCGGCCACCCGAACGCCGGCGTCGGCCGGCAGCGGCGTCTACGAGATCGAACTGGCCACGGTCACGGTCGCGAACGGCGCCACCACCCTGGCCGGGTCGACGGTCACCGAGAAGGCCTGGTACCTGGGCGAGGACGGCCAGATCCTCTGCAAGGCGTCAATCAGGCCGCCGCACCAGAAGGGCCGCACCGCGTTCGAGGTCGACACCGGCCGGTGGATCCTCTCCGACGGCACGACCTGGCGCAACGCCGTCGACGACTCCGGGACCGTGGCCGTGCCGCTGCTGTCCGGGTTCAGCGCGACGGAGAACAGCCTGCAGCGGCGCGGCGGGGTATGCGTGCTGGCGCTCAAGGTCCAGCGGACCACCGGGGCGATCCCGGCCGGCTCGACGACGAAGGTCGCGAACATCCCGGCCGGCTTCGAACCGACGTTCCCCGTGCAGGCAACCGCCCTCTACTGGTCCGGCGGCGCGCCCGCCGCGCTACGGGTCACCTCGGCCGGGATCTACGTCGTCACCGCCGCCGGCGTCTCGGTCGCCGAGGACCGCACGGTGGACGGCTCACTCGTCTGGCACGCCGCGTAGGAAGAGGGGTAGAGCATGACTCGATACTGGGCCGGCGGTGGGCCGTCCGACTACACCATCGTCTCCGGAGCCGACGTCACCATCGGCTCCCTCGACGGCAAAGCGGCGGTAGTCGTCGGCGGCGTCGAGATCACCTGGTGGAACAGCGAAACCGGCGGCACGCAGTACACCGACCTGCTGGACAGCACCGGCAGCGCCCGCACGTCGGTGCTGTCCTCCGACACCTCCGACGGTCGGGCGCTGGGACAGATTCCCCGCGTGCAGTACCCCGACAACGTCACCGGGGCGTGGGCGTCGGCCGCCGGCGGGCGGCGGGTGTGGATGGCCGCCGACGTCGGCGACCAGGCCGTGGCCACCGCAGTCGACCTCGCCGCCCACAAGTCGCAGAACAACGGCCACGGCACGGGTGTGGCGAACCTCGTCGACGTGTCCGTGCCGCTGCCGGGCAGCCGCAACGTCGGTGATCTGCTCGGCGTGGTGACCGGCGGCGGGTTCGGGCTGATCCCACCGTCGGCGGCGGCCGGCGCGGTGCTGCTCAACCCGCCGGCCTCCGGCGGCAGCTACGTCGGCAACACCGCCCAGCCACCAGACCCGGCGCAGGGACAGAGCGGCAACCCGTGGCTGAAGCTCACCCAGCCCTACAGCGGCGCCGACGACAATCCCGACGCGGTGCAGTTCTTCTCCACCTCGTCCACCGGCCAGTCGATCAAGACCGGGTGGTTCAACGGCAACGGGGAGCTGCGCGCCGCGCCGTCGCTGCCCAACCGGGTGGCAGGGCGGGTCTTCGAGGCGTACGAGAACCGCGGAGGTCCCTCCACCGGCAGGTTCTTCGAGCTGTCCACCAACCCCTCGGTCGCGGCCAACAGGGAGGCGCTGCTCGGCGCGTACGGCACGGGGAACAGCACCAAGCCCGGCTGGGTCGAGGCCACCCGCGTCTTGTCCGGCCTGCAGGGTGTCCGCGCCGGAGGCTCCTACAACAGCCTGTCTGGCGTGAACTTCCGGGGGCAGAAGAGCGGGACCGGCGCGCCGACCACCGGCACCTGGGTCACCGGCGACGCCGTCGTCGACTCCGCCGGCGTGCTGTGGCTGTGCACCGCCGGCGGCACCCCCGGCACCTGGACCGGCAGCGCCGGCGGCGGAGGCGGCGGCAGCACCGTCAGCGTGATGCCGACCTGGACACAGGACACCGCCACGGTCGGCACCGGCACCTACCGGGTGCACAACCCGACCGGGTCGGCGCTGACGCTGCGGTCGGCGGTCGCGTCGATCGGCGGCACCGCACCCACCGGGTCGTCGCTGATCGTGCAGGTCCGCGTCGACGGCACCGCCGTGTTCACCAGCGGGAACCGGCCGACGATCACCGCCGGGAACCGGTACAGCGGGGTCGCGTCCACGTTCATCTCTGCGAACTGGCCGGCCGGGTCGTACCTGACCGTCGACGTCGACCAGGTCGGCTCCACCGCGGCGGGCACGAAGCTCACCGTTCAGGTCCTGGCGTACTGACATGGCGATCAGCAGAGTCGACGACCAGGAGAACGTGCCCAGCGGTTCGACCACGTCGAACCCGGTGCCTGCGCTGACCGGCGTGGTGGACGGCGACCAGCTGGTGCATCTGTTCGGCCTCCTGAGCGCCAGCGCCACGGTGACGGAGCCCGTGGCCGGGCTGACCGTGCGCGGTGACGCCACGTCCGGGACGAACCTGGGCGGCCGGATCCGCACCAAGACCGCCGCCTCGGAGCCCACCTCGTACACGTGGGGCATCTCCACGGGCGGGGCCGTGAAGAACGCGGCGTGGGCCGGCGCATACCGAGGCCTCGACGCGACCACCCCAGTGACGGCGGCGTCCATGGTCGCCGGCACCTCAGGCACCACGCAGACCACCCCGGCCGTGGACGTGCCCGAGGGCGGCTGGCTGGTCTACGGGGTCGTCACCCGGCACGCGCCGGGCGCCGCCGGCGTGGCCACCTGGTCGTCGTCGGCGGGCGGGGATACGAAGCGGGCGGACGCGGCCACGAACGCAGGTTCCGCCGACATCACCATGGCCGTGTGGGACTCCGGGGGGCCGATGGCTGCGGCGACGGGAGTCACCCGCACGCTGACCAGCTCGCTGTCCGAGGGCAACGCGGTGGTGTTCGCCCTCGCCCTCAAGCCCGCTTCCATTACCCCACCCGCCGCCGAGCCGGCCCCGGGCATCCCCATCTTCTGAGGGAGGCAGCATGACGCTGATCGGCTGGACTCCGGGCCCCCGCTCGGTGCGGGAGATGCTCGCCTTGTACCCGGGCACCGGCATAGGTCGGATCTTCGTCGAGGCGAACAAGGCGCTGCACGCCTGGGACGGTCCGGTGCTCGGGCCGCTCGTCGCGGCCGGAGTGCCGGCGGTCCACCTGTCGTACAAGACCAACCCGCCCGCCGACGTGCGCGCCTGGGCCGACCGGAAGCCAGCCGGGCTGCGGCTGTTCCTCACCGAGGACCACGAGCCCGAGCAGGGCCCCGAGTCCGGGGATCCGACCCTGGACGACTTCCACGCCCAGCAGGCCGCGCTGGTGGCGGCGTTCGACGGGCACCCGGCCCGCGCCGACATCTGGCTCGGGCCGGTGTTCACCCGCTACTGGTGGCAGAAGTTCGCCGGCGACGGCCGGTGGATGCCCCGCCAACTCGTCGACTTCATCGCCTGGGACATCTACAACGACGGCCCGAAGTACCGCACCGCGGAGGACCTGCTCAGCATCCCCCGTCAAGTCGCCGAGCAGCTCGGCGTGCCGTACCTGGTCGCCGAGCTAGGCGCGAAACGCCAGCCGTGGGACGTCGACGGCACCGGCCAGGCCGGGTGGGCCCAGGAGATGGTCGACGCCCTGCGCGCCGACGGCGCGCTGGCAGCGCAGTGGTTCCACAAGGGCGGCTGCGATCTCACCCTCGCCGGCTCCGAACCGGCACGGCAGACCTGGCAGGCCATCACTCTGGAGGAGGTACCGGTGGCCACCACCGCACCACAGACCCTGCTCGACGCCCGCCGGCTGCTGCTCGACCACCTCGGCGGCAACGGCCTGGAGCCGGCCGAGGTCGGCATCGTCGGCGACCCGGCACACCGCGGCGGCTACCACTGCGGCTCCGACCGCGTCGTCAGCGGCGACTACAGCGTGGTCGAGTCGCCCCGGGACCGCACCGGCCTCAGCTCGTACGCCTGCGCCCTCGACATCGGTACGTTCACCGTCACCATCGGCGGCCGCCGGCACGACCTGCAGACGTTCTCCACCTGGCTGGCCCGCGAGTGCGCGGCCGGCGCGACCGACACCCGGGACATCCGAGAGGTCATCTACTCGCCGGACGGATCGACGGTGCGCCGCTGGGACCGGCTCGGCAAGCGCGCCAGCGGCGACGACTCGCACCGGTGGCACACGCACATCAGCTACCACCGCGACGCGATCAAGGCCGGCCGCGACCAGACGGCGCTGTTCCGCCGCTACCTCACCACGATCGGACTCCTGGAGGACGAGATGGCCCAGTTCACCGACGCGCACGCCCGGCTGCTCGACCAGCTGGCCGCCGCGCTGCCCACCCTGCTCGCCCAGGTCGCCTACACCGACGGCAGGATGGAGGCCTTCGCCAACGGCCGGCCGGCCGTCCGCACCGACCTCAAAGGCGGCGGCCAGGCCATGTGGCCGGTGCAGCAGCTCACCGCGCTGCCCGCCCTGATCAAGGCCGAGAGCACCAGCCCACCCGAGCTGGCCACCGCCCTGGCTGCGCTGCCCCGGCCGGCCGGCGTCGACGTCGACCAGCTCGCCGCGGCGGTCGCCGAGCGGGTCCTCGCCGGTCTCCCGGCCGCCGACGGGCCGGTGTCCCGCGACGACCTGGAGGCCGCCCTGCGATCGGTCCTCGGGTCGCTCGACGGCGCCGGACCGCAGGCCTGACCGTGCCCGACATCCCCGCCGCCCTGCTCAGCTCCGGGGGCCCGGTCGGGGTGCTGCTCTTCGTCGTCGCCCTGGTCCTCACCGGCCGGCTCGTGCCGCGCACCGTGCACGAGGATCGGGTCCGCGACAAGGACGACCAGATCGCCCACCTGAGAGCCACCCTGGCGGTACGAGACGAGCAGGTGCGGGTACGTGACGAGCAGGTGCAGAAGCTGCTGCCCAACACCGACCTGACCGTGCAGCTGCTGCAAGGACTGGCTCGGGAGGCAGGCCGCCATGATCTGGAGACGTAAGCGCAAGCGGCCGTCGCCGGAGACGACCGAGGCCCGCGACCTGCTCGCGCGGGCGCGGGAGGACCTGGCGGCGGCCCGGGCCGACGACGACCAGGTCGACGCGGCGGCGCGGCGACTCGCGGAGCTGCGCCGCCGCAACCACTTCGGCCCGATGATCACCGACGCGCTGAGGGGGTCACGGTGAACGACCTCAACACGGTGCTCGCCGGAATCGGCGCAGCAGCGTGCTGGTACTTCGTGGTCGCGTTCTGGGTCACCACCGGCGGGGACTGGCGGCACAACCCCGGCGGCAGGCACGTCATGCAGTTCACCGCGAACCTGGGCCTGCTGATGACCCTGATCGTGCTGGCCCGGGTGTGGCCGCAGTACCCCGGCCGCGCGGCGGTCACCCTGGTGGCGTTCGCTGCTCTGGTCGCCCAGGTGGTGTGGCGGTGCGTGCTGCTTCACCGTGCCCAGCACGCACCGGCCGAACGCCGGTAGCTACCGGCTCCGGTGCTCGTGCCGGTGCTGCGTCACCCCGTCGCAGCCCGGCTGTCGGCAGCGCCACTGCCGGCCCCATCTCCCAGCAGCCCTCCACCAGGCACGCACCCCAAGTGGGGACGGTGTCGGTGTGCCCGTCCGGGCAGGGCTCGGGAGCTCCGCCAGCTCACCGGCTGGCGTCCGTACGTACCGCTGCACTCATCGACCGTACTCAGGAGGTACACCATGCGGGTTGCCCGCTACGCCAAGACCATCGTCGCCGCTACCGTAGCCGGCGGCGTCGCCCTGACCGTCGCGATGGGCGACGACGTCCTGACCGCCACCGAGGGGATCACCGTCGCCCTGGCGGTGCTCGGCGCGCTCGGCGTGTACGTCGTGCCGAACGCCAAGGACCCGCTCGACCGCTGAGCCGAGCTACACACGATCGCGCCCCCCGCCCTAATGGGCGGGGGGCGTTTTCGTGTCTGCGGACCAGATGTGCGCCCCAAGCCTGGCCGGCCCCGGTGATACTGGGCGGATGACCGGATGGACGCTGAACTCGCCCGAGCCCTACCGCCGCGCCAGCCTGGTCGACCGGATCCGGCTCGCCTTGGCCCGGCTCGCCCGGATCATCGCGAGGTCGTGAGCTTGCACTGCACGGTGCCGGCCGCCCGGTCCCGGGCCCGCTTCGTCCCGTCGGTGATCTCGCAGGACAGCGGATCGGTGCGGTGCCCCGTCGCGGTGATCGTGATGGTGATCCGCAGCCCCGACGTGTAGTCGAGCGTCTGCCGGTACGCGCCGCCGGCGACGGACTTGCGGGTGTAGTCGCCGCGGTCGTCGCCGACCTTCGCCGCCCGCACGACGACGGAGTACGGGCCGTCGCCGCTGGCGTTGATGACGGCGGTCATCTTCCGCTTCGCGTCGACCTGCCGGTCGGCCGGGTCGCGGTCGCTCTTCGTGCCCTCGCCGTCGCAGGCGAGGCCGCCGACGATGGCCAGGGCCAGCGCGGCGCCGCCCAGGATCCGGCGGGTTCGGTGAGACTGGAGCATGGTCAGACCTCCTGTGTCTGATCAAGGCCCCGGCCGGCGCTTGGCTCGCCGCGTCCGGGGCCGACTTGTGGGTGTGGTGGAGGGGGTCGGTCCGCAGCCGGGCAGCCGGCACGTGCAGGTGCCGCCGAACGGCAGCAGCTCGGCCGCGCCGGCGCACGCGTGCGTCTTGACGGTGATCCCCTCGGTGCAGCCCATGCAGATCGCGCCGGGCTGAGCCCGGCCCGGCCCGGTCACCGGGTGAGGGCGCGGGTCCAGGCCACGAACTGGCTGTAGAGCAGCCGCGGCGGGAAGGCGGGCAGTTCGACGAGAGCTGCCGCGTACAGCTTGCCCATGTAGATCGTCAGGCCGGACCGGTCACCGCGGTACGCCTCGGCGAGCTGCACTTGCCCGGCCGCGCACGGCCACGGCTCGTAGCAGGCGCGGCATTCCCAGGATGGCCGGTGCGGCTGGTGGTCGACGCCGCTCATCCGCTCATCGAGGGCGTCGAGAGCCCGAGCGGCGTGCCCCGGACGGGGGGTCACCGGTCGCGCCGTTCGTACCGGTACTCGGCTTGGCGCTGCCGGCCGAGTTCGAGCACCCGCTGCCGGGCGCTGTCGTGCTCGTTGCGCTGGATCCGCTGCCCTCGGTCCGAGATCGCCGGGTCGGGCCGACTGGTCAGCCGGCGGAGCAGGGATCGGATGGACGCCACGCTGATCGCCTCCGTCAGTCCGGGGGCGCGGGTACATGCTCCACGGGGGCAGAGCACGTACCCGCGTCCGGCTCAGGGCGGCAGGGCGAACAGCTCGTCGTACGCCGCGCGACTCTCCACCGCCACCAGCAGAGATGACGGTAGGTAAAGACGCGCTTCGCTATGGGTACGCGGCGTACCCGGTGACTCGGTGTACCTCTACACAGGAGGGCTGGAGATGCGGTGGGCCAGCTCGGACGCCTCCGCGCGGATCGCCGCCGGCGCCTCCCGGGCCAGCCGGCCGGCCATGTCCTGCGCCGCTGGCGAGAACCGCACCGTCTCCGGTGACGTCGCCTCCGCGCGGGTGAGCAGGTGCAGCGTTGCCTCCCGGGCGCCTTCCAGGTCGGCGGAGCGGGCCAGCTCGACGTAGTGCCGGCCGCGCCGCTCGGTCGACGGGATCGACTGCGGGTCGAGGGAGTGCGCGCGGCGCTGCGCTTCGTCGGGGTCGCCCAGGTCGACGGCGCACATCACCGCGTACACCTCGACCAGCGGACGGGATACGCGGGTCCGCAGCCCCACGTACCCGTCCGGGAGCGCCCGGTCGACGACCTGCCGGGCGGTGTCCCAGTCCGCCCAAGCCCCCTGGTCGCCGGTGCGAGCCCGGGTCAGCGCCGTGCACAGGTGTAGGTCGGCGAGCATCTCCGCGTACTCCACGCCCCCGTCGGCTACCCGAGGCTCGATCAGGGCGCGGGCCTCACGTAGCCGGTCGAGGGCTTCGTCGCCGCGGCCGACAGCGCGCAGGATGTGCGCGGCGTACCAGATGCTCCCGGCGATCGCGAGGGGGTCGTCGGCGTCGAGGGCGGCGGCCATGCCTCGGTCGACGGTGAGCCAGCACAGTTCCCGGTCGCCGTGCCAGGCCAGGTATGCCTGGGCGAGGTGGTAGGCCTGGGCGAGCAGCGCCAGCGCGGTGCGCCGGTCGGCGCCGGTGTGCAGGCGGGCGGCGCGCTGGGTGGCGTCGAGGAGGCCGGGCAGCACGAGGCCGGCCTCGGTGCGCTGGTTGCGGCTGGTGTGCCAGGTCTGCCAGGCGGAGTCGACAGCGCCACGAAGGTAGTCGGTGCTCTCGGGCTGGCCGTCGATGGTGATGTGCCAGGCGGTCAACGCGCGTCGGACGTCGTCGACGGCGGGATGGGTGGCCCGGCCGTCGAGGGACAGGGTGACGGAGGGCCCGAACAGGTCGCCGAGGTCGTGGACGCCGAGGTGCGGGGCGATGCGCTGGGCGACGTTCAGGGTGAGGGATCGGCGGCCGTTCTCGACGAACTTGATGGTCGACGCGCCCAGGCCCGTAAGGCCGGCGAGGCGCTCGCGGGACAGGCCGACGCCGCGGCGGAGTTTCTCGACGCGTTGGCCGGGGGTGAGTGCGGGCTGATCGACCATCGGACACCTCCACGCCAGGGGGTTACATCGTGTACCCCCTCTCACCGTACGCGCTGCCGACAAGCCAGCTCGTCCGCACGTGCCCACGTGTCGACGTGAGGCGGACGCGCCATAGCGTCTCCGTCCATGATCGACCCCGCGTCGGGCGTGCCGGCCTGGCGGCAGCTCGCCGACGATCTACGTCGTCGGGTTGCCGCGGGCGAGTGGTCTCCGGGCGCGCGGTTGCCGTCGGAGTCGCGCTTGATGCAGGAGACGGGGCTGGGTCGGACAACGGTTCGCCGGGCGATCGCCGCGCTGCGCGCCCAGGGCGTGGTCGAGGTTCAGCATGGTTGGGGCACGCGTGTGCCGCAGGCGCGTGAGGTGGAGCGGATCGTCGCCGAGCCGGGGTCGGTGGTGACGACGCGTATGCCGACTCCGGCCGAGCGGGCGACTTTTGACGTTCCCGACGGCGTGCCCATGCTGGTCGTGATCGGGCCAGACGGGATCGCCGATGCATACCCGGGCGACCGAGCGCAGGTCGACATTCTCTGACCTGCAACTTGCAGCGGAAGATGGTAACCGTGGGTTAACACCATCTGTCACGCCTGTAACGAGCTACCTTCACATGGCGCAAGATCAGACGAGTGCGGGTTGCTCGGGTCTCGTGAGCGGGATAGATCAATCCAATGCGTCGCGGCATGGGGGGGATCCTGCTGGCGCTGGGTGCGACGGCGGTCCTCTGCTCGGCGTCGCAGGACCCAGCGTCCGCTGACCCTGAGCTGCCGTTGCCTCCGGTCCCGCTGCCGTCGTTGCCGTTGCCCTCGCTGCCCTCGCTGCCCTCGCTGCCCCTGCCGAGCCTGCCGGTGCCGCCGCTGCCCTTGCCGCAGCCGCTACCGTCACTGCTTCCCGACGTGCCAGGCCTGCCGGACATCGACGGCGATGGCGACGGCTCGGCCGCCGCGCCGTCGACTCGACCTCCCGCGCCGAAGCCCTCGCTGACTGCATCGCGCTCGCCGCGCCCCGCCGCCTCTCCGAGCCCGACTTCGAGCCTGGCGGACCGCGCGGCCACGCGCCCACCGTCGCGGCCGACCGAGGCGGCGCCACGGTGGCGGCCTCGCGATCGCCCGCCACCGCCCGCTGCGCCGCCGCACTCGGCGTCAGCTGGCCCTCTGGCGCCGGCGGCGCCGCCTGATCGGTGGGATCTGGCACTGGCCGCGACCCGGGCGACACCGGGCGCCTCCGGCGGATCCGACGTCGGACCGGGTGCGATGCTCGGTGGTTCGCAGATGCAACCGCCTCGCCTGGGCGCCGTGGTGCGGGCGCTGGACAACCGGCCTGCTGGTCGTCCCGTGGAACGCGGCCCTCCCCCACCAAAAGTCCTCCCTGATCAAGACCGCCAGCGAAGCGCTTGACCAGGGAGGACCTTGAGATGACCAATGCGTTGATCTACGTGACAGCAGGCAACGTAAACCGTTACACCGATCGATGTGCAGAGTACTGCAACCGGCTGGGTTTGCGTCTAGCGGCCGTCGTCGTCGACGAGCTGGACGGGGGCCGGTGGCCGGAGGTGGTGCAGCTGCTCATGGACGGCCGCGTCCAGGTCGTCGTGGTCGCCGACCGCGACGAGCTGCCGGAGGAGCGGACGCCTCGGATCGATGTGGTGGCTGAGCAGCGGCGTCGGATGGTGCCGGGCCAGCGCTCGGCGTGTCGTCCGCGTCTGATCCGCTGAACGGCAACACGGTGACCGCCTCCCGGAGACGGGAGGCGGTCACTGCCGTGTACCGCTGGGTCGTCATCACGGAGGCGTGGCCGAGCAGCTCCTGAACCACGCGGATGTCCCCGTACCGCTGGTTGATCGTCGACGCGAAGTAGTGCCGCAGCGGGTAGAGCTTCGTGGGGATCCCGGCGGCGGCGAGGTAGTGGGCGGTCTGGGTGGATACCCAGTCCCCGGTCGGCGGCCGTCCCGACGGGCGCCGCACTATGTGCCCCGGCGGCAGCGGCGCGATCAGCTCCCAGATCAGCGGGTGGGTGGGCACGGCGCGGGCCTTGTCGCCCTTGCCCCACAGGTGCATCACCTCGGCGGTGACGTCCTCGCGGCGCAGGGCGGCGATCTCGCAGGCGCGCAGCCCGCCGAGGGCGGCGAGCCGGCAGTTGATCCGCCACGGGTCGGCGGTGTCGTAGATCGCGGCGCGGACCAGCTCGTCGCCGGCGGGACGCGGGACGCCGGGATTCACCTTCGGTGCGCGCAGGTCGGCGGACGGGTCGAACGTCATCCAGGGATCCTTCGGGTTGGTGGCCCAGCGATAGAACCGGACCAGGTGCTTGTGGTAGGCGCACTTCGTTGCGCGGACCCATTCGGGGTTGTCGAGCCAGGCGGCCAGCTCGGTGCCGATCGCGGCGTGTAGGCCCTCGGGTAGCTCCGTGTGGGCCTTGCGGAGAACCCGGCGGGACGCGCGGACGGACTTCTCGGCGTAGCCGCCGGCGCGCATCCAGGTGAGGTGGGCGTCGATCATCTGCTCTGGGGTAGCCACGTACTCGACGGTGCCCGAGGTCGTGGTCATCGCCTATGCCCTGACCAGGCGGGGAAGTACGGCGGGGCGGCGGGTGTCGGGTTTCGGGGTCCCCCCGGCGGGGGAGGTTGCGGCCTTGGGTCGCCTTTTCGGCTGAGGTGCGCGGGTGGGGGCGGTCCGTACGGTCGGCTCCGGGGTGGGCCGTTCGGCGGCTCCCCGATAACGTGTGGTGACAGTGGCGATAAGTTACAGCGGCGGGCCAATTCCGCGACGGGTTCACGAACCCGGACCGGTTCGGGTGATACGTGCCGGCTCGTACGCAGATACTCGGAGGTTCCCATGACCGCAGTGGGGAACGGTGCACAGACCGCCGGCCGGCCCACCCGCCTGCCCCGCTCGGCGCGCCGCAAGCAGCTGCTCGCCGCTGCTCAGGAGGTGTTCGTCGCGCAGGGCTACCACGCCGCCGCGATGGACGACATCGCCGAGCGGGCCGGTGTCTCCAAGCCCGTTCTCTACCAGCACTTCCCCGGGAAGATGGAGCTCTACCTGGCGCTGCTGGACACGCACTGTGACGCCATCGTCGCGAAGGTGCACGACGCGATGCGCGGCACCAACGACAACAAGGAGCGCGTCGGCGCGGCGGTGCGGGCCTACTTCGACTTCGTCGACCACGAGAGCGAGGCGTTCCGGCTCGTCTTCGAGTCCGACCTGCGCAACGACCCGGCCGTGCGGCAGCGGGTGGAGCGGGTCGAGCAGGGCTGCATCGCGGCGATCACCGACACCATCATCTCGGACACCGGGGTCAGCCGGTTCCACGCCGAGCTGCTGGCGTCCGGTCTGGTCGGCGCGGCCGAGACGGCCGCCCAGTTCTGGCTGGCGGGCGGCCGCCAGGTGCCCAAGGCGGAGGCCGAGGCGCTGGTCGCGGCGCTGTCCTGGCGTGGCATCGCCAGCTTCCCGCTGCAAGGTGAGTCAGCCTGAACATCGGGCCGCCGGATCGGATAGCCTTCCCACGGTGGCTTTTTCGCCCCAGTTGAGGAGGCACAGTGGAGGTCAAGATCGGCGTGCAGTACGCGCCGCGGGAGCTGGTCCTGGAGAGCGCG
This sequence comes from Micromonospora sediminicola, assembly GCF_900089585.1. Lineage (NCBI taxonomy): Bacteria > Bacillati > Actinomycetota > Actinomycetes > Micromonosporales > Micromonosporaceae > Micromonospora > Micromonospora sediminicola. Next base: position 1,113,293 of record NZ_FLRH01000003.1, on the reverse strand, counting down.
CAGTCGCCGGCCGAGATCGAGCAGATCGTGACCGACGCCTTCGCCAAGAGTGAGGGCACGCTCTCCCTGACCGACGAGAAGGGCCGGCGGGTCATCGTGCCGGTCGGCAAGGTCGCCTACGTCGAGATCGCGGAGGCCTCGCCCCGCGCGGTCGGGTTCACCGTCCGCTGATCCCCGGCGCACCGGTCGCCGTGGCGGGGGCGCCCGCCGCGGCGACTCAGTTGTTCAGCCCGGCGGCCACCATCCGCGCGGTGTGCGCCTCGGTGAGCCGCCGCAGCAGCGTCGACACGTCCCCACCGTCCCGCCCGATCAGCGCGGCGAGCGCCCCCCGGTCGTCGGCGGCGGCGACCCGCCGGGCCTGGGACAGCGCCTCGCCGAGCAGCCGCCGGGCCCAGATCGAGAGCCGTCCGGCCATCCGCGGGTCGGCCTCGATCGCGGCGCGGATCTCGACCGCGGCGAACTCGGCGTACCGCGAGTCGTGCAGCACGTCGAGGAGCAGCGCCCGGTCCGGCCCGTCCAGACCGCCGGCGATCTCGCGCAGGAAGTCGTCGGTGATCGCGTCCCCCACGTACGCCTTGGTCACCGCCTCCGGCCAGTCCCGCGGCTCGGTCGAGTCGTGGTAGGCCCGCAGCGCGTCGACGTAGGGGGCCATCGCCGCCTCCGGGGTCGCACCCAGCGCGCCGAGCCGGTCGGCGAGCCAGCGGTAGTGCGCGATCTCGGCCGCGGCCATCTCGCTGAGCGCGGCCCGGCGGCGCAGGTCGGGGGCGAGGCGGGCGTCGGCGGCGAGGCGGTCGAAGGCGAGCAGCTCGCCGTACGCCACGAGGCCGAACAGGTCGGTGACGGCGGGGTCGGGGGCGGACACGAGCGCAGGCTACCCCGTCAGCCCCTGTGACCCAAGTCACAGCGATTGCCCCCGCGCGCGGGGCCGCCACCTGGAATCGGGACGGCTCAGGGGCCGTTCAGGTAGGATGAGACAGTTGCCGTGGGCACCGACCTGGTCAGCGTGGTTGATGAGCATTCCGTCAGCTCCGCCGGTCAGCACCGGTCCCCGGAGCGCGTGCGGCCCGGTCCGGCTCGGCGAAACCGCCCCCGACCGCGTGGCCCGCGCCACACCGATCGCGCCCTGAGGACATGAGGGGCGCACCACGAGAGGGCACCCCCACATCCAGATGAGTGAGCAGATCTCCGGCCAGCCACTGGCCCCCACCGCTCCGGTCCGACCGGAGGCACCCACGTTCGCCGCGCTCGGCGCCCGACAGGAGACCGTCGAGGCGCTGGAGGCCGCCGGCATCACCCGCGCCTTCGCCATCCAGGAATACGCGCTGCCGATCGGGCTGCGCGGCGTCGACCTGATCGGGCAGGCGCCGACCGGCACCGGCAAGACGCTCGGCTTCGGCATCCCGCTGCTCGAGCGCGTGTTCGCCCCGTCCGAGGGGAGCGACGGCGTGCCGCAGGCACTGGTCGTCGTCCCCACCCGCGAGCTGGGCATCCAGGTCGCCAAGGACCTCGACGCCGCCGGTCGCACCCGGGGCGTCCGGGTGCTGCCGATCTACGGCGGCGTGGCCTACGAGCCGCAGATCGAGGCGCTGCGCAAGGGCGTCGAGATCCTGGTCGGCACGCCCGGTCGCCTGCTGGACCTGCAGAAGCAGAAGCACCTGCGGCTCGACCGGGTCCGCGCGCTCGTCCTCGACGAGGCCGACCGGATGCTCGACCTGGGCTTCCTCGACGACGTCGAGAAGATCCTGGCCATGCTGCCGGAGGACCGGCAGACCATGCTCTTCTCGGCCACCATGCCGGACCCGATCGTCGCGCTGTCGCGGCGCTTCCTGCGCCGCCCGGTGACCATCCACGCCGGGCACACCGCCGAGACCGGTCCGTCGCCGCAGACCCAGCAGCTCGCGTATCGCACCCACTCGCTCAACAAGGTCGAGATCGTGGCGCGGATCCTCCAGGCCGAGGGGCGCGGGCTGACCATGATCTTCACCCGCACCAAGCGGGCCGCCGACCGCGTCGCCGAGGACCTCGACTTCCGCGGCTTCGCCGTGGCCGCCGTGCACGGCGACCTCGGCCAGGGCGCCCGGGAGCGGGCGCTGCGGGCGTTCCGCGCCGGCAAGATCGACACGCTGGTCGCCACCGACGTGGCGGCCCGGGGCATCGACGTCACCGGCGTCACGCACGTGATCAACTACGACTGCCCCGAGGACCAGGACACCTACACCCACCGGATCGGCCGCACCGGCCGGGCCGGGGCCACCGGTGTCGCGGTGACGTTCGTCGACTGGGACGACGTGCCCCGCTGGCGGATCATCGACAAGACCCTCGGGCTCGACATGCCCGAGCCGCCGGAGACCTACCACACCTCCCCGCACCTCTACACCGACCTGGACATCCCCACCGACATCAGCGGCACCCTGCCGACCGCCGAGCGCACCCGCGCCGGGCTGTCCGCCGAGGTCGAGGAGGACCTGGGCGGCGGTCGGTCGCGGCGGGGCGCCCGACGCGGCGAGGGCGGCCGGGGCGAGGGTCGCGGTGACAGCCGGGGCCGGGAGCGCAGGCGGGGTCGCGGCGACGAGCCCGTCGGCACCCCCGCCGAGAGCGGCGCCACCGACACCGGCGCCGACGAGGGCGCCCGTACCCCGCGCCGGCGGCGTCGCCGCCGGGCCGGCGAGACGGTGGCCGGCGAGCCGGCCACGGTGATCGGCGCCGAGAGCACCGGCGAGACCACCCCGGCGGCATCCGCCGAGGGTGAGACCGCCACCAAGCCACGCCGTCGCCGGCGTCGCCGTGGCGGAGGTGGCACCGGCGCACCCGCCGAGGCCACCGTCACCACCACCGACTGACCAGCACAGACACGACCGGCCCCCGGATCCGCTCCGGGGGCCGCTCCCTGTCCCCACCCCGGCGCCGGCCTGCTTCGCCGGCACGGTGATCTCACCGTCGACCTCGTGATCGACCGTGGGAGCGAGAGGACGCGGGGAGGGCGGAAGGACGAAGGAGTAGCGATGCCGGAAGCGTTGGACTCGGCACTGGGCGAGGTGCGGGCGCTGCTGCTGGGCCCCGGGCTGACCCGGGCGGTCGCCGCCGGGCGTCGACGCGGGCAGCGCCCCTCGGTGGTCCGCGCCGAGCTGCGCCCGGTCACCCTCAAGGCCGGTCCCCGGTTGCAGATCGCCACCTCCGACGGGGCGCGGCCGCACACCCGCAACGTGGCCCCCGGCGCGGAGGCCGACGCGGCCGTCGACGAACTGCTCGCCGAGCCGTTCGGCAACTGGCACGTGGAGACCGCCGACGCCACGCTCCAACTTCGGGTCACCAAGTCCGGCGAGGCGCAGGTGCACCGGGCCGCGGCCAGCCGACCGGCCGGTGCGGCGGAGGGACACGACCGGGCCAAGGACTGGCTGCTCGACCCGGGTGACCCGCTGTTCGCCGAGATCGGTGGTTCGGCGGCCAAGCGTCGCCAGGTCGACGCGTTCCTCCGGGCGCTGGCGGCCACCCTGCCGGACGACCTCACCGGCCCGCTGCGCGTGGTGGACCTGGGATGCGGCAACGCCTACCTGACCTTCGCCGCCCACCGCTACCTGACCGGGCGCGGACTGGACGTGACGCTCGTCGGGGTGGACGTCCGTGAGGACCAGCGCCGCCGCAACACCGAGCTGGCCGAGCGGCTGGGCTGGGCCGACCGGGTGAGCTTCGTGGCCGGCACCATCGCCGAGGCGGCCGTCGACCCCGCCCCCGACCTGGTGCTGGCGTTGCACGCCTGCGACACCGCCACCGACGAGGCGCTGGCCCGGGCGGTGCGCTGGGGCGCCCGCTGGGTGCTAGCCGCGCCCTGCTGCCACCACGACCTCGCCGCCCAGCTGCGGTCCCGGCCAGCGCCTGCGCCGTACGAGCTGCTCACCCGGCAGGGCATCCTGCGCGAACGCTTCGCCGACGTGCTCACCGACGCGGTACGGGCCGGGCTGCTCCGGCTGCACGGCTACCGCGCGGAGGTGGTGGAGTTCGTCGACTCCCAGCACACGCCTCGCAACCTGCTCATCCGGGCCCGGCGCACGGCGGGCGCGCCGACCGGGAGCCAGCGGGCCGAGTATCGCGAGCTGGTCGACCAGTGGGGCGTCACGCCCCGGCTGGAGACGCTGCTCGACGGGGCGGACCGGCCCTAACGGCGGCGCTCGCCCCGGTTGCGGTCGCCCCGGTCCAGCATCGACACCCGGTCGCCCGGACCCCGGTTGGTGACCCGCTCGCCGTCCTGCGGCGGGCTGGGGAACGGCACCACCTTCGCCGGCTGGTCGGCGTTGCCGGCGGCGGCGAAGGCGTTCCAGGAGATGTCGACCAGCAGCCGCTTGACCTCGGCGTGCCGGAGGGCGGCGTTGCGCTGCAGCGCCATCCGGGCACCCAGCACGACCCCGACCAGCGTCGTGCAGATCGCGCCGGTCGCGGCGATCAGGTGCACGCCCGTCGCCGGGTCACCCTGCACGGCCAGCACCAGCAGCCAGACCCAGAAACCGAGCGCGAACACGCCGGCCTTGGCCACGAAGAAGAGGCTCACGGCGCCGGGACGGTGCGGGACGGGGCGGTCCGGCTCGGTCATGCTGCTCCTCGTCGTGTCGCTGCCGGGGATCGGTCCAGCTTAGTTGACACCTCGCAACCGTCACGCCCTCGTCAGTCCCGCCGGCGGGACCTTTCGACCGATCAGTCAGTTACTTCCTCGCGCGGGCGTACTAGGCTCAGGAAGCAGAACCGGGCCACCGGCGGAAGGGGACAGACCCAGGGATGGGTTCCGCAGACGTGTCACCGCAGATGGCCTTCGCGCGCTTCGTGCGACGGGCCATCGACGATGCCCGCGAGGAGCGCGGCTGGACGGTGACCGACCTCGCCACCCACACCGGCGTCGGCCGCTCGACCGTGTTCCGCTGGCTGGCCGGCGACTGGCAGGACTATCCCGAGCTGGCCAAGGTGCGCGGCTTCTGCGCCGCCCTCGACCTGCCGGTGGCCGCCGCGTTCCGCGCGCTGGGCCTGCCCGACGCCGGTCCGGTGCCCCGCCGCCGAGGCGCGGAGGACGGCCCGGTGGAGGCCGACGTCCGGGTGATCCTGGAGCGGCTGGCCGACCCGAACGTCCCGGCCGAGGAGAAGCACCACATCCGCGACCTGCTCCGCTACCTGGCCCGCCGGCCGGTCCGCCGGGCCGGCTGACCGGTCAGTCGACGGTCAGCGTGAACGCGGCGGTCCGCACCACGCCCCCGACCTGGAAGTCCAGGAACATCCGGTAGCGGCCCGGCCCCGGCGCGGTCAGCCAGAACGTCACCGCGTCACCGTCGCGCACCGGCTCCGGGTGCACGTGCAGGTAGCCGAGGTCACCCTCGCGCAGCGCCACCAGGTGCCCGTACGCGCCGAGGTAGGGCTCCAACGCGGCGGCTCCGCCGTCCGCGCCGGTGACCCGGAACCGCAGCGGCACCGACCGCCCCACCTCCGGCGTGCCGGTCCAGGTGGCGGTGAAGCCGTCGACCGTGGCCGACGTGGCCGCGGCGGGCAGCGGCCGGGGCGCGAACGTGCCGGGCACTGTCACGTCGGCGCCGAGCACCACGGCGACCTGGCGACCGTCGTCGGCGACGGCGGTGAAGTCCGCGTACATCCGCCAGACGCCGGGGTCGAACGGCGCCACCGGCACCGACCAGGTGCCGTCGGCGGCCATCGTCGGGTGCAGGTGCCGGTAGCCGCTGAGGTCCCGGCGGGCCACGATCAGGTGCATCGGCTTGTCGTGCACGACCGCGAAGCGGGTCACCGGGCGACGCTGCTCGTCGCGGATCTGGAATCGCAGGTCGCCGGCGCGTCCGGCGGCTGGTTCCCCGGCCGACGGCACCAGCGTGTAGCCGGCCGAGCTGATCGACAGTCCGGTCGCGCCGTCACCGCCGCCCTGGGCGACGGTGGCGCCATCGTGGCTGTGCGCGCCGGTGCCCGGCGCGTGCGAGTGGGCGCCGCCGGCGGGAGGACCGCCGGTGGGCGCCACGGCTCCGGATCCGGCCGGGTTCGCCGGCGGGTTCAGCCGGCCCAGCCCGAAACCGAGGAGCACGGCCAGCACCAGGCCACCCACCACCAGGGCCAGCCGCAGCGTCTCCCGGTCCACGGTGACCGGCCCGGCCGGGGCCGTCCCGCGCGCCGCGGCCCGGCGGCCGGCCGCCGGCTCACCGCCGCCCTCCGCCGCGTCGCCGCCGCCAGCACCCTCCGCCGCGTCGCCGCCGATCGACAGCGCGGGTACGTCGACGTCACCGCCGGACCGCGCCGGCAGGTCGACGCCGGGCGGCGCGGACGGCGACTCAGGCAACGCCGCCGACCATCTCGTAACCCGCCTCGTCGACAGCGGCGCGGACGGACTCCACCGGCAGCGGGGACGCGCTGGTGACCGTTGCCGTGCCGCCCGCGAGGTCGATCCGGACCTCCTCGACGCCCGGCAGGGCGGACAGCTCCTCGGTCACCGCCCGGACGCAGTGTTCGCAGGTCATCCCGGTCACGGTGTACGTCTGGACGACGGGTCGCTGCTCGGTCATGGCCCCACGGTACCGCCGGCCCGGACGCCCACCGACCACGGCCGCGCGGACGGTGGCCCGGCTCGCATCCCCGGTGTTAAGCGGGGCCCCTTCCTCTACCGGAGGCGTTAAGAGGGTGCCCCTCCTTGCACGGGGTCAGCCGGCGACGGCGAGCGCCAGCGGCAGCACGTCCGGCGCGCCGGCGCGCCGGAGCAGGCGCGCCACCATGCTCATCGTCCAGCCCGAGTCGACCAGGTCGTCGACGAGCAGCACCGGCCCGTCCAGCCCGGGCAGCGCGTCGGCCAGCTCGTCCGGCAGGCGGAAGGCGTCGTGCAGCGCGCGTACCCGCTGGGCGCTGTTGCCGCGCGGCCCACCGGGCCCGCCCGGACCGGTCGGGACGACCTGGCCGAGCAGCGGGAGCCGGCCGACCGAGGCGATCCGTTCGGCGAGCGAGCCGACCAGCAGCGGCCGGGTCCGGGAGCCGACCGCGACCACGCCGGCCGGGCGGCGGGGCCAGGGATCGTCGCCGTGCGCCCACGCCTTCAGCACCTCGACCACAGCCGTCGCCACGTCGTCGGGCACCGGGCCGTCCGGCGCGTCCGGCCCGACGAGGCCCCGCAACCGCCCGCCCCACCCCAGGTCGGACAGGCGCCCCACGGCCCGACCGGGCAGCGCCTGCTCCGCCGGCGGGATCCGGCCCTTCAGGGGTACGCCGACCGCGTCCAGCCCGGTCGGCCAGAGCTTCTTCGGCGCGATCTGGACGCCGGGGCGGCCGAGGAAGGTCTGCGCGGCGGTGAGCGCCTCGGTGGAGACCTCGGCGTCGAACAGCGGCCCGGCGCAGTTGTCGCAGCGACCGCAGTCCTGCGCCCCGGTGTCGTCGAGCCCTTCCCGCAGGTAGCGCATGCGGCAGGCGGAGGTGGACGCGTACTCCCGCATGGCCCGCTGCTCGGCGGTGCGCGCGTCGGCGACGCGCCGCAACCGGGCCTCGTCGTAGACCCACGGCTCGCCGGTGGCGAGCCAGCCGCCGCGTACCCGGCGGACCGCGCCGTCGACGTCGAGCACCTTGAGCATCAGCTCCAGCCGGGCCCGGCGCAGGTCGACCATCGGCTCCAGCGCCTGGGTGGAGATCGGCCGCTCGGTGTCCAGCGCGGCGAGCACGGTGCGGACCTGCTCCTCGGGCGGGAAGGCCAGCGAGGCGAAGTATCGCCAGATCGCCGCGTCCTCGGCGCCGGGCAGGAGCAGCACCTCGGCGTGCTCGACGGCCCGGCCGGCGCGCCCGACCTGCTGGTAGTAGGCGATCGGCGAGGGTGGCGCGCCGAGGTGCACCACGAAGCCGAGGTCGGGCTTGTCGAAGCCCATGCCGAGCGCGCTGGTGGCGACCAACGCCTTGATCTTGTTGTCGAGCAGGTCCTGCTCGGCGGCGCGCCGGTCGGCGTCCTCGGCCTGCCCGGTGTAGGAGGCCACCGACCACCCCCGGGCCCGGAGGAACTCGGCCGTCTCGGTCGCGGCGGCCACGGTGAGCGTGTAGACGATGCCCGAGCCGGGGAGCCGGTCCAGGTGGTCGGCCAGCCAGGCGAGGCGGTGGGCCGGGCTCGGCAGGTCCAGCACGCCGAGGCGCAGCGACTCCCGGTCGAGCGTGCCGCGCAGCACGAGCGCGTCGCCGAGCTGCTCGGCCACGTCCCGGGTGACCCGGGCGTTGGCGGTGGCCGTGGTGGCGAGCACGGGCGTGCGCTCGGGCAGGTTGGCCAGGAACGTGCGCAGCCGACGGTAGTCGGGCCGGAAGTCGTGCCCCCAGTCGGAGACGCAGTGCGCCTCGTCCACCACCAGCAGGCCGGTGGTGGCGGCGAGCCTGGGCAGCACGGTGTCGCGGAAGTCCGGGTTGTTCAGCCGCTCGGGGCTGATCAGCAGCACGTCGACCGCCCCGGCGTGGATCTCGGCGGTGATCTGGTCCCACTCGTCGAGGTTGGCCGAGTTGATGGTGCGGGCCCGGATGCCGGCCCGGGCGGCGGACTCGACCTGGTTGCGCATCAACGCCAGCAGCGGCGACACGATCACCGTCGGCCCGTGTTCGCCGCTCTCCCGCAGCAGCGCGGTGGCGACGAAGTAGACCGCCGACTTGCCCCAGCCGGTGCGCTGGACGCAGAGCACCCGTCGCCGGTCGACGACCAGCGCCTCGATCGCCCGCCACTGGTCCTCGCGCAGCCGGGCGTGCTCACCCGCCAGCCGCCTCAGCACCGCCTCGGCACGTTCCCGAACGGCCGTCCGATCCTGGCTCATCCGGCATTTCTACCAGGGGACGTCGGAGTCACGGGCGGCCCGGGCGGAGGCTCGGGTGGCAGGAAGAGCAGCACCTCGCGTAGCGCCCCGGTGGCGGCCGGGGGCAGCTGGCAGCGCACGACCAGCTCCTCCAGCGACCCGTACGGCCCACGCAGCCACCGGTCGACGGCGACCTGCCGGCGCTGCTCGGCGGTGAGACCGGGAAGCGTCGCGAAGACCGTGTCGGGCACCGCGTTGACGTCGACCAGGCCACCGTCGTCGAACTCCCGCAGCAGGTCGGGGCGGCCGATCCGCAGGTCCCGCCGCGCGGAGGGGTAGTGGTGCAGCAGGTACCGCGCCTGTTCCCGACGCAGCCGCCGCTGCTCGTCGGCGCGCTGCGGCCCGGTCCAGAACAGGCCCCGCAGCGCCGCCCACAACGCCGGGTTGAGCAGCACCACGTGCAGGGTGCCGAGCATCCAGCAGACGCAGAGCCCGAACAGGAAGTAGATGACCATCGGGTCGCTCGGTTCCTCCTCGACCGGGCTGCTGACCGCGAGGCCGAACACGCTCACCACGAGCAGGAAGTAGGGCAGCGCGCCCAACGCGAGACGCCAACTGCGTCGCCAGAGCGCGTACGCCAGGATCACCGCCCAGGTCAGGATGCCGACCGACAGCACGGTGACGGCGGCGCCCACCAGCGTCGCGGTGGCCCGGACCCAACCCGGCGAGCGCCGGTCCGGCGGCGTCTCCGCCGGCCGCCCGGCGGAGACGAAGAGCGCCTGCGGGTACGCGACCGGCACGGCGGACACCGGACCCGACGACGGGTCGACGGAGCCGGGGCCGCCCGGTGCCGGCGTCACGCCGGCCGGGGCGGTCGGCGGCCCGACGGGTACGGACGGCGTCGGCACGTGCCCGGTCGGCACGGGTGGCGACTCGACGTGCCCGACCGACACGGGCGGCACCGGCACGTGCTCGTGCGGCGCGGCTGGCGTCGGCACGTGCTCATGCGGCGCGGCTGGCGTCGGCACGTGCGCGGGCGGCACTGGCGGGCCGACGGGTCCGGCCGGCGCGGTGGCCGGACCGGGCAGCGGGGTGGCGGGGGCGTCGGGCCGGGGTGGAGCCGGTTGGGCCGGCGGCGACGCGGCGGTGACGCCCGGTCCGGCGGTCGGCGCGGTGTCCGTGCCCGGCGGTGCGGCCGGCTGGACGGGCGGTGCGATGGAGGCACTCGGCTGGGCGGACGCCGCGGTGGTGGCGGCCGGGCCGCCGGCCGGCGGGAGCGGGACCGCGGGCGGGTCGAGGGGCTCGGCGACGGTCGGCAGCAGCGTCGGGTCGGAGCGCAGGATGCGCCGGTGCAGCGTCTGGAGCGCCTCCCCCGGCTCGATGCCGTGGTCCTCGCGCAGCGACGCGGCGAAGTCGCGGTAGGCGGCCAGCGCCTCGGCCTGCCGGCCGCTGCGGTAGAGCGCCAGCATGAGCTGGAGACGCAGCCGCTCGCGGACCGGGAACTCGGCGACCAGCTCGACCAGCCGGCCGACCACCTCCCCGTGCCGGCCCGCGGCCAGCTCCAGCTCGGTACGCGTCTCCAGGGCGACGGCCCGCAGCTCCACCAGCCGGTGCCGGGCCGCGTCGAACCAGGGGCCGGTGAACCCGGTGAACGGCTCGCCCTGCCACAGCTCCAACGCGGCGGTCACCTCGTCCAGCGCGTCCGCGGCGCGCCCCGCCGACTGCGCCTGCCGGGCGCGCTGCACGCCGCGCTCGAAGCGCACCGCGTCCACCGTCTCCGGCGCGACCCGCAGCAGGTAGCCGGCGTCGGTGAGGGTGAGCACCCGGGCGGGTGTGCGCGGCGACCGGTCCGGCTCCAGCACCCGGCGCAGCCCGGCCACGTGCTTCTGCACCACGTTCGGGCCGTTCACCGGCGCTTCCTCCGGCCAGACCGCCTCGACGATCTGCCCGGTGGGGACCGGACGCCCGGCGGCGAGCAGCAGCACGGCCAGCACGGCCCGCTGCTTGGCCGGGCCGAGATCGATCGGACGGTCGGCGTACCAGGCCCGCTGCGGGCCGAGAAGCTCGAAGCGCAGCGCCTCTGACATGCGAGTTCCCGCCCCCGTACCCCCCAGCCGTCGCCCGCCGCGGCCGACGGCAGTCGGACGGCAGCATATCGGCAGCGGAGCGGCCGTCGCTGCCTGCGATGCTTCCCCGGCAACAACCACCTGGGAAAGTGAGTCGAACGAGATGACGCAGCGAAACGGCACCGCCGCCACCGCCCGGCGGATCGTGCTCCGCGCGGCCGCCGTGCTGGCCACCACCGCACTCGCCGCGGGGTGCGGCAGCACCGGGAACGCCCCCGAGGGCGCCGGCGCCGCACCGGCGCCGTCGGCCGACCCGAAGGCCGCCCTGCTGGCCGCCGTGCCGACCGAGCAGGACCCCCGCTTCCGGTTCTCCACCCAGGACGGCACCGACCGGTTCACCGGCGTGGTGGACCCGGCCGCCAAGGGCATGGAACTCGGCATGAAGCAGCAGAACGACGACCCGAAGTTCACCATGGACATGACGTTCCGGGTGCTCGACGAGGACCTGTGGATGCGGGTCAAGCTGACCGGCCTGCCCGGCCTGCACGACGCGCTCAAGCTGCCCAAGACCTGGATGAAGATGGAGCGCGAGAAGCTGGCGGACGGCGAGAACGCCCCCAGCTACGAGGGCACCGACCCGGGCAACACCGCCGCGATCATCCGCACCGCGGAGACGGTCGAGGACAAGGGCGACGGCACGTACACCGGGCTGGCCGACCTGGCCGACAACGAGGACGTGAAGAGCACGTTCGACGGGTTGGACCTGACCGCGCTGGGTGCGGCGGGCCGGAAGGTGCCGTTCACCGCCGTGGTCGGCCCGGACGGCAACCTGACCACGTTCACCCTGGACGTGCCGGCGGCCGGCAAGCACAAGGCGATGAAGCTGGTCACGAAGTACTACGACTTCGGCAAGGCGCCGGAGCTGGCCCCGCCGGCCGGCGCGCAGAAGGCCACGGCCTCGGCGTACGAGATGCTCAACGGCTGATCCACGACGCACGGGAACGGGCGGCGGCCACACGGGGGGCCGCCGCCCGTCGTCGTGTTCAGCGGCCGAGGACGGAGCCGCCGTTGACGCCCAGGACCTGACCGGTGACGTAGCCGGCCGACGGACCGACGAGATAGCGCACGGCGGCGGCGATGTCGTCTGGCGTCCCGGCCCGGCCGACGAGGGTGGCGGCCACCCGCTTGGCGTGGCCCTCCGGCGTCATCCGGTCGCCGAAGAACTCGGTCTCCGCGACGTAGCCGGGGCTGACCACGTTGACCGTGATCTGTTCCGGTCCGAGCTGTGCGGCCAGGTCGTACGCCCAGCCGTGCAGCGCCGCCTTGGCCGCCGAGTACGGCCCGCCGCCGCCACGCTGGGCGGCGATCGAGCTGAGCAGGACCACCCGGCCGCCGGGACGACGCAGGGCGGGCCGCAGCGCCTCGGTCAGCAGGACGGCGGTGAGCACGTTGGCGTCCAGGTTCGCGCGCCACCAGGCGGCCACCTCGTCGAGGGTTCCGGTCGGCCCGCCGAGATAGCCCCCGGCGTTGTTGACCACCGCGTCCACGGTCCGCCCGCCGACCGCGTCGACGACGGCCGCGAGCTGGGCCGGATCGGTCAGGTCGGCGGCGACCGCGCGCACCGCGCCGGCCCGGCCGCACTCCTCGGAGATCCGCCGGGCGGCGGCGTCGAGCACGTCCCCCCGCCGTCCCACCACGAGCACGTCGAACCCCTCCTCGACGAGCCCGCGCGCGACGGCGGCCCCGATCCCGGTCCCACCCCCGCTGACCACGGCGACCCGCTGCTGCTCCGTCACGTTTCCTCCCCGAGCCTCTCCCCGACCTCGTCGATCAAGGAGTTCGCGTCATCCTATGCCGGTGGGCCGGACGCGAACTCCTTGATCAACGGGGCGGGGGTGGGGTCAGCGGCGGGGGCGGAGGGCGGTGACGAGGGGGGTCAGGCGGGATCTCAGGCTGGCCAGGCCGCCGGGGAAGAAGTACACCGCCAGGATGAAGACCGTGCCGAGGACGAACAGGGGCTGGCTCAGCGGGTGGCTGAGGAACGCGGGCAGGCTGTTCACCGCGTCGCTGCTGCCGAACGCGGTGAGCCGGTGGTCCAGGTACATGTAGAGGATGCCGCCCAGCACCGGGCCCCACCGGGTGCCGGGGCCGCCGAGCACCACCATGACCAGCAGCGACAGCGTCAGCTCCGACGAGGTGATGTGCGGGCTGGCGCCACCCACGATCAGCACGTAGACCACGCCACCGGCCGTCGCCAGGCCGCCGGCCAGCGTGAACGCCACCAGCTTGAACCGGTACGGGTCGAGCCCGAGCACCCCGATCCGCCGCTCGTCGTCGCGCAGCCCGGCCAGGACGCGGCCGGTCGGCGATCCGCTGACCCGGTGCACCACGAGGACCACGATCGCCAGGTACGCCAGCGCCAGCCAGTAGAGGTTCACCGTGTTGGTGACGCCGACCAGCGCGGCCGGCAGCCCGGACACGTCCAGCGGCAGCCCCTCCTCACCGCCGGTGAGGCCACCGAAGTCCCGGGCCACCAGGATCGCCCCGACCTGGGCGAAGGCGAGCGTCACCATGGCGAACGCGATGCCCACCGTACGCAGGGCCACCGCGCCGAGCAGCGCGGCGAGCGTGGTGCCGCCGACCACGGTCAGCAGCGCGGCCTGCCACAGCGGCAGCCCGGCCTTGGTGATCAGCACGTCGGTGCCGTAGACACCGGCGGCGAAGTAGAGGGCGTGCCCGAAGGAGAGCATCCCGGTCCGCCCGAACAGCAGGTCGTAGCCGGCCGCGAGGCCGCCGAAGACCAGGCAGATGGCGAGCAGTTGCAGCGTGCCCGGCGAGTTCAGCGGCCCCTCGAAGATCCCCGGCAGGTTCAGCGTCGAGTAGGGCAGGACCGCCGCCACCACCAGCGCGACCAGCGGCAGGTACGGGCGCAGCCCGTGCCACCGCGAGTGGCCGGGGGTCAGCTCGTCGGGCACCGTCGCCGGAGGCGCGGGCACCTCCGCGCTCTTGACCTCGGTCATGCGTGAGCCACCTTTCCGGCCAGGCCCTGCGGACGCAGCAGCAGCACCACGGCGAGCAGACCGACCACGCACAGGTCGCCCAGCCCGGACGTGCCGTAGTAGTTGACGAACTGTTGCAGCAGCCCCACCGCGACCGCCGCGTACGCGGACCCGACCACCGAGCCCATTCCGCCGATCACCACCACGATGAAGGCGAAGATCAGCAGCGAGCCGCCCTGCCCGGGCGAGACGGTGCCGAAGTAGACGCCGCCGAGCGCGCCGGCCAGCGCGGCGGCGGCCCCACCGATCGCGAAGACCAGGGTGAACGCCTTGCGGACGTCGATGCCGAGCGCGGTCACCATCTCCCGGTTCTCCACCCCGGCCCGGATGATCAGGCCGTACCGGGTGTAGCGCAGGAACGCCAGCAGCGCGCCGAGCACCACCACGGCGGCGACGATCAGCAGCAGCCCGGCGTTCGGCACCTGGGCGCCGAACACCGCTGTCACGTCCCGGCTCCAGTCGGGGCGCGGGAACGGGCGCGGGTCCGCGCCCCAGGTGGCCTGGAGCAGCGCCACCCCGGCCAGCGACAGGCCGACGGTGACCAGCACCTGTTCGATGGTGCGGGAGTAGAGCGGCCGGATCAGCACCAGCTCGACCAGCACCGCGACCAGCGATCCGGCCAGCACGCCGAAGGCGACCGCCACCACGAAGCCGATTCCGTCCGACCCGGCGCCGGGCAGGTTGCCCGCCGCCCACCAGGTCGCGTACGCGCCGACGCCGAGGAACAGCCCGTGCGCGAAGTTGAGCACGTCCGCGAGGCCGAAGACCAGGGACAGGCCGGAGGCGACGAGGAAGTAGAGCGCCGCCAGGCCCAGCCCGGTCAGCGTCAGCAGCACAACGGTGTTCACGCGTGCACCTCCCCGGACCCCACGCCCAGCAGCGACTTGGTCAGCGCGGTCTCCAGCAGCAGCTCGCGGGCGTCGCCGGTCCAGGCGACCCGACCGGCGGAGAGCACCACCGCGTCGGACGCCAGCCGCCGCACCACCGCCAGGTTCTGCTCGACCAGCAGCACCGGCACGGATTCCGCGACCCGTTCCAGCACCTCGGCCACCTCGGTCACCACCTTCGGCGCCAACCCCTTGGTCGGCTCGTCGACCAGCAGCAGCCGGTTGTCGTTGAGGAGCACCCGGCCGATGGCGAGCATCTGCTGCTGCCCGCCGGAGAGCGAACCGGCCCGTTGCCGTCCGCGCCGGTCCAGCTCCGGGAAGAGCGCGAAGACCTTGTCGTACGCCGGGGTGGTGCCCCGCCGCTCGGCCAGCCGCAGGTTCTCGGCGACGGTGAGCCCGGCGAAAACGCAGCGGTCCTCCGGCACGTAGCCGAGGCCGCCGCGGACCAGCCGGTGAGTGGGGCGGGCGAGCAGGCTCTGCGCGCCCATCCGCACCGTGCCCCGGGCCTCGCCGTTGCGCGGCGTCAGCCCGACGATCGCGCGCAGGGTGGTGGACTTGCCGACGCCGTTGCGCCCGAGCAGCACGGTGACGCCGGTCGGGGCCACCTCGAACGACACGCCCTGGAGGATGTGCAGCCCGGCGATCCGCACGGACAGGTCCTCCACCGACAGGATCGGTTCCGCCGCCATCAGAGCGCCTCCCCCAGGTACGCCTCCTGCACGGTGGCGTTCGCCATCACCGTGTCCGGGGTGTCGCAGGCCAGCAGCGCGCCGTGGTGCATCACGGCGATCCGGTCGGCCAGTTCCAGGATCACGTCCATGTGGTGTTCCACCATGAGCACCGCCCGGCCGCTGTCCCCGGTCAGCGACTTGATCACGCTGACCAGCTCGGGCACGTCCTCGGCGCTCACCCCGGCCATCGGCTCGTCCAGCAACATCACCCGGGGTTCCCCGGCGAGCAGCAGGGCGATCTCCAGCTTGCGCTTCTCGCCGTGGGCGAGCGTGCCGGCCAGGGCCGCGCCCCGGTGGTGCAGGCCGACCCGGTCGAGCGCCGCGTCGGCGGCGGCGGCCACCTCCCGGTCGGCCGCCGCCCGCCGCCACAGCTTCATCGAGCCACCCCGGTGCGCCTGTACGGCGAGCCGGACGTTCTCCCGGACGGTCAGCGAGCCGAAGACCGAGGAGGCCTGGAAGGTCCGCCCGAGCCCGAGCCGGGCCCGCTGGTACGGGGCCAGCGCGGTGATGTCCGCGCCGTCCAGCAGGACCTTCCCCTCGGTGGGCCGGCGCAGGCCGGTGATCAGGTTGAACAGGGAGGTCTTGCCGGCGCCGTTGGGCCCGATCACGCCGAGGAACTCCCCGGGCTGGAGATCGAGGTAGACGGAGTCGACGATGGCGACCTCACCGATCCGCCAGGTCAGACCGCGGGTGGCGAGCACGGGTCAGCCCTTCATCTGCGCGACCGGAGGCGCGCTCTCGTCACCGGTCAGGGTCTTCTGCGCGGTGGCCGTGAAGGTGGTGCCGCTGCCGGAGAGCTTGGCCTGGTACATCGGCTGGAGCAGCGCGTGGTCCTCGGCGCGGATCTTCATGGTGCCCTTGACGCCCTCGAACTCCCAGCCCTCCAGCGCCTTGATCATCTTGTCCACGTCGTCGCCGCCCTCCTGCACGGCGCGGACGACCATCTGCGCGGCGGCGAACCCGTCCGGGTGGAACAGGTCGAGCGTGCCGCCGGCGACCTTCGCCTTGGCGGCCTTGGCCGCCTCGGTGTCGCTGGCCCCGTCGAAGTAGTGCGACAGGAACGAGATCTTGCTGCCGGCCGCGCCGAACGTCGGCCAGGAGGCGCGGATGTCCAGGCCGGTGACGACCGTGGTGGAGGCGAGGACGCCCTGCTGGTCCAGCGTCTGCCACATCGCGCCGGCGGTGGTGCCGGCCCAGGCGACGAAGAGCAGGTCCGGCTTGGCGGCCTTGATCTGGCTGGCGAACGGGGTGAACTCGGTGGCGCTGGCCGGCGCGCGGACGCTGCTCACGGTCGCGCCGGCGCCGCCGATCACGGCCTTGACGGCGGCCTCGTTCGCGTCGCCGAACGCGCCGTCCTGGGCGAAGACGACGACCTTCTTGCCGGCCGCGTCGCCGATGAACGACTTGGCGGTCGTCACGTCCTGCCACGACTGCCGGCCGGACCGGAACGTGTACTTGTTCGCGCCGGTCACCGCGTCGGTGGCGGCCGGACCGGAGATGAACAGGACCTTGTTCTGCGCCGCGATCGGAGCCACCTGGAGCGCCACCCCGGAGGAGGTGGACCCGGCGATGATCTTCGTACCCTTGCCGATCATGTCCTTGGTGGCGGAGACGGCCTTGGCCGGGTCGCCCGCGTCGTCGGCCTCGGTCACCTCGATCTTGCGGTCACCGACCTTGCCGGTGCCCTTGGTGGCGAAGTCGAGGCCCGCCTTGAACCCCTCGATGTACTGCTTGCCGTAGCTGGCCAGCGGCCCGGACTGGGAGTAGACCAGACCGACCTTGACCGGGGCGGCGTCGCCGCCGCCGGATGCGGTGTCCTGCGGGCTGCCACAGGCCGTGGCGGCCAGAGCGACCGCCACCGAGGTGGCGGCGGTAAGGAACACCCGTCGCGTGTGCCGGATCGTCATTGCGACTCCAGGTGAGGACAGGAGGATTGTCAGTTGTCGGCTCACGCTAGAAGTGACGTCACCCACGGGCTATGTGGTCGGCGCACACAAGTGCCCGGGACGGGATGGCCGCACGTTACAACGTCGGACACCACCACGTAACCCCGCCGACCCGGGATGGCCCGCCGCACCACGCGGGGCACGGCCGCAATGTCGGCCCGGGCCATCGCGGACCGCGTACGCGCGACGGCCCGGCGGGAGCAGGTCCCACCGGGCCGCCACGGTCAGCCGTTCACCGGCCGACCATCCAGCGTCACACCGATCGGCGTCGCCGCCATCCGAGGACCGTCAGCACCACACCGGCCGTCACCGCCAGCGCGCCGCCACCGATCACCCCGGTGAGCTTCATGCCGGTGACCGGCAGGTGCTTGCCCGGGTGGAACGGCGGGAACGGCTTCTCCGCCATGCGGTTGACGAAGGTGCAGGTGACGTCCTGCCCCTGCGCCGGGGTGACCACCCGGTCCACCACGGGCACCCGGGTGTCGGTGCCGGTCAGCACGCACTCCGGCGCCCCGGCCTCCTGGTAGCCCTCGGGGCCGCCCGACTCGGCGAGCCGGTAGCCGACGCCGGCCTGCACCGACACCCTGGTCACCTCGGCGCTGCCGGACGGGCCGCTGATCGGCGTCGCCGCGTTCTGCGGCGTCGCGCTCAGCGTCCACTCGGTCGGGGCGGCCTTGCCCCAGACCTTCTTGACCAGCGTCAGGTACGTCCCGCCCGGATCGAGCTGCCCGTTGCGCCAGGTGCAGGTGTACGCGCGACCGGCGGCCGGGGTGAGCACGTTGTCCGGGGTGGGCGCCGGCTCGCCGGTGTCGTTGAAGGCGCAGCGCAGCTCGGTCAGCTCGTAGCCGGACGGCCCGCCGCTCTCGCTGAGGGTGTACGGCACACCGGCGACCACCTGGGCATCGGTGACCACGGGCTCACCGCTGCGACCGCTGACCGGGTCCGCCCCGGAGCCGTCGGGCGGGGTGGCGCTCAGCACCCAGTCGGTGGGCTTCGCGGTGCCGCCGTAGGTGTTCTGCACCTCCTTGACCAGGGTGACCCGGCCCGGGGCCGGCGGCGGTGGCGGCACGTCCGCGTTGACGAACGTGCAGGTGATGTCCTGCCCGAAGGTGGGCGTGAGGACGTTGTCCGGCGTCTGCACCGGGGTCTGCGTGCCGGTGAGCACGCAGGTGGGCGCGCCGACCTGCTCGTACCCGGCCGGGCCGTCGCTCTCGGCGAGCGTGTAGCCGACGTTCGGGTTCACCGCCGCCTTGGTCACGGCGGGCTGCCCGCTGCGACCGGTGACCGGCGTCACCGAGCCGGCCGGCGGCGTGGCGCTCAGCACCCAGTCCGTCGGCTTCGCGGTGCCGCCGTGGGTGTTGCGCACCTCCTTGACCAGGGTCAGCTGGGCGGGTTGCGCCTCGTTCACCGCGGTGCACACCGCCGTCTGGCCGATCTGCACGGACACCCGACCGTCGGTGCCGTCGAAGCCCGGGTTGCCCACCGAGCCGTCCCGTTGCCGCAGCGCGCAGCTCCAGCTACCGGTGGCCGGCGGCACGATCACCGCACCCTGCACCACGGTCTGGGTGAAGCCGGGGACGGTGTTCTCGCCGAGCGCGTAGACGGCGTCCTCGACGACCGGGCGGGCCGGGTCGCCGCTCTTCACCGTGAACCCGTTCGGCCCGTACGCGGTCAGGTCCCACGCCGAGGCCGGCGGTTCGGGCACGCCGTACGGGTTCCGCACGGACTTGACCAGGGCCAGCTTCGTCTCACAGGTCGCCGTGTTGGTGATCTGGAAGGTGTTGGTCCCGGCAGCAAGCGTCTGCTCGCCGAGGTCCCCGCTGGCCGTGTTGGTGCAGCCCGGCGGCAACGCGGTGATGTTCTCGTCGACGACGATCGACTGCCCGACCTCGTAGTCGTGGTACTCCACGCCCCATGCCGGCTGGTCGATGCCGGGCAGCACCAGCGCGGCCTGGAAGGAGGTGCCCTGCTCCGGATCCGGATAGGTCTGCCCGTTGATCACCCAGGTCTTGTTCACCACCACGGTGGCCGGGGCGACCTCGGCCTGGTTGAGGATCACGCAGGTCACCGCGTCGTTGGCGAGGGCGTTGACGTTGAACCCGAAGTCGCCGTTGTTGGTGACCAGCACCGGCTGACCGCTGGCCGCGCAGGTGGCGTTCAGACCGTCCTGCGGGACCAGGGCGAAGCCGGCCTGCGGCGTCTCCGCGATCGCCACCGCGCGGCTCGGCTGCCCGCCGAGGTCGACGGCGAGGTTGACCGCTCCGGTCGAGGTGTCGGTGACCGCGCTCGGCGGCGTCACGCCGGCGCTGCTGGAGGAGACGGTCCAGCCGCCAGCCGGCTGCGGGTCACCGCCGCCTGGCGGGATCACCTTCTTGACCACGCTGACCGTGCCGCGGCAATTCTCCAGTGCGAGTTCCCGGAACACGGCCGCGAGCTGGTCGTAGCCGGTCTGGTAGTAGTCCGAGTTGGCCACCGGCCCGGAGATGGCGATCAGGTTGTCCGGCGCGCCGGACACGCCGGCGCCCACGCCGACCGCGACCACCCGGGTGCCCTTCGCCTTTACCGCGTTGGCGGAGAAGATGCCGTTCTCCACCTCCACGAACCGGGTGTAGCTGCCGGAGCCCTGGACGGGCGGCGGCCCGTACACGGTGGGGTTGCCGTCGGTCAGGATGATCACGGCGTCGTAGTCGAACGGCGCCGCGGCGATCTGCCAGAGACCCTGGTCCCAGTTGGTGGTGCCGCCGGCGGTGAGGCCGTTGATCGCGTCCTTGACGGTGTTCGCCCCGGCCTGGTCGGAGACGGGCGTCGGGTTGAGCACCGCGGTGGCGTCGGTCGCGAACGAGTAGAGCGCGATCTCCGACGGGGTGCCGGTGAGTGCGTCGACGAAGCCGTTCGCCGCGTTCTTGACCACCGGCAGGTCGGGCCGGATGGAGCCGGACACGTCGATCAGCAGCGCGACGTGCAGGCCGCACGACCCGGGCAGCGCCGGGTTGTCGCGCTCGTCGGCCCACACCGGGCCACGCGCCGTCCGGTTGGTGTTGCCGGTGGTCTCCACCGGGAAGGTGTACGTCTGGTTGTTGGCCACCGCTCCGGTGAACACGCCGTTGTAGGGCGTGGACTGGAACGGCGCGCTGCTCCCGTTGCCGGTGACCAGGCTGTCCACGACCCGCCAGCCGTCCGGCGCGCTGCGCTCGATGATCCAGTAGCCCTGGCTGGTCCCGGTGCGGCCAGGCAGGTCGACCGCGCACCTGCCGCTGGCGTCGGTGGTGCAGGACGCGTTCGGGGTGGCGCCCGGGGCGGGACGCGTCCCGCTGACTCCCGCGTAGAAGTCGAACGTGGCACCGGCCAGCGGCCCGACGGTCTGTTCACCGACGCGGTCGCCACCCTTGTTGACGACGAGCGTCGCGTTGTTGGCGTCGGCCGCGCGGGCCGGCGTCGCCGCCTGCGGGCCGACCAACGGCAGCAGGCCACCCACCAGGGTCGCGGCGGCGGCCGCGCACCACCACCGCCGCATTCGTGTAGCTCTCAGAATGGACATGCACAATCCCCCGTGAAGCGCCTGCCCCTCGTCGCAGGCGGCCACGCCATTATTGGGTGAAATGTCCGTTTCGGTGGCCGCTTCGCCGATCATGAGTCGTCGTCGCCACCGGCCCACAACCACCGTCGTGCTCGGCCGCCCGCGGGCAGCGCCGGCCGCCGTCCAGCACCCGGTCGCACCAGACCCAGTGGCGGAGGGATTGCTCGTCCTCCCGCGACACGGTCGTCCCGGCCCGCTCGACGTCGGCCAGGAAGCCGAGCGCGCGACAGATGGCCCTGGCGAACCCACGGGCGCCGTCGAGGTCGGCCGCGAGCACCGGCAGGTGTACGACGAACCGTTCCCGACTCACCGGTACGCCCCCGGCGCGAACCGGGACTGCCAGGCGCGGAGCGCCCGCTTGATCCGGTTGTTCTCCTCGGCGCACCGGGCCGCGTCGTGCCGGGCCAGCGCCAGGTCGCCGGCGACCCGGTGCAGGAACGCGTGCACGTCCGCCGGGTCGAGTCCGCCACGCCGCACGGTGCGGAACCGCCGCTCGCGGATCTGCCCGACGCTCAGCGGTCGGCACGACTCGGAGCGGTACCAGCCCTCGTTCGGCGCCCGGCCCCCACGAGGTCGCCGGGCCGGGTGGAACAGGTGGAGCACGTTGCGCACGAATCCTCCTCGCCAGCCGTGGAGGCGACCCGCCCGCAGACAGGGGACGCGGGCGGGTCGCCGGCCCCGCGACCGCAGCCTCGTTCGGCGGTACGGCCCCGGAGCCCAATCCGGGTCCGACCCCGCGGTTTGCCGAACCAACCGGAGCCGGACGTGGGTCAGCCTACCCAAAATACCTGTGTAGGTCGAGCGTCCACATCGGGCTTTCTTGCCTGTTGCAGATGCTGGTGTAGGCCCGGCATGATCGGAGGTGCCGAACCAACCGGAGTCCTCACCATGCCCACAGCCGAAGCGCCATACCGTCAGATCGCCAACGAGCTCACCGCGAAGATCAGGAGCGGTGAGCTGAAGCCCGGCGACAAGCTGCCCTCGACCCGTGAGCTGGCCGAGAGCTACGGGGTCCACATGAACACCGCGTCCCGTGCCCTGTCCCTGCTGCACGACCGCGAGCTGATCACCGGCCAGCCCGGCCGTGGCACCTACGTCGCCGAGCCACCGGGACAGTAGCCCCCGGGGCCGACTGGCAATGTGACGACCTGACCGACCCACGCCAGCCGGTCCACCCACGTCATCACCTCCCCAGGCGCGAGAGGGTCACCGCCCTCCCGCCGCCTTTCGAGCTGATAACAGCTCCGACTCATCACCCCGCCCGGGGCGGCGTGCCCCGGTGTAAGGAAGGGCCCCTTATTAACGTCTGCGGTAGAGGAAGGGCCCCCTCCTAACGCTGGGGCCCGGCGGCCGGCGGGGCGTGAGTCGAATCTGCTATCAGCTCTAAAGGCGCTGGCAAGCACAGCCGCCTTCCCTGAGCAGTGGGCAACGGGCAGCGGCGCGAGGCGGGCAACGGCGCAGGCAGGCGGGCGACCCGCGCCAAGCGACCGGGCAACCGTGGCGGGCAGGCGGGCGACCGCGCCAAGCGACCGGGCAACCGTAGAAGGCGGGCGACCGCGCCAAGCGACCGGGCAACCGTGGAAGGCGGGCGAGCGCGGCAAGCGACCGGGCGAGAGCGGCGGGCGGGCGGGCGCGGCAGGCGGGCGCGGCAGGCGGGCGGGCGCGGCAGGCGGGCGGGCGCGGCAGGCGGGCGGGCGCGGCAGGCGGGCGGGCGCGGCAGGCGGGCGGGCGCGGCAAGCGGGCGGGCGCGGCAAGCGGGCGGGCGGGCGCGGCGGGCGGGCGCGGCAAGCGGGCGGGCGATCGCTGCAGGCGGGAGGCACGTCGGGGTGTCCGCGCGAACGCGGGCACCCCGACGGGTGAGCGGGCGTCAGCGGCCGGCGCGGGCGGCGACCGCCGTGTCGGGCTGGTCGGCGAACGCGCCGTCGAGGCCCAGGTCGAAGAAGAGTTCGTACTCGGACGTGATGTCACCGCGCGCGTTCGGGTCGGCGCCGATCCGGAAGTCCACCGGCAGGAACTGGTTCTCGGCCCGGAAGGTCCACGCGTGCACCACCAGCTTGAGCCGGTGCGCGTCCCGGATCACCGAGGTCGGCGCGAGCAGCCGGCCGGCGGCGTCCCGGGGCACGATCAGGTTCTTGTTCAGGCCGACGCCGTCGGCGTACCGGGACACCCAGGCCAGGCCGGCGGCGGTGGCCAGGTCGGCGTAGGTCCGGCGGTCGCCGGCGGCGGTGAAGTCGTAGGGGGCGCCGGCCGCGTCCATGAGCTGGACGAGCCGCACGTCGGTCATCGTGTCGAGCTTGCGCAGGTTGGCGGTCTCGAAGCTCTGGATGAAGACCGGGTCGTTGCGGTGGGTCAGCCGGTTCTTCCGGAGCACCGCGACCAGCGGCTCCTCCAGCGCCCGCCCGATCGACGCGAAGTAGGTGGGGTGCTTCGTCTCCGGGTAGACGCCGATGGTCCGGCCCCGCGCCTTCGACTCGGCCCGGGCCAGGTCGATGACCTCCTGGAAGGTGGGGATCTCGAACCTGCCGTCGAACGCGGTGTTGGCCACCCGCACCAGCGGCAGCCGCTCCTTCGCCCGCAGCGTCTTCAGCTCGGCCAGCGTGAAGTCCTCGGTGAACCAGCCGGTGACCGCTACCCCGTCGATGGTCTTCGTCGCCTTGCGGGCGGCGAACTCGGGGTGGGCCGCCACGTCCGTCGTACCCGAGATCTCGTTCTCGTGCCGGGCGACCAGCACGCCGTCCTTCGTCGAGACCAGGTCCGGCTCGATGAAGTCGGCGCCCTGCCGGATGGCGAGCCGGTAGGCCTCCAGGGTGTGCTCCGGGCGGTAGCCGCTGGCCCCCCGGTGACCGATCACGATCGGCCGCTGGGTCGCGCGGGGGCGCTCGGCGTGGTGGTCCGGGCCGGCCTGGGCGGCCACGGCCGGCACCACCACGGCCGCCGCCGCGAGCAGCGCGCCGGCCACGCCGAGGGCGGAAAGGGTACGTCGCAACGCCGTCTCCTGTCGTCGATGGGTACGCACAGCAGACCGGTCCCGGTTGGCCGCCAGTTGGTCGGTTCCTGACCTGCCGGTGAATCTCCGGACGGAAGATGACGTGGTGCGCCGCCTGCTCCGCAAGCCCGTCCGGCTGGTGCCGCTCGGGTTCCTGGTGGTGATCCTGGTCGGCACCGGGCTGCTCATGCTGCCCTGGGCCACGAGCGAGCAGCGCTACACCTCGTTCGAGACCGCGCTGTTCACCTCCACCTCGGCGGTGTCGGTGACCGGCATGACGGTCACCGACACGCCGAACTACTGGAACGGCTTCGGGCTGGTGATGATCACCGTGCTCACGCAGCTCGGCGGCTTCGGCATCCTGACCGGCGCGTCGTTGGTGATCCTCGCGGTCTCCCGCCAGCTCGGCCTGCGCAACCGGCTGCTCGTCCAGGCCGAGACCGCCGAGTTCGGCCTCGGTGACCTACGCCGGCTGCTGCTGCGGATCGCGGCCACCGTCTTCGTCACGGAAGCGCTGGTGGCCGCCGTGGTCGGCGCGCGGCTGTGGCTGGTCTACGACTACGCGCCCGGGCGGGCGATCTGGGCCGCCGTGTTCCACTCGATCCAGGCGTTCAACAACGGCGGCTTCACGCTCTACTCCGACGGCCTCGTCGCCTTCGCCCGCGACCCCTGGGTGACGTTGCCGCTCTGCGCCGGCGCGATCATCGGCGGGCTCGGCTTCCCGGCGCTCTTCGAGGCCACCCGGGAGTGGCGGCGGCCGGCGCGCTGGGCGGTCGCCACCAAGCTGACCGTCTGGGGCAGCCTGGTGCTCATCGCCGTCGGCTTCGGCTACCTGCTGCTGGCCGAGTGGGGCAACCCGTACACGATCGGCACCTACGACGTGCCGGGCAAGGTGCTGTCGACCTTCGGCCAGATCGCGCTGAGCCGCACCGGCGGCTTCGACCTGATCAACGTGGATCGGCTCACCGAGGAGAGCTACCCGATGTTCGTCGGCCTGATGTTCATCGGCGGCGGCAGCGCCAGCACCGCCGGCGGCATCAAGGTCTCCACGTTCTTCCTGCTCGGCTTCGCCATCTGGGCGGAGCTGCGCGGCGAACCGGACACCACGGTGGGGCACCGCCGGGTGGCCTCGGCCAGCCAGCGGCAGGCGCTGACGGTCGCCCTGCTCAGCGTCGCGCTGGTCACCGCCGGCACGGTCGGCCTGATCGCGCTGACCGCGCACGTGCGCTTCCACGCCGCGCTGTTCGAGGTCACCTCGGCGTTCAGCACCACCGGGCTCACCGTCGGCCTGACCCAGCAGTTGCCGCCGTCCGGGCAGTACGTGCTGATCGCGCTCATGTACATCGGCCGGGTCGGCCCGCTCACCCTCGGGTCCGCGATCGCGTTGAACACCCGGCGACGCCTGTACCGCTACCCGGAGGAGCAACCCATTGTCGGCTAGACGTTCCGAGGACACCGGCGTCGCCGTGATCGGCCTCGGCCGGTTCGGCTGTCACCTGGCCAACTCGCTGGCCCGGCTCGACCACGAGGTGCTGGCCGTCGACCGCGACCCGGAGCGGGTCCAGCGCTGGTCCGGCGAACTGGACCGGGTGGTGCAGGCCGACGCCACCGAGGAGGCGGTGCTGCGCCAGCTCGGTATGGCCGACTTCCCCCGGGTGGTGGTCGCCATCGGCGCGTCGGTCGAGGCGAGCGTACTCACCGTGCTGGCCCTGACCGAGCTGGGCGTACCGCAGATCTGGGCCCGGGCCACCTCGGAGAAGCACGCGAAGATCCTGCACTCGGTCGGCGCGCACCACGTGGTGTTCCCGGAGGCGGAGACCGGCGAGCGGGTGGCGCACCTGATCGTCAGCCGGATGCTCGACTTCATCGAGTTCGGCGACGACTTCGCCATCGCCAAGATCCGGGTGCCGCCGCCGCTGGTCGGGCGTTCGCTGCGCGACCTGGCCCCGCAGGACCGGTACGGCGTGATGGTGGTCGGCGCCAAGCAGCCCGGCCAGCCGTTCCGCTACGCCGGGCCGGAGACCGTGCTGGAGCCGGAGAGCGTGCTCATCGTGGAGGGCAGCATCGCCCAGGTGCAGCGCTTCGCCGCGCTGGCCTGACCGTCACCCCTTCGGGCCCTTCGGACCCTTGCCCTTGGCCTTGTCCTTGCCGTGCTCACCCCCCTTCGGCCGGTCTACTTCCCTTTTCCCTTCGGAGCACCCTTGGGCTTCGGCTTCGCCGGCTCGGCCTTCGGCTTCGGCGCGGGCTTCGCCTTCGCCGTCCCGCCCTTGGCGGTGGTCTTGGTGGCCGGCTTGGCCGGCGGCTTGGTGGTCGGCGCGACGGTGATCGGCACCGAACCGGCGATGCCCGACACCTGCACCCCGCACGTGCGTCCGCCGATCGTGAACTCCACCGGCAGCGTGTTGCTCCCGCTGTAGCGCCCGGCCAGCGTGACCTTGGTGGACGCGCCCGGCGCCAACACCGGAGTCGTCGCCGGGGCGGTGACCGACACGGCCCGCCCCACCTGGCGTACCGGAGGTTGGGCCGTGGTGATCGCCTGCTTGCCGGGGAAGCTGAAGTTCATGGTCCAGTCGCGCAGCTCGCGGGTGCCGGTGTTGGTCACCGTCAGCTCGGCCGAGAAGTCCTTGCCGGTGTCGCGGCGCAGCGAGTAGTCGACCGCGCACGGGGTCGGCTCGGGCAGCCCCATCCGCGCCTCGGTCGGCTCCACGCCGCCGCTGGCCGGGCTCCGCGACGTCACCCCCCACAGGGTTGCGGTGACCGCGATCAGGCCGGCGGCGGCCACCCCGGCCTCCACCCGGCGCCGCCGCACCGCGGCCCGCCGGGTCCGGGTGCGGACCACCGAGAACGGCAGCGCGTCGGTCTCCGCCGACCACGGCAGGATGGTGGTGCCGGCGTTCTCCATCAGCGCCGGGTCGATCCGGCCGAACGCCGGCGACACCGGCACGACCGCCGCGATGCCGGCCGCCTCGGCGAGGGTCCGGGCCACCTCGGTGGTCGGCGGACGGTCCTCGGGGCGCTTGGCCAGGCAGCGCTGGACCAGTTCGGCGACCTGGGCGGGCAGCCCCGGCACCGGCGGCATCGGGTCCGGATCCCGGTACATGTGGGCGCGGAGCATCTCGGTGGTGGTGCTGGCCTGCCACGGCAGCCGGCCGGTGAGCATCCGGTAGAGCAGCAGCCCCACCGCGTACACGTCGGTGGCCGGCGAGACGTGCCCGTTGTCCAGCCGCTCCGGGGCCAGGTAGGCGGGCGTGCCGAGCAGCGCGCCGTCCGGCCCCTTGTCGCTCTCCCCCACCAGAGCCGAGATGCCGAAGTCGACGACCTTCACGCCGGTCGGGGTGAGCATGACGTTGCCCGGGGTCACGTCCCGGTGCACCACGCCCCGGGCGTGCGCGGTGGCCAGCGCCGAGGCCACCTCCGCGCCGATCGTCATGGCCTCCCGCCAGGGAAGCTGCCCGTCCCGGCCGAGCCGGCCGCTGAGCGGGCCGCCGTCGACCAGCTCCATAACCACGTACGGAACGGTCAACCCGACCTGGATCGACTCGCCGTAGTCGTACACGTTGGTGATATTGGGGTGGCAGAGCCGCGCGGCGGCCTGCGCCTCGACGCGGATCCGGTGCCGGAACGCCTTGTCACTGGCCAGCCGGGAGGCGAGCACCTTGACCGCCACCTGCCGGCCGAGCACCTCGTCGTAGCCGCGCCAGACGACCGACATGCCGCCCGCACCCAACTGCTCGACGAGCCGGTATCGCTCGCCGAGCAGTTGCACGCCGTTCCTGACCGGTCCGCCCATGGTCGGTCCTGTTGCCCGAAGTGGGCCCTCGTACACCTCAGCGGTCGGAATCGGTCAGGAAAGTCACCCGTTCAGGCGGTCGCGAGGAGTTGGTCCACCGGCGCGTAGTCGTCGGTGAGGACCTGCGCGTCCCCGACCCACTCGGCGGTGCGGGCCTCGTCGAGCAGCTCGGCCGGTTCCGGCAGCAGCTTCAGCCCGGCCGGGATCCCGGCCAGCGGCAGCGGCGCGTCCGAGGCGATGATCAGGAAGTTCGCGCCCTGCCGACCGGCGACCGCGCCGGGCGGGGCGATCAGCGCGACGTGCTCGAAGACCGCCGAGACGGTGGCCAGCTCGGCCTTGATGAACCGGTCCGGCGGGTAGTCGATGACGTTCTGCACGTAGACGCCGTCCGGGCGCAGCACCCGCCGGACGTCGGCGGCCATCTCGCGGGTGGCCAGGTGCCAGGGCACCACCAGGTGGCCGAACGCGTCCCCGACGATGAGGTCGCGGCTGTCGGTCGGCTCGCCCCCGAGCAGCACCCGCGCGTCACCCACCCGGGCGCGCAGCTGCGGACCGGTACGCAGGCCCAGCTCCCGCTTGTCCAGGTCGACCAGGCCGCCGTCCAGCTCGAAGACCAGGTTGTCGGTGCCCGGCCGGGTCGCGGCCAGATAGTGCGGCACGGTGAAGCCGCCGCCGCCCAGGTGCAGCGCGTCCACCGGCTGCCGCGCCGGACGGGCCAGGTCCGCGACCAGGCCGATCCACTGCGTGTACCCGTACTTCAGGTGGGTCGGCTCGCCCAGGTCGACGTAGGAGTGCTCGGCCGAGTTGAGGTAGAGCGTGCGGCCTTCCGGCCACTGCGGGTCCACCTCGACCCGCGCGCAGTGGTAGGCGGTCTCCACGTCGCACGGGTTCGGGGCGGCGGCGGTGAGCCCGGCCGCGGAGAGGCCGAGCAGCGCGAGCGCGGCCTTGGCCCGGCCCGGGGCCGACGGCCCGCCGCCGGAGCGCCGCCGCAGCCAGAAGCCGAGCGCCAGCCCGGTCGCCCCGAGCACCGCGGCCAGCGCCAGCACGATCACCGAACTGGGCAGCGCGGCGACCAGGATGAAGCCGGTGCCGAGCGTGGCCGTGATGCCGCCCAGCGTGCCGATGCTGGAGAGCTTGCCGACGACCTGGCCGGTGCGGCGCAGGTCGGCGAGTTGGAGCTTCACCACCAGCGGGGTGATCCCGGCCAGCAGCGCCGCGGGCAGCAGCACGGTCACCGCGGTCAGCAGGAGCACCGCGCTCGCCGCGCCGCCGCGCAGCACCTCACCGGCGTAGCGGACGATCGGCAGGGTGACCGCGGTGGCGATGCCGGCCAGCACCAGCGCCGGGGCGATCAGGGTGCGCGGGTCCCGCCGGTCGGCGAGCCACCCGCCCATCCACGCCCCGTACGCGATGGCGGCCAGCGCCATGCCGATGACCGAGCTGGTCACCTGGAGCGTCACCCCGACGTACGGGCCGACCAGGCGCAGTGAGACGGTCTCCAGCACCAGCACCGCGCCGCTGGAGAGGAAGACCAGGAACGCGGCGAGCCCGTTCGGCAGGGCCCGCGGCGGGGCAGTCGTGCCGGCGACCGGCTCGGTGATGACGTCGGACGATGTGCTGCTCACCGTCGCGATGGTACGCAGCGTTCCTGGGCCACCGGGTCAGTACATCGAGATGTGAACATGGTTTGTGTGGTCGGCGGCCGGGCTGCCGCCCCCGCTGTACGCCCGCCAACCGGTGTTCGGCATCCAGATCTGGCGATACCAGATCACGTACATGATGCCGAGCCGGTTCGCGTTGTTCTTGGCCCAGGCGGCGAGGCTGTCGCCGTACGCCTTGTCGCCGCCGGTGGCCGTGCGGTCCTCGAACCCGTCGGTGGCGGCGGCGAAGTCGCAGGCCCGGCCCTTGGGATGCTCGCCGCCCCCGCCGCTGCGGTGACACGACGCGTAGCGCTTGTAGCCGGCGGCCTTGGCCTGCTGGAGCATGTGCAGCGTGCGCGGCGTGATGCAGCCGGACGCGGGGGTCGGGTCGTCCACCGAGCACGACTCCGACGGCCACGAGCCGTCCGAGTTGCGCGGCGCCGGCTTGGCCGACGAGGAACCGCCGCTGAAGCCGGAGCCGGCCCCGGAGCTGACCTTGGCCAGCGCGACCTCGGCGTCCTTCTTCTTGCGGGCCAGCACGGCGAGCTGCTTCTGCTGCTCCCGCACCTCGGTGTCGATGGCCAGCTTCGACTCGGCCGCCTCGGCCTTGGCCCGGGCCAGGTCACCCAGGCGCTTGCTGTCCCGCTGGGCCATCGTGTCCAGCTCGGCGGCCCGCTGGAGGAAGTCGTCCGGCCCGGAGCTGGCCAGCAGCATCGACGCCTCGTTGAGCCGACCCAGCCGGTAGGACTGCACGGCCACCTCACCGGCCTGCGCGGTCAACCCGACGAGGCGCGCCTCGATGTCCTTGAGCTGGGTGGCCAGCGCGGCCTGCCGGCGCCTGGAGTTGTCCAGCCGGTTCTTGGCGTCGATGTGGCCCTTCGCCGCGGCCTCCAGCGCCGCCCGCAACTGCTTGCTGTCGCCCTCGTCGGGGGCGTTCGGACTCGGCGCGGCGGCGGCCGGGCCGGCCACGGCGAGGCTGCCGGCGCCGAGCAGCACGGCCGTCGCG
The DNA here is from genome assembly GCF_900089585.1 of Micromonospora sediminicola. Lineage (NCBI taxonomy): Bacteria > Bacillati > Actinomycetota > Actinomycetes > Micromonosporales > Micromonosporaceae > Micromonospora > Micromonospora sediminicola. The sequence continues at coordinate 1,082,831 of NZ_FLRH01000003.1, read as the reverse complement.
GCGAGCAGCGCGAGCAACGACCGGCGGACGCGCCGGCCGGTGAGGCTGGTCCTGGGCACTGTTGGTCCTTCCGTCGACCGCCGGCCCCCCGAGTCGACCGTGCGCGGCGGCGTCTCCGCCGGCGCCGGGCGGCGGCCTGCTGGCGGAGACCGCCGGTCACGATACCGGACCGCGCGCCCCGCGCCAGGCCGGCGAGGGCGCGGAGCGCGTAACGTCGACGCAGCGTGTCGCGGTCGTCGCCCAGCGCCGATCAGCGGGCCAGCAGCGCCGCGTACACCTCGTCCCAGATCTCCTCGCTGGCGGCGACCAACAGGCCCCGGCCCTCGTCGGCCGGGTGGTAGTCGGTGCCGTCGAAGCGGCGGGCCACCCCGCCGGCCTCCCGGACGAGCAGCGTGCCGGGGGTGTGGTCCCAGGGCAGGGTGCGCCAGAACAGCACGAACTGCTGGGCGCCGGTGAGGATGTCCAGGTATTCCCGGCCGGCGCAGTGCTGGCCGGGCAGCAGCTCTCCGAGTCGCCGACCGCCGGCCTCGACGTCGCGGCGGAAGTCCGCCGGCAGGAACTTCGTCATCGCGGTGCCGCGCAGCGCGCCCGCCTCCGGCGCCGACCCGGCGGCCCGCACCGGCGTGCCGTCCAGCGTCGTGCCCGCGCCGAGCCGGCCGGCCGCCATCGTGCCGTCCAGCGGGTCGTAGACCCAGGAGGCCACCGGTACGCCGTCGGTGAGCAGCGCCACCATCAACGCGAACGGCCGCCGGCCGGCGGCGAAGTTGGACGTGCCGTCGACCGGGTCGACCAGCCAGACGTCGCCGGTGCCGTGCAGGTGCCGCAGCAGGTCGGGATCGTCGGCGACGGCCTCCTCGCCGACCACGACCGAGCCGCGCCGCAGCCGTCGCAGCCCTTCGGAGATCAGCTTCTCGGCCTCGCGGTCGGCGACGGTCACCACCTCGCCGGGCGCCTTCTCGGAGATGTCGGACGCGTCGAGCCGGCGGAACAGCGGCACCACGACGTCGGCCGCGGCCTCCCGCAGCAGCGCGGCGACGTCGTCCAGCAGCGGGTCAGCCACGCGGCGGCAACTTGACCACGCTGACGAAGAACTCGTCGATCTGGCGGACCACCGAGATGAAGCGCTCGAAGTCCACCGGCTTGGTCACGTAGGCGTTGGCGTGCAGCTGGTAGCTGCGCAGGATGTCCTCGTCGGCCTGCGAGGTGGTGAGCACCACGACCGGGATCCTGCGCAGTTCCTCGTCCTTCTTGATCTCTTCCAGCACCTCCCGGCCGTCCCGGCGGGGCAGGTTGAGGTCGAGCAGGATCAGGTCGGGGGTGACCGCGTCCGCGTACTGGCCCTCGCGACGCAGGTAGGCCAGGGCCTCCGCGCCGTCGGAGACGACGGTGAGGCGGTTGCGGAGCTTGTGCTCCTCGAACGCCTCCTGGGTCATCAGCACGTCGCCCGGGTCGTCCTCGACGAGCAGGACCTCGATCGGGCTCTTGCCGTCCGCAGGCGCGGTCATCCCACCGTCTCCTTCATGCCACCGTTTGTACCGTGTCCGTCCGCCCGTGCGGGCGACTCCTCGCGTACCGGGCCGTCCGGCTGAGTGGCGACCTCGGGAGCGGCGTCCTCGGCGCCCTCCCCGGTCGACGCCCCGTCCCCGGTCGACCCCTCCACCGGCTCGGTCGCCTCGGCGCCCTCGGCGGCCCCGGCCTCGTCGGCCGCCCGGGCCGCCTCGACGTCGGCCTCCAGCGCGGGCAGCGTGAACCGGATCGTCGTGCCGACCTCGGCGTCGGTGTCCACCCAGACCCGACCGCCGTGATATTCCACGATCTTCTTGACGATGGCGAGCCCGATGCCGGTGCCCGGGTACGCGTCCTTGGAGTGCAGCCGCTGGAAGATCACGAAGATCTTGTCGGCGAACTCCGGCTCGATCCCGATGCCGTTGTCCCGGCAGCTGATCTCCCACTCGCCGTCCACCAGCCGGGCCGACACGTGCACCTTGGGCGTCACGTCGGGGCGGCGGAACTTCACCGAGTTGCTGACCAGGTTGACCAGCAGGTTGGTCAGCAGCGGCTCCTCGCCGCGGATCGTCGGCATCTCGTCCCAGGTCAGCTCGGCGTCGGCGTACTGCCGGGCCGCCTCGGTCTGCCCGGCCACGTCGCCCATCACCTTGTTCAGGTCGACCTCCGTGAAGCCGGTGGTCAACCGGCCGATCCGGGAGAACGCGAGCAGGTCGTTGATGAGCCGTTGCATCCGCTGCGCGCCGTCCACCGCGAACGCGATGTACTGGTCCGCCCGCTCGTCGAGCTGCCCCGCGTAGCGCCGCTGGAGGAGCTGGCAGAAGCTGGCCACCTTGCGCAGCGGCTCCTGGAGGTCGTGCGAGGCCACGTACGCGAACTGCTCCAGGTCACGGTTGGAGCGGGTCAGCTCCTCGGCCTGCTTCTGGAGCTGGCTGTTGACCCACTCGATCCGCTCCCGCGCCTGGCGTACCTCGTCCAGCTCCTGGGCGATCTTCTGCCGCATCAGGTCGATGTCGTCGGCGAGCCGGCGGAACTCGGGCGGGCCGGACCCCTCGATGTGGTGCTGGTAGTCGCCGGCGGCGACCTCGCGCACCTGCCCGACCAGCCCGGCCAGCGGGCGGATCAGGATCCGGTCGAGCGAGAGCAGCATGACCGTGCCGGCCACCGCCACCACCAGGGCCGCGATGATCAGCAGCACCACCAGCGCGTTGCTGGTGGCGTTGACCCGGTCGGCGGTCTCCTTCCGGACGGTGAGGACCTCGTCCTGAAGCGTCGTGACAGCGGTGCGGATGCCGTCGAACTGCTGCCGGGTCTGGTCGGTGATCAGCGCCTGCCCGGCGGCCGGGCCGCTGCGCTCCGTGGTCGCGATCACCGGCTCGGCGACCTGGCTGCGCCACTGCGCGGTCCGCTGCTCGACCAGGCCCAGCTCCCGGCGCACGTCCGGGTAGTCGGCGGAGAGGTCACGGATGGAGGCGATCAGGGCCTGCTCGCGCTGCACGCCCTCCCGGTAGGGCACCAGGTCGTTGCGGTCGCCGTTCACCGCGTAGCCGCGCACCGCGGTCTCCTGGTCCAGCAGGACGCTCATCAGCTCCTGCGCCTGGACCCGCAGCGGGCCGGTCTTGAGCAGCACCGCGTCGATGTTCTGCCGGTTCTTCGCGGCGACCGCCGCCTCCGCGGCGGCCAGCCCGAGCAGCAGCACCAGCACCACGCCAAGGAGCGCGGCCACCCGCCGCCGCAGGGTCCACCCCTGCTGGTACGCCTTCACCGATCCCACTTTCGCTCGTCCCTCGGGTTCACCGGCCGCCACCACGGGTGACCAGCAGCATCGCCACGTCGTCGGCCAGCGGGCCGCCGTTGATCTGCTCGGCGCGACCGACCAGCCAGGCGGGCAGCTCGGCCAGCGGCACCGCCCGGTTGGCCGGGTCGGCGAGCAGGTCGGTCAGGCCCGGCACGTCGAGCCGCTCGTCGCCGCCGTCGACCCGGCCCTCGATCAGGCCGTCGGTGTACATCAGCAGCGACCAGTCGTCGGTGTCGAACTCCAGGTCGAACGCGACGGGGCGACGGGGTCGGACGCCGAGCAGCAGGCCGCCCTTGGCCGGCACCGGGGCGACCTTACCGCCGCTGAGCAGCAGCGGCGGCGGATGGCCGGCGAGCCGGACGGTGGCCCGCGCGGACGCCAGGTCGAGCCGGGCGGTCGCCACCGTCGCGAAGATCTCCTGGAGGCGGCGCTCGCTCATCAGCACCTGCTCCAGCGCGGGCAGCACCTCGTCGTCGGGCACCCCGGCCAGCACCAGGGCCCGCCAGGCCACCCGCAGCTCGACGCCGAGCGCGGCCTCGTCCACCCCGTGGCCGCAGACGTCGCCGACGATCAGGTCGATCCGGTCCGGTCGGGTCTGCACCACGTCGTAGAAGTCGCCGCCGATCAGCGCGGCGTGCCGGCCGGGCCGGTAGAACGTGTGCACCGCGACCTCGTCGGTGGTCATCAGCGGCTGCGGCAGCAGGCCGCGCTCCAGGCGGGCCGACTCGGCCTGACGCAGCTCCACCTCGCGCAGCCGGCGGGCGTTCTCGTCGGCCCGCTTGCGCTCCACCGCGTAGCGCAGCGCCCGGGTCAGCAGGACACCGTCCACCTGGCCCTTGACCAGGTAGTCCTGCGCGCCCTCGGCGACCGCCACGATGCCCAGGTGCTCGTCGGAGCGGCCGGTCAGCACGCAGACCGCGGCGCCGCTGGCCATCTCCAGCACCCGGCGCAGCCCGTCCAGGCCCTGCGCGTCCGGCAGGCCCAGGTCGAGCAGGACGCAGTCCACGCCCATCACCCGCTGCCGGGCCTCGCTGAGGCTGGTCGCCACCAGCAGGTCGATCATCGAGTTGGTCTCGGCGAGCAGCTCGCCGACCAGGAAGGCGTCGCCCTCGTCGTCCTCGACCAGCAGCACCCGCAGCCGCTCGCCCGGCGGGAGGCCGCCGTGCAGCCCCGCGCCGGCCCGGGGCACGACGACGGAACCCGGCACGCTGCTCCCCCCGTGCGGCCGGGTCACCGCCGCGAGGCGCGGGAGTTCGCTGGTGATGTCGGGCTCCTTCCGGGCGCCGTGGGCGATCCAGGCTAAGACAAACGGTCGCACACCACACGACCGCCGTCGGCATCGGTCGGCGGTGAACCTCGTCCACCCGGACAGCGGCACGGCCGACCACCGATGTTACGCCGGGAGCGGTGCCAGGGCGGCGAGGCACCGACCGGGTGGTGCCGCCGCGAGGCCCGGGGGTGCAGGATGATGCCCACCCCCGTAGATCCACCCCGAGGAGTCCCCGTGGGCGCACCCCCCACCCGCCCCGCCGACCGGGCGTTGGCCAAGCCGCGCCGCCGGTTGCCCGCCGCCGTCGCCGCGCTGGTCGCGCTGCTCGCCGTCGGGGCGGGCGTCCTGCTCGACCTGTCCACCCCGGCGCCGCGCCCGGTGAGCGCGCCGGCCGACGAGTTCAGCGCCGCCCGGGCGTACCGGAACGTGGAGGTGATCGCCGCCCGGCCGCACGTGGCCGGCAGCGAGGCCAACGACCGGGTACGCGAGCACCTGGTGGGCACGCTGCGCGGGCTGGGCCTGGAGACGCAGGTGCAGGACGCGGTCGCGCCCGAGGCCGGGCAGCTCAGCGGCGCGGCCGGCGGGGCGACGCTGGCCCGGGTCCGCAACGTGGTGGCCCGGCTCCCCGGCACCGACCCGACCGGCAGGGTCTTCCTCGTCTCCCACTACGACTCGGTGCAGACCGGGCCCGGCGGCAACGACGACGCCGCCGGCACCGCCACCATCCTGGAGGTGGCCCGGGCGCTGACCACCGGCCCGCGCCCCCGCAACGACGTGGTCTTCGTGCTCACCGACGCGGAGGAGGCGTGCCTGTGCGGCGCCGCCGGCTTCGCCGCCGACCACCCGCTGGCCGCCGACGGCGGGGTGGTGCTCAACCTGGAGGCGCGCGGCTCCACCGGCCCGGTGATCATGTTCGAGACCTCGCGGAACAACGCGAAGCTGGTGGACGTCTTCGGTCGGGCCGCCCCGCACCCGGTGGGCACCTCGTTCGCGGTGGAGATCTACCGGGCGCTGCCCAACGACACCGACTTCACCGCGTTCCTCGACCAGAGGTTCGTCGGGTTGAACTCCGCCTACATCGACGGCGGGGCGATCTACCACACGCCGCTGGACGTGCCGGCCCGGATGGACCGGGGCAGCCTCCAGATGCACGGCGACAACGCGCTCGGCCTGGCCCGCGAGTTCGGCCGCACCGACCTGGGCGACCTGCGTGCCGGCCACGACGACACCTACTTCCCCGTTCCCGGCGGCCTGGTCCGCTATCCCGGCTGGCTGACCCTGCCGCTGGCCGTGGTCGCGCTGCTCGCGGTCGGCGCGCTCGGCTGGCTGCTGCGCCGGCGCGGGCGGGCCACCGCCGGCACGCTCGCCGCCGGCGCCGCCCTGACCCTGGTGCCCCTCGTGGTGGCCCCGCTGGGCGCCTGGCTGCTCTGGACCGCGATCACCACGGTCCGCCCCGGATACGCGGAGCTGCTCGACCCGTACCGTCCGGTCTGGTACCGGCTCGCCGTGGTGGCGCTCGCCGCCGCGGTGCTGCTCTGCTGGTACGCGCTGAGCCGCCGCCGGGTCGGCCCGGCCGCCCTGGCGTTCGGGGGGCTGACCTGGCTGGCCCTGTTCGGGGTGCTGCTCGCCGTGCTGGTGCCCGGCGGGGCGTACCTGACGACAGTGCCGGCGCTGGCCGGCGCGGTCGCCGGCCTCACCGCGCTGGCCACCCGGCGCGACGGCCCGTGGCCGGTGGTCGCGGTGACCCTGGCCGCCGCGGTGGCCGTGGTCATCCTGCTGCCCACCGTGGTGCTGCTCTTCCCGGCGCTCGGCATGGGCATGGGCGCGGTGGCCGCGCTCGTCGCGGTGCTGCTCGGCCTGGCCGCGCTGCCCGTGGTGGACCTGCTGCACCCGCAGGCCGGCGGCCAGCGGGGCCTGCTCGCGCTGCGGGCCCGCCGGCTCGGCGCGCTGCCCGCCACGGCCGCCGCGCTGGCCGCGGTGGTGCTCGCCGGGGTCGGCCTGGCCGTGGACCGCTTCGACGCCGACCACCCCGTGCCGACCCACCTGATGTACGCGCTGGACGCCGGCACCGGCAAGGCGGCCTGGCTCAGTCACGAGGAGGCGCCGCAGCCCTGGACCGACGGGTACGTCGACCGGAGCGTCTCGGTCGCCGACGACTTCCCCGGCCTGGGCGACGGCGAGTTGCGGGCCGGGCCGGCGCAGGCGGCGTCCCTGCCCGCGCCGAAGCTGGAGACGCTCGCCGACACCCGTGCCGGCGACCAGCGCACACTGCGGGTGCGGGTCACGCCGCAGCGGCCGGTGCGGCTGCTGACGCTGCACGTGGACACCACCACCGCGACCGTGCGGGCCGCGTCGGTGGCCGGGCGGGAGGTGCCGGTCAAGGCGCGCGAGGGCCGGTGGGGCTTCGGGATCGTCTTCCACGCCCCGCCGCCGGAGGGCGTCGAGGTGACGCTGACGCTGGCGACCACCGGCGACGGTCCGGTGAACCTGCGCGCGATGGACGCCAGCGACGGGCTGTCCGCGCTGCCCGGGTTCCGGGCCCGGCCGGCGGACGTGGGCGTGGTCGGCTCGCACAGCTCGGAGATGCTGGCGGTGGCGCGCACGTACCCGCTCTAGCGGCGCGGCCCCCGTCGGCGTCAGGTGCCGGCGGGGGCCGCCACCGCCTGCTCCGCCGCTCGGCTGACCCGCTCCCAGCCCGCCCAGGTGTCCATCCGCCGGCGGGAGATGTCGAACGCCAGGTCGTAGACCATGCTGCCGAGCAGCAGCCGCAGTGGCGGGTCGTCGCTGTCGACCAGTTGCAGCAGCGCCTCGGCGGCCAGCCGGGGTTCGCTGTCGACGGAGCCGGCCGCCCACTGTCGCTCCAGCTCGGCGCGCAGCGGCGCGTACGCCTCCACCGGGGTGGTGGTCGTCATGCTGGTGTAGAGGTCGGTCCAGTAGCCGCCGGGCTGCACGATGCTGACCTTGATGTCGAAGGCCGCCGCCTCCATCGCCAGGGCCTCGCTCATGCCTTCCAACGCGAACTTGCTCGCGCTGTACATGCCGGTGCTCGGGAAGCCGGCGAGTGCGGCGATGCTGGAGACCTGCACGATGTGACCGGACCGTTGGGCGCGCAGGTGGGGCAGCACGGCCTGGCTGACCCACAACGCGCCGAAGACGTTGACCTCGAACTGGGCTCGCGCCTCGGCCTCGGTGTACTCCTCGATCATGCCCATGGACAGGGTGCCGGCGTTGTTGACGACGACGTCGAGCCGTCCGAACCGCTCGACCGCGGTGGCCACGGCGGCGAAGACGGCCGCCCGGTCGGTGACGTCGAGGGGCAGGGCCAGCAGCCGGTCGCCGTGCCGCGCGTCGACGTCGTCCGGGGTGACGGTCCGGGCGGCGGCGACCACCCGGTCGCCACGGTCGAGCGCGGCGTCGACGAAGGCGCGGCCCAGGCCGCGGCTGGCGCCGGTGATGAACCAGGTGCGGGGGGTGGCGTCGGACGGGGTCGGCATGCGAGGGCTCCCTCGATCACTGAGACGAGACGGTCCGTCTCGCTATCGGACCGAGGCTAGCTCGACCCGTTCTCTCCGTCAAGACGAGACGGTTCGTCTCGCTGATAGGATGCCGCCCATGACGCCGCCGAACACGGCCCGCCGACGGGAGACCTCCCGCCGCGCCATCCTCACCGCCGCCTTCGACCTGCTCCAGGAGGTCGAGTACGCGAAGCTCAGCATCGAGGGCATCGCCGCCCGCGCCGGCGTCGGCAAACAGACCATCTACCGCTGGTGGCCCTCCAAGGGTGCGGTCGTCCTCGACGCCTTCCTCATGCTCAGCGAAGGCGCGGAGGGCGAGCCGATCCGGCTGCCGGACACCGGCGACCTGGCCGCCGACCTGACCGAGGTGCTCCGCGCCACCGTCGTCGAGCTGACCGACGCGCGGTACGAGCAACCGATGCGCGCGCTCGCCACCGAGATCGCCCACGACCCCGAGCTGGCGGCGACGTACGCGCAACGACTGGACGGGCCGCTGCGGGAGGCCAAGCGGCAGCGCCTGCGCAGCGCCCAACTGGCCGGGCAACTCGCCGACGACCTCGACCTCGACGTCGCGGTGGACCTGATCTGGGGTCCGTTGTTCCAGCGCTGGCTGCACCGCGGCGGACCACTCACGACCGACTACACCGACCGCCTCGTCGCCACCGCGCTCGACGGGCTACGGCCCCGCCGCTGAACTTTTCTCCGCCGGGATGTCGAGGAACGGCCGGTCGGCTTCTACCCCCGGGTGAAAGCTGGTTCACGCGACCCGAGGAGCACACGATGAGCAAGGTGACCACCGGCGCGACGATGTCCCTGGACGGCTACGTCGCGGACCCTTCGCACGGCGGGTTCGAACACCTCTTCCAGTGGTACGGCAACGGCGACGTGGAGGTGCCGACCGCCAACCCGGAAATGACGTTCCGGACCTCGGCGGCCAGCGCCGCGCACATCCGCGCGCTGGTCGAGCGCACCGGGGCGCTGGTCGTCGGCCGTACCCTGTTCGACCTGACCAACGGCTGGGGCGGGCGGCACCCGATGGACAAGCCGGTGGTCGTGGTGACCCACCGGGTGCCGGACGGCTGGGAGCCCGAGGGCGAGTCGTTCGTGTTCGTCACCGACGGCATCGAGGCGGCGATCGCCCGGGCCCGTTCCCTCGCCGGTGACAAGGAGGTCGGGGTCAACGCGGGGACGATCGCCCGGCAGGTGCTGGAGGCCGGGCTGCTCGACGAGGTGCACGTGGACCTGGTGCCGGTGCTGCTCGGCGACGGGATCCCGTTCTTCTCCGGGCTGGGCATCGCGCCGGTGGAGTTCGACGGGCCGTTCCGGGTGGTCGAGGGCACCGGGGTCACCCACCTGGCCTACCGGGTACGGCGTCCGGCCTGACCCACACCAGCTCGCCGAGGGGGCGGGGACCGCTTGACCGGGACCCCGCCACCTCGGCGTGGTGGAGCCGACCAGCGACCGGCCGACCTTCAGTACCGGTTCGGGGACCACTGGGTCCCCGCGCTCCTGGCGCGGATCCGGGCCGGAGATACCGGCTCGCCGGGCGCGCACCCGCTCGCTACGCTGCGCCGCATGCGGCTGGAGACGATCACCCCCGACAACTACGAGGCGGCTCTCGGCCTGTCGGTGCGCCCCGACCAGGAGGATCTGGTGGCACCGGTGGTCAAGTCGCTGGCCGAGGCGTACGTCTTCCCGGAGCACGCCTGGCCGAGGGTGATCTACGACGGGGACCGGCTGGTCGGCTTCCTGATGGCGTTCTTCGACATCGCGTGGAACGACCGCCCGGACGACGTACGGGCCGGTCTCTGGCGGCTGAACATCGCGGCCGACGCGCAGGGCCGCGGCTACGGCCGGTTCGCGGTCGACGCGGTGTGCGCGGAGATCCGGGCCCGGGGCGGTGACCGGGCGTACGTCACCTGGGAGCCCCGCCCCGGCGGGCCGGAACCGTTCTACCTGAAGCTGGGTTTCCGGCCGACCGGCGAACGCAGCGGCGGCCAGACGGTCGCCGTCCGCGACCTCTGAGCCGGTCAGTGACGACTGCTCGGCGCCGGACGGCCAAGGCCCGCGCCACTCGATCGACACCAGTTCAGGGAAGTGGCCGTATCCGAGCTGTCGGGAAACCGCCACATCGGCGTAGTGGAGTGGATCAAGAAACGGGGACGGTCTACTTCCAGCGGAAGTGGACGAAGAGGCGGCCGAAGTTCTTCGAGTCCTTCTCGACCCGGTGGTAGAGCTGCTTGACGTCCTTCTGGTCGAGGAAGCGCAGCACCTTCTTCTTGAGCGCGCCGGAGCCCTTGCCCGGGATGATCTCCACGAGCGTGGCCTTCTTCGCCACGGCCTCGTCCATGATCCCGCGCAGCGCGCGGTCGATGTCGTGGCCCTTGTTGTAGATGTCGTGGAGGTCGAGCTTCAGCTTCACGATCCCATCCTAGGTACGCCGAAGGGCAGCCCACCCGGGCTGCCCTTCGACGGGGCTCAACGACCGACCTTGCCCTCCACCCGGCGCAGGGCCGTGGTGTAGTCGGTGTTCGTCGAGTACATGGCCGCCGCGATGCGAAGGTGCCGCAGCGCGTCGGCCGGCCGGTTCATCCGCTCCAGCGTCCGACCCAGCACGTGGTGCGCGTAGTGGTCGCTCGGGTCCCGGTCGACCAGCTCGCGCAACTGCTCCTCGGCGCGGTTGAGCTGCGCCGACTGGAAGTACGCCCGGGCCAGCAGCTGCCGGACCGAGGAGTTGTCCGGCTCCGCTTCGATGATCGGTTCGAGCAGCCGGGCCGCCCCGGTCGGGTCCCCGGAGTCGAAGAACATGGTCGCCCGCCGGTACTCCGCCAGAAGGTCCACTCGACCCACCTCCTCGTGTCGCGTCAGCCCTTTGTCCGACGCTGGCACAACACCGGCGCGAGCGCGAGTGTTCCACGGGGTGAAGATCAGGGGGTCGGGTCGTACCGGTCACCCACCAGGTCCCAGGCCCGGACACCACCGACGATTCCGGCCGTGTTCGGGACGACCACGACGTCGTCCCCCATCCGCGCCACCTGTTCCGGCCGGATCAGCCGCGAGTTGCCCCCGCCGAGATAGAGCCGGTCCCAGCGGAACACCGGCCGCAGGCCGTCCACCACCTGCCGGATTCGCCGGGACCAGAACGCGTCGCCGAGTCGTCGCCGCTCCGGCTCCCCCACGTACGTGTCGTAGGTGGTGTTCCACCGCACCGGCGCGTGCGACAGCTCCAGGTGCGGGGCGATCGTCCCGCCGTCGAAGAGCGCGCTGCCCAGCCCGGTGCCGAGCGTCAGCACCAGCTCGCAGCCGGTCCCGGCGACCACGCCCGCACCGTGCACCTCGGCGTCGTTGAGGACCAGCGCGGGCATGCCGAACGCCTCGGCCAGCGCGCCGCGCGCGTCGTACCCGGACCATTCCGCGACCAGGTCCGGGTCGACGCGACTGCGCGGCCCGGAGCGGGTCACGTAGTGCGGGGTGGCCACCACCACGCCGTGCCGGATCATGCCGGGCATGCCGACGGTGAGCCGGTCCGCCGCGGGCAGCCGGGCGCCGAGATCCAGCAACGTCGTCACGAACAGGCTCGGGGGCAAGGGGTACGGCGTGGGCACGCGCAACGGTCGGGCCCGCATGGTCCCGGCGGCGTCCAGCACGGAGGCCTTGATTCCGCCGCCCCCGCAGTCGATCGCCAGTGTGGTCGCCACGGCTGTGAGTCTCCCTCAGACAAGCGTCGCCCCGAGCGCGGGTCACGGTAATCCGGATGCGCCCGCCGGTAGGCTCGGTTCCCTGATGAGCGCCACGTTGATCGCCAAGGATCTCACCGCCGGCCACGGTGACCGCCTTCTCTTCTCCGACCTGAGCCTGGTCGTCGCGCCCGGCGACGTGGTCGGCCTGGTCGGGGTCAACGGCGCCGGCAAGTCCACGCTGCTGCGGACGCTCGCCGGCCTTCAACCCCGGGAGCAGGGGACGGTGGCGTTGAACCCGCCCACCGCCACGGTCGGCTACCTGCCGCAGGAGCCGGAGCGCCGGCCCCGTGAGACGGTCCGGGACTTCCTGGCCCGGCGTACCGGCGTGACCGACGCGCAGGCCGCGCTGGACGCCGCCACCGAGGCGCTGACCGCCGGGGCGGCCGGCGCCGACGACGCGTACGCGACCGCCCTGGAACGGTGGCTCGACCTCGGCGGCGCGGATCTGGAGGAGCGGGCCGCGCAGGTCGCCGGCGAGCTGGGTCTCGACGTCGAGCTGGAGCACCCGATGACCGGCCTGTCCGGCGGGCAGGCGGCCCGGGCCGGGCTGGCCTCGCTGCTGCTCAGCCGCTACGACATCTTCCTGCTCGACGAGCCCACGAACGACCTGGACCTGGCCGGGCTGGACCGGCTGGAACGCTTCGTCACCGGGCTGCGCGCCGGCACCGTGCTGGTCAGCCACGACCGCGAGTTCCTCACCCGCACGGTCAACCGCATCGTGGAGCTGGACCTGCACCAGGGGCAAGTCAACCAGTACGGCGGCGGCTACGCGGCCTACCTCGAGGAGCGCGCCGTGGCGCGCCGGCACGCCCGCGAGGAGTTCGAGGAGTACGCCGACACGAAGGCCGACCTGGAGGCGCGCGCCCGGACCCAGCGGGCGTGGATGGAGAAGGGCGTGAAGAACGCCCGGCGCAAGGCCACCGACAACGACAAGATCGGCCGCAAGTTCCGGACCGAGTCCACCGAGAAGCAGGCGGCGAAGGCCAAGCAGACCGCCCGGTTGATCGAGCGGCTGGAGGTGGTCGAGGAGCCGCGCAAGGAGTGGGAGCTGCGGATGGAGATCGCCGCCGCGCCCCGCGCCGGCGCCGTCGTGGCCTCGCTGCGCGGTGCCGTGGTGCGCCGGGGCGGCTTCACCCTCGGCCCGGTGGACCTCCAGGTCGACTGGGCCGACCGGGTGGCGATCACCGGGGCGAACGGCTCCGGCAAGAGCACGTTGCTGGCCGCGCTGCTGGGCCGGCTGCCGCTGGACGAGGGCCACGCCGCGCTCGGGCCGGGTGTGGTGGTGGGCGAGGTGGACCAGGCCCGGGGGTTGTTCCTCGGCGACCAGCCGCTGCTCGACGCGTTCGGCGCCGCCGTAGGAGATCTCGCACCGGCGGACGTGCGGACGCTGCTGGCCAAGTTCGGCCTGCGCGCCGACCACGTGCTGCGGCCTGCGGCGACGCTCTCGCCGGGCGAGCGGACCCGGGCCGCGCTGGCCCTGCTCCAGGGGCGCGGCGTCAACCTGCTGGTGCTCGACGAGCCGACCAACCACCTCGACCTGGCCGCGATCGAGCAGCTGGAGTCGGCGCTGGCCACCTACCCGGGCACGCTGCTGCTGGTGACCCACGACCGGCGGATGCTGGACGCGGTGAGCGTGAACCGGCGGCTGCGCGTGACCGACGGGCGGATCGCCGAGGATTGATCCGTGCCGACCGGCGCGCGCGGGGCCACAATGAGCCCATGCTCAAGTGGGAGTACGCGCTGCTGGTCCGCCGCCGCCAGGCCGCGACCACGGACACCGGCTGGGAGATCGTCTTCATCTGGTACGGCCCGGACGGCTCCATGATCGACGTGACGCCCTACGGCGACACCGCGCTGGCCCACCTGAACCGGGCCGGCGACCAGGGCTGGGAGCTGGTAGCGATGAGCGAGGACCCGTCGCTGCCCGGCAACGCCGAGCTGCACCGCTACCACCTCAAGCGCCCGAAGACGGCCCCGGCACAACCGCGCCAGCGCATGCGCGGCTCCCGTACCCCCCGCCGCACCCTCCCCACCTGACCCCTCCCCCTCCCTCCCCTCCCCCCGCTCCCCCGTCCCGGCGGTGATCAAGGAGTTTGCGTCAGCGGGGCGGGCCGCTCACGACACAAACTCCTTGGTCATCGTCGAGGGCGAGGGAGCGCGCGGGCGGAAACGGCTCGTGCTGGCTGGCGGGCGATTACCGCCCCGGGAGCGATATGACTCCTGGTCATATTTATGACTCTGAGTCATATCGTTATCAGGGGGATGCCTTCGTGGGCGCGACACGCCCGGACGAGCGAGCCGCCGCCGACGCCGGAGGGAACAGCGCCGGGGCCTTCGTGAGCGCGAGGCACCCGGGCGAGCGAGCCGCCGCCGGGGGAGACGGCGTCGGGGGTCTTCGTCGGCGCGACAGGCCCGGACGGGCAAGCCGCCGCCCGGTGATGCAGCGCGGCGGAGGGCCCATGGCCGCGCTCGGGGCGGGACGGCCCGACGGCTCGTCGCGTGGTCGGTAACGGCCCAGGGTGCGTCCGGACCTCGGCCGGCAGTGCCTGGTGGACGTGTATCGGGGTGAATTGGGGGTAACGCGCCGCCGGAGGTGGCACATGGTGGCGATGGGGCAGGCCGCGCTCTCGGGTGAGCGGCTCCGACAGGCCGACGGCTTCCTCGCCGAGGCGTGGGCCGACATGGCCCGGCACGACGAGCGGTTGCGCGGCGTGACCGTGGAGGTGAGCTTCGACCGGGGGGTGGCACACCTGACCGGCGAGGTCGCCGACCCGGAGCAGCTGCGGCTGGTCCGGGAGCTGATCGGCCGGCTCTCCGGGGTGCTGGGCGTGTGGTGCCGGGTGGGCGTCGCCGGCCGGCCGCCGGTGGTGGTCGACCTGGGCTGCGGGGCGACCAAGCAGTGGCCGGGCAACCTGGGGCTGGACATCTATCCGGCGCCCGGGGTGAACGCGGTCGCCAACCTCGCCGGCTCACTGCCGCTGCGCGACGACTCGGTCGACGTGTTCTTCGCGGTGCACATCGTCGAGCACCTGATCGACTTCCTGCCACTGTTCGACGAGTGCCACCGGGTGCTCCGACCGGGCGGGGTGCTGCACGTGATGAGCCCGTGGTGGCGGCACGTCAACGCGGTCGCCGACCCGACCCACGTCCGCCTGCTCGACGTGCAGACGTTCAAGGGCATCTGCGGTCAGCGCCCGCCCGGCACCCCGCGCTGGTATCCGCTGCACGTCGGCTGCGACGGCGCCTCCGTCTTCGCCGACCTCACCCCGCTACCCCCCGACGCCCCCGCCCCACCCCCCTCCCACCTGGCCCGCTTCTTCGACTGACCCCCGGCTCACCGCGTTGACCATGAAGTTGGCGGCAGTTTCGGAGATCGAAAACACCGCCAACTTCATGATCGACGAGGCCGGGCAGGGCGAGACCAGGCGTAGGGCCGCTGCGGGGGCAGGGCGCGGGGCGGTCAGGAGGGTGGGGCGGATTCGCGGAGGGCCAGGCGGTGGGGGGCGACCAGCTCCCTCGGCGGGGCCTCGCGATCGGCGCCGAGCCGGCCGGCGAGCAGCTCCACCGCGAGCCGGGCGACGCGCTCCTTGTCCGGGGCGACGGTGCTCAGCGTCGGGATCGAGAAGCGGCCGTCCTCGATGTCGTCGAACCCGGCAACAGCCACGTCCTCGGGCACGCGCAGACCCGCCTCGTGCAGGGCGCGCAGCGCGCCGAGCGCGAGCGTGTCGTTGAAGCAGAACACGGCGTCGGGGCGTACCCCGGAGGTGAGCAGGTGCCGCATGGCGGCCGCGCCGTCGGCGCGGTGCCAGGCCGGCGCGGGCGCCACCAGGCTGTCGTCGTACGCGATGCCGGCCTCGGCCAGCGCGGCGGTGTAGCCGGCCAGGCGCAGCCGGGCGCTGGCGCCCTCGGGGGTGCGCTGCGACCCGATCGCGGCGATCCGGCGGCGGCCGAGGCCGACCAGGTGGGCGGTGATCTCCCGGGCGGCGGCCACGTTGTCGACCATGACGTGGTCGGCGGGGCCGTGGTCGACGCGCTCGCCGAGCAGCACCATCGGCAGTCCGTCGAGGGCGGCCAGGTCGTCGGCGGTGAGCGCGAGCGGGCTCAGGATCAGGCCGTCGATCATGTGGTCGCCGATCCCGCTGGCCGCCTTGCGTTCCTGCTCGGAGCCGCCGCCGGTCTGGTCGATCAGCACCGTCCAGCCGTGCTCGGCGGCGGCGGTGACCACGTGCCGGGCCAGCTCGGCGAAGTAGGGGATGTCCAGCTCGGGCACGGCCAGCGCGATCACGCCGGTGCGCCCCTTGCGCAGGTTGCGGGCGGAGAGGTTGGGCCGGTAGTGGAGTTCGGCGATGGCCTCCTCGACCCGGGCCCGGGTGTCGGCGCGGACGTGCTGGTAGCCGTTGACCACGTTCGAGACGGTCTTCACCGACACGCCGGCCCGCTCCGCCACGTCCTTGAGCCTGTGCCGCACTGAACTTCCCTCCCCGGTGAACGCTGGCCGCACTCTACCGCGTCACGACGACGTAACGACCCCTTTACAGCGTTGCTTACAACGTTGTAGAAACCAGGGACACGGGTGACCGCGGTCACCCGGCGACAGCACCGAGGGAAAGGTGGCACTCGTGCCGAACGCGCAGCTCACGGTCGACCCGGCGTTCCGGGTCGGTCCGGCCGACCGACGGCTCTTCGGCTCCTTCGTCGAGCACATGGGCCGCTGCGTCTACGGCGGGGTCTACGAACCGGGGCACCCGACCGCCGATCCGCTCGGCCTCCGGCGCGACGTGCTGGACCTGACCCGGGAGATGGGCGTGTCGGTGGTCCGCTACCCCGGCGGCAACTTCGTCTCCGGCTACCGCTGGGAGGACGGCGTCGGGCCGGTGGGCGACCGCCCGCGCCGGCTCGACCTGGCCTGGAAGACGATCGAGACCAACGCGTTCGGCCTGGACGAGTTCATGACCTGGGCGGCCGAGGCCGAGGTCGAGCCGATGATGGCGGTCAACCTCGGCACCCGCGGCGTGGCCGAGGCCTGCGACCTGCTGGAGTACGCCAACCACCCGGGCGGCACCCAACTGTCCGACCTGCGCCGCAAGCACGGCGCCGAGCAGCCGTACGGGGTGCGGCTGTGGTGCCTCGGCAACGAGATGGACGGGCCGTGGCAGGTCGGGCACAAGACCGCCGACGAGTACGGCCGGCTGGCCGCCGAGACCGCCCGCGCCATGAAGATGATCGACCCGTCGATCAGCCTGATCGCCTCCGGCAGCTCCAACCGGCAGATGTCCACGTACGCGTCGTGGGAGGCGACGGTGCTGGAGCACACCTACGAGCACGTCGACTACATCTCCGCCCACACCTACTACGACCCCTCGGACGGCGACCGGGCCAGCATCCTCGCCTCCGCCGTCGACATGGACGCCTTCATCACCGAGGTGACCGCCACCGCCGACTACGTCGGCGCCAAGCTGCGGCAGAAGCGCAAGCTGAAGATCTCCTTCGACGAGTGGAACGTCTGGTACCAGTCCCGTCTCCAGGCCGACCTGGACCGGCGCGGCTGGGTCGAGGCCCCGGCGCTGATCGAGGACGACTTCACCGCGGTCGACGCCGTCGTGGTGGGTGACCTGCTGATCACCCTGCTCCGGCACGCCGACCGGGTGGGCGTGGCCTGCCAGGCGCAGCTCGCCAACGTGATCGCCCCGATCCGCACCCGCACCGGCGGCCCCGCCTGGCGGCAGAGCATCTTCCACCCGTTCGCCCTCACCGCCCGGTACGCGCGCGGCACGGTCCTGCGCACCGAGCCGGTCGGCCCGACCTACCGGACCAGCCGGTACGGCGACGTGCCGGTGCTGGACACCGTCGCCGTGCACGACGAGGAGACCGGCGGCCTGGCCGTCTTCGCGGTCAACCGCGGCCCGAACGACGTCCCGCTCGACCTGGACCTGCGCGGCCTGCCCGGCCTGCGCGCCGAGGCGCACACCACAGTCGCGGCCGGGGCCGACCCCGCCGCCACCAACACCGAGGCGGACCCCGAGCGGGTCACGCCACGGCAGCTCCACACCCCCACCCTCGACGGCGGCCGCTGCACCGTGGCGCTGCCCGCCACCTCCTGGAACCTGCTGCGGTTCGCCCCGCAGTCGTGACCAGGCAATACTTCATCCCGTCCCCCAAGGAGTAAGCATGATCCAGAACGAGATGAGCCGGCGGCGCCTGCTCGGCCTCGGCCTCGGCCTCGGTGCGGCGGCCTCGCTGACGCTGACCGGATGCGGTGGCGGCAGCAGCTCCGGCCCGTCCGGCGCGGCCGGCAACGGCGGCAAGGAATACACCGGGCCGAAGGTCGACCTCAAGCTGTGGAACGGCTTCACCGGCGGCGACGGCGACATCTTCAAGGCCCTGGTGCAGCAGTTCAACAGCGAGCACCAGAACATCGCGGTCAGCGTGATCACGTACCAGTGGGAGGACTACTACAGCAAGCTCCCCGGCGCGGTGTCCAGCGGCAACGGCCCGGACATCGCGGTCATGCACATGGACCAGCTCGCCACGTTCGCCGCCCGCGGCACGATCAGCGAGCTGGACGACGTGGCCAAGACCCTGGAGCTGAGCGAGGGCGACTTCGCCCCGACGGTGTGGAAGGGCGGCCTCTACAACGACAAGCGGTACGGCATCCCGCTGGACATGCACCCGCTCGGCTTCTACTACAACAAGGCCGTCATGCAGAAGGCCGGCCTGGACCCGAACAAGCCGCCGGCGACGAAGGACGAGTACACCGCCGCGCTGACCGAGCTGAAGAAGTCCGGCGTGCAGGGCTTCTGGGTCAGCCCGTTCCAGTTCACCGGCGGCATGACGTTCTACAGCCTGCTGCACCAGTGGGGCGGGAAGCTCTTCGACGACGAGGTGGCGAAGGCGACCTTCAACTCCGACCCGGCGGTCGAGGCGTGCACCTGGCTGGTCGACCTGATCAAGCAGGGCCACTCGCCGGCCAACGTCGGCCAGGACGCCGACTACCTGGCGTTCAAGAGCGGCAAGAACGCGTTCAACTGGAACGGCATCTGGCAGATCAACGACCTGAAGAAGAGCGCGAACGTGGAGTGGGGCGTGGCCCCGCTGCCCCAGATCGGCACCCAGCAGGCCGCCTGGGCGAACTCGCACAACTTCACCATCGTCAAGCAGCGCGCGGCGAACGACAACAAGGTCTCCGGCGCGAAGGTCTTCATCAACTGGCTGAGCCAGCACTCGCTGGACTGGGCCAAGGGCGGCCAGGTGCCGGCCCGCAAGGCGGTCCGGGACAGCGCCGAGTTCAAGGCGCTCACCGAGGTCAACGCGCTCGCGCCGGAGCTGGAGTACGCCGCGTTCCCGCCGGCGGCCCCGGGTCTCGGCGAGACGATGCTGACCTTCTACAGCGCCTTCAACGAGGCGGCGCTGGGCAAGAAGTCGCCGAAGCAGGCCCTGGACGACGGCGTGGCGAAGGCCAACAAGCAGCTCGAGGACAACCGCAAGAAGTACGGGAACTGATCCGTCGTGGCGGACGTGATCGAGGTCGGGGCGGCGCGTGACGGCGCGCCGCCCCCGGCGGGGCGCACCCGCCGCCGGGGCGCGACGGAACGCGGCAACCGGGCCACGCCGTACCTCTTCCTCGCGCCGTACCTGGTCCTGTTCGGCGTCTTCGGCCTGGCGCCGATCCTGTTCGGGGTCTGGATCAGCCTGCACCAGTGGGATCTTCAGCTGCCCAACCGGCCGTTCATCGGGCTGGACAACTACCAGGACCTGTTCTCCAGCGACTCGGCCATCTACGGGGACTGGTGGTCCAGCGTCCGGGCGACCGGGATCTTCACCCTCTTCTCGGTGCCGCTGCTGGTGGTCGTCCCGCTGGGGCTGGCGCTGCTGCTCAACCGCTCGTTCCCCGGCCGCACGTTCTTCCGGGCCGCGTTCTTCGCCCCGTACGTGCTCGGCGTGGCGGTGATCGGCCTGCTCTGGCGGTTCCTGCTCGACGCCAACCTGGGCCTGGTCAACAGGCTGCTCGGCCTGGTCGGGCTCCCGTCGGACACGCCGTGGGTCACCGACGTGCCGTGGGCCTGGGTCTCGCTGGTCGGCGTGACCGTGTGGTGGACCTGCGGCTTCAACGCGGTGATCTACCTGGCCGGTCTCCAGGACATCCCGGCCGAGCTGTACGAGGCGGCGAAGGTCGACGGGGCCGGTGGCTGGGACCGCTTCCGCCACGTCACGATCCCCGGCCTGCGCCCGGTCCTGCTCTTCGTCTTCACCACCACGATCCTCGCCTCGGCGAACGTCTTCGGGCAGGCCTTCCTGATCACCCAGGGCGCGCCGGGCGAACAGACCCGGACCGTGGTCTGGCGGATCGTCGACGAGGGGCTGCGCGACTACGACGCCGGTCGGGCCGCCGCGATGAGCGTGTTCTTCGCGCTGATGCTGGCGGTGGTGAGCATCGTCAACTTCCGGCTGTTCCGCTACCGGGAAGACTGAGGGGACCGCCATGTCGAAGTTGCGTCCGGCGCTGCGCTACGCCGTCCTGCTCCTGATCACCGCGATCTTCGTGACTCCCCTGGTCTGGATGCTGCTGACCTCGGTGAAGACCTACGACGACGCGCAGCAGGTCCCGCCGGGCTGGCTGCCGAACCCGTTCTCCACCTACGGCTACGACCAGATCCTGAACAACGCGGCCAACCCGGTGCTGCGGTGGTTCCTCAACAGCATGTTGGCGGCCACCCTGCACACGCTGCTGGTGCTGGTCACCGCGTCGATGGCCGCGTACGCCCTGGCCCGGATGCGGTTCCGGGGCCGCAGGGTGCTGTTCGCGCTGATCGTCGGCACCCTGTTCCTGCCGCCGACCTCGCTGATCATCCCGAACTTCATCATCGCCGAGCGGCTGAGCTGGATCGACACGCTGACCGTGGTGATCGTGCCCGGCGCGGCCAGCGCGTTCGGGGTCTTCTTCCTGCGCCAGTTCTTCCTCTCCATCCCGGCCGAGCTGGAGGAGGCCGCGGTGCTGGACGGGGCGAACCAGTGGCAGATCTTCCGCCAGGTGCTGCTGCCGCTGTCGAAGCCGGCGCTGGCCACGCTGGCGGTGCTGTCGTTCCTCACCAACTGGAACGACTTCCTCTGGCCGGTGTACGTGCTGTTCAGCCCGGAGCGGCTGACCCTGCCGGCGGGCCTGGGCCTGCTCCAGGGCGCGTACGTGACCGACTACCCGGTCATCATGGCCGGCGCGATGCTGGCCAGCGTGCCCGTGCTGATCCTGTTCGTGCTGGCGCAACGGCACGTCATCCAGGGCGTCTCCCGCAGCGGCCTGAAGGGATGACCGGCCGGCGACTCCGGCGACGCGGCGCGGCGGCCCTGGCCGCCGCGCTGCTCGTCGCCGGCTGCGACAGCGGACCCACCCCATCGAGTACGCCGGAGGACGCGCGCGTGTTCACCAACCCGGTCGTCCGCAGCGACGCCCCCGACCCGCAGGCGATCCGGGTCGGCGAGACCTGGTACCTGTTCCACACCAACGCCGGCGGGCGTAACGTCCCGGTGCTCACCTCACCCGACCTGGTCGAGTGGACCCCGGCCGGCGACGCGCTGCCGGAGTTGCCGGACTGGGCGGACGCGGGCAAGACCTGGGCGCCCGAGGTGATCCAGCTCGCCCCGGACCGGTTCGTCCTCTACTACACCGTGGCCGACCGCGCCTCCGGCCGGCAGTGCCTGGGCCGGGCGAAGGCGAGCACACCGCTCGGCCCGTACGTCGACGACTCCGCCGGGCCGCTGGTCTGCCAGGCGGACCTGGGCGGCTCGATCGACGCCAGCCCGTTCCGGGACACCGACGGCAGCCTGTGGCTGCTGTGGAAGAACGACGGCAACGCGATCGGGGTGGACACCTGGCTCTGGTCGCAACGCCTCTCCCCGGACGGGCTGCGGCTGACCGGACCGGCGGCGAAGCTGCTGAAGCAGACCGAGCCGTGGGAGGGCACCCTGATCGAGGGGCCGTTCCTGCACCGGCACGACGGGAAGCTGTTCCTGTTCTTCGCCGCCAACGCGTACGACAGGGACACCTACGCCGAGGGCTACGCGGTGTGCGAGGGGCCGGCCGGGCCGTGCGTGAAGGCGCCGGAGAACCCGATCCTGAAGAGCAACGACGTGGCGTCCGGGCCGGGGCACGCCTCGATGGTGGAGAAGGACGGGCGTACCTGGCTGATCTACCACGCGTGGCCGCCGGGGCAGGAGGGCACCACCGACCCGGGTCGGCAGGTGTGGCTGGACGAGATCGTCTGGACCGACGGCAAGCCGGTGCTCAAGGGCCCCACCGGGTCCGCCCAGCCCCGCCCCTGAGGAAGGAAGGGCCCCCTTTTAACGCCTCCGGTAGAGGAAGGGCCCCTTCTTAACACCGGGGTGTTAAGAAGGGGCCCTTCCTTTCAGGGGCCCGCCTCAGGGGGTGGGGGCGGGCTCGGGGGTGTCCGAGGAGTGCTCGCGGCGGGCCAGGCGGTTCTTGCGGTGCCCGTAGCCGAAGTAGATGATGCCGCCGAGGACCATCCAGGCCAGGAACCGCAGCCAGGTCTCCACCGACAGGTTCAACATCAGGTAGAGGCAGGCCAGCGCGGAGACGATCGGCAGCACCGGCGAGAACGGCACCTTGAACGGCCGGTTCAGGTCGGGCCGCCGCCGGCGCAGGATCGGCACCGCGATCGAGACCAGCACGAACGCGCAGAGCGCGCCGATGCTGACCAGGTCGGCCAGCGCGGAGAGCGGCAGGAAGCCGGCGAGCAGCGCGACCCCCACGGTCATGATCGCGGAGATCCGGTACGGGGTGCCCCAGCGCGGGTGCACCTTGGCGATCGAGGGCGGGATGAGCCCGTCCCGGGCGATGGCGAAGCCGATCCGGCCCATGGCCACCAGGTCGACCAGGATCACGCTGGTCAGGCCGGCGATCGCGGCGATGGAGACGAGCACCGCGGCCCATCCGGCGCCGGCCGCCTTGAACGCGGACGCGATCGGCGCGCCCTCGTCGATCTCGGTGTACTTGACCATGCCGACGACGACCAGCGAGACGCCGATGTAGAGCACGGTGGAGATCAGCAGCGTGCCGAGCAGGCCCAGCGGCAGGTCCCGCTTGGGCTTGCGGGTCTCCTCACCCAGGTTCGCCACGGCCTCGAACCCGGTGTACGCGAAGAACACCACGGCGGCGGCGGTGAGCACGCCGGCGAAGCCGAAGACGGAGGGTTCCATCCCGAAGATGGCCTGGGTCACCGGCTGCCGGATCCCGTCCTCGCCGGCGCCGGCCGGCTCGCTGGACGGGACGAACGGGCTGAGGTTGGCCGCCTTCACGAAGAACAGCCCGGCGATGATGATGAAGGCACAGATCGCCACCTTCACCAGGACCAGCAGGTTGGTCACCCGGGCGGACTCCCGGATGCCGACGATGCCGATCGCGCCGAGCACCAGCACGATGGCGATCGCGCCGAGGTTGACGATGCTGCCCTCCTCGGCGAACCAGGCGCTGGGCAGGCCGACGAGGTCGGCGAGGTAGCCGGACCAGCCCCGGGCCACCACCGCCGCGCCGAGCGCGAACTCCAGCAGCAGGTCCCAGCCGATGATCCAGGCGACGATCTCGCCCATGGTCGCGTACGCGTAGGTGTAGGCGCTGCCGGCGGTCGGCACGCTGGCGGCCAGCTCGGCGTAGCAGAGCGCGGCGAGCAGCGCGACCACCCCGGCGATGCCGAAGGAGATCACCACACCCGGGCCGGCGCTGTTCTTCGCCTCGATGCCGGTCAGCGTGAAGATGCCGGTGCCGATCACGATCCCGATGCCGAAGCCCATCAGGTCGAACGAGCCGAGCCTGCGGCGCAGCCCGGGCTTGCCGTCGCTGCCGTCGGCGTCACCCTGGGCGAGCACGTCCTGGATCGGCTTGGTCCGCAGGACTGACATGGATCACCTCCCCCACGGTGTGACCACCTCGGTGGCGGTCCGTGACCGGCCAAGCTACCCAGCCCTCCCCCTGCCCAATCCAGCACCAGGAGTGTCGGTTCGGTCACGATGCGAAACGTGGCGGGGCTCACCGGGAGCCGCCGGCCGGACCGGACGCATCGATCCGGCGCGGAGGTCTTGCGCCGCGTACGGATTGATGAAAGTTTTCTACCGGTGACTTGAGTCACGCGGCGAATCTTGCCGTCCCACCGGACCCGACGAAGGGACCGCACCGCATGAAGGCAACTCGGCTGGGAGCCGCCGCGCTGGCCGCGGCGCTGCTCGGCGCGCTGGTCGCCGGCAGCCCGGCGCAGGCCGCGCCGGCGCCCACCTCCACCGACACGACCTCCACCGACTGCGTCACGAACCCGGCCACGCCGAAGCGGCAGTTCCGGGCCATGTGGATCGCCTCGGTGACGAACATCGACTGGCCCAGCAAGGACTCCTGGACCGCGCCGGACCAGGTCGCCAAGCAGAAGGCCGAATACCTGGCCTGGCTCGACCTGGCCCAGAAGCTCAACCACAACGCCGTCGTGGTCCAGGTCCGCCCGACCGCGGACGCGTTCTGGCCCTCGCCGTACGAGCCGTGGTCGGAGTACCTGACCGGGGTGCGCGGCCAGGACCCGGGCTGGGACCCGCTGGCCTTCCTGGTCGCCGAGTCGCACAAGCGGAACCTGGAGTTCCACGCCTGGTTCAACCCGTACCGGGTCTCCATGCCCGCGCCCGGCGGCGCCGGCGCCGACCTGTCGAAGCTGGCGCCGAACAGCCCGGCCCGGCAGCACCCCGACTGGGTCTTCGCCTACCCGCCCGCCGGCGTCGCCGGCAGCCGGCTCTACTACAACCCCGGCATCCCCGAGGTCCGCGAGTTCGTCCAGACCGCGATGATGGACGCGGTCACGCGGTACGACGTCGACGGCGTGCA
The DNA here is from genome assembly GCF_900089585.1 of Micromonospora sediminicola. Lineage (NCBI taxonomy): Bacteria > Bacillati > Actinomycetota > Actinomycetes > Micromonosporales > Micromonosporaceae > Micromonospora > Micromonospora sediminicola. Next base: position 1,058,134 of record NZ_FLRH01000003.1, on the reverse strand, counting down.
CTTCGACGACTACTTCTACCCGTACCCGAGCGGCACCTGGCAGGTGCCGGACGACGCCACGTTCGCGCAGTACAACCGCGGCTTCACCGACAAGGCCGACTGGCGGCGGGACAACATCAACCTGCTGATGCAGGAGATGAATGCCAAGATCAAGGCGGCCAAGCCGTGGGTGAAGTTCGGGGCCAGCCCGTTCGGGATCTGGCGCAACGCCTCGGCCGACCCGAACGGCTCGGACACCACCGGCTCGCAGTCGTACGACATCATCTCCGCCGACACCCGCAAGTGGATCAAGGAGGAGTGGATCGACTACGTCGTGCCGCAGCTCTACTGGTACATCGGCCAGTACCCGGCGGCCGACTACGCCCGGCTGGTGCCGTGGTGGGCCGAGCAGGTGCGCGGCACCCGCGTCCAGCTCTACATCGGCCAGGCCGACTACAAGAGCGGTGAGCCGGCGTACGGGTCGTTCTGGATGAACCCGCAGGAACTGTCGAACCACCTGACGTTGAACCGGTCCTACCCGGAGGTGCTCGGCAACGTGCACTTCTCGGCGGTGCAGGTCCGGGCCAACCGGCTCGGCGCCACCGACATCTACGCCGCCGAGCACTACTCCCGCCCGGCACTGGTGCCCACGATGACCCACCTGCCGCACAAGCCGCTGCTGTTCCCGGTGGTCACCAGGGCCCAGCGGGAGGCGGACGGGGTGCGGCTGAGCTGGCGACAGCCGGCCGACGGCAGGGGCCCGCTCGGCACCGCCACGTCGTACGCGATCTACCGGTTCGACGGCCTCGGTCTGGCCGGTCGCTGCGACTTCGCCGACGCCTCCCACCTGGTCGGCACCGTCCGGGCCACCGACGGCGCCACCCAGTCCTGGGTGGACACCACGGCGGCCGCCGGCACCCGGTACACCTACTACGTGACCGCGCTGGACCGGCTGGCGAACGAGAGCCCGGCGAGCCTGCCGCGCTTCGTCCGCTGATCCCCACCGGATGCCCCCGGACCGCCACGGCGGCCCGGGGGCATTCGTCTGTTTGGGCGGATGTCAGCGAGCCGTTTCCCGCGCCATCGCCCCCCGTCACCCAATTGATCGACACTTGTCGAAATCCGGAGATCCCGGGTTGTCACCCGTCCCGACGCCCACCCCGCGGAGGTCCCCGTGTCCCGTCGCCTCGCCACCGCCCTCGCCGCCGGAACGCTCGCCCTGCTCACCCTGCTCGGCCTGGCCACACCGGCCGCCGCCGCGGTGAGCACCCAGCAGAAACTCTCGGTGCTGTCGTCCTGGACCCAGACCAGCGCCTCCAGCTACAACGCCTGGAACAGCGCCCGGCTGAACAAGACCCCCTGGGCCGAGTACGGCTTCGACTGGTCCACCGACTACTGCTCGTCCAGCCCGGACAACCCGCTCGGCTTCACCTTCAACCTGTCCTGCTACCGGCACGACTTCGGCTACCGCAACCACAAGGCCATGGGCATCTTCCCGGCCAACAAGTCCCGCCTCGACAGCGCCTTCTACGCGGACCTGAAGCGGGTCTGCGCCACCTACAACTCGGTGGTCCGACCGGCCTGCTACAGCCTGGCCTGGACCTACTACCAGGCGGTCAGCATCTTCGGCTCGGTCGCCGCGGTGCAGCAGGCCGACCTCGACCGCGCCGCCCGGATGAAGGCCGACGCCGAGCGCCGCGCCGCCGTCCGCGGCTGACCCGCCGCCGGGCGGCCCTCGCCGGGCCGCCCGGCCGGCGTGCCCGTGGCCCGGGCCCGACCCGGCGTCGCCGGCCCGCCGGTTAACCTGTCGTGCCGCCGTGGTCGGGCCGGTCAGCCCGTCGTGCTGCGCGGCTCGGCGGCCGGCCGGGGGCCGGCGGTGGGCGTCCCGAACCGGGGCGAGTCCGCCGCCAGGTCGGGGTGCTCGACGTGCAGGGCCAACGCCGCCGCCTCGTCCAACCGCAGGCCGGCCCCGGCGGCGTAGGCCGCGTCGAACGCCTCGTCGCCCAGCGCCCGGCGCAGCTCCGCCTGCCGGCCCAGCCAGTACGGCCCGTGGATGCCCGGGGTGGCCCGCAGGTTGGCCCGGGTGGCCTGGGCCGCGCCGAAGAGCCGGGCGGCGGACACCGCGTCCCCGGCCAGCGCGCAGCGCACCGCGATCGCGTTGATCGTGTCGCAGGCCCGGCCCAGGTAGCCGTGGCTCATCCGGGACCGCAACGCCACCAACAGGTGCTCGTGCGCGGCCACCAGGTCACCCCGGGACAGCGCCACCATGCCGAGCAGCATGTCCACCGAGCGGCGGCCCCGCTCGACCGGCCGGGCCGCCTCCACCGGGCGGGCCGCGCCGAGCAGCTCGGCCGCCTCGTCCAACGCGCCCCGGCGCCAGAGCAGCTCGGCCAGGTTGTAGACGGCGAGCAGCGCGTCCCCGACCACGTCCTGCGCGTACGCCCAGTCGATCACCTCGCGGCAGACCCGCTCCGCCTCGGCGAACTGTCCCATGTCGACCAGCGGCGCGGCGCGACCGGCCAGCACCCGGGCCAGCAGCCCCCGGTCGCCGGCCTGCCGGGCGGCCGCCTCGGCCCGCTGCGAGTAGCGCAGCTCCTCGGCGAACTCCCCGTCCGCCCCGGCGTGCAGCGAGTGCATGTGGTAGGCCGCGGCCAGCTCCGCCTCCGGGATCGCCTCCCCGGTCTCGGCGATCCGCCCGTAGAGCCGGAACAGCCAGAGCCGCCCCTCGCGGGCCAGCCCGCGCTCCCGCCACCACTGGTCCAGACCACCGGCCAGGTGCAGGCCCGACCGGGCGCTGCCGCCGGTGGCGCACCAGCGCAGCGCGGCCCGCAACTCCCCGGCCAGCGGGTCGAGCGCGTAGAGGGAGAGCGTCACCGGGCGACCGTCCGGGCCCAGGTGCGCCCGGTCCAACGCGTGCCGGGACCAGGCGACGTGCCGGTCCCGGGCGCTCTGCTCCTCACCCGTCTCGATCAGGCGACGCGCCGCGTACGCCCGGATCGGGTCCAACATCCGGTAGGTGCTGCCCGACGCGTGCGGCTCGGCCAGCACCATCGACTTGTCCACCAGCACCGACAGCGGGTCCAGCGGATCCTCGTCCAGCAGCCACTGCACGGTCGGCAGGTCCACCGGGCCGGCGAAGACCGCCAGCCAGCGCAGCAGCCGCGCCGAGCGCGCCCCCAGCGTGCGGTAGGACCACGTCACCGTGGCCTGGATGGTCAGGTGTCGTTCGCTGGCGGAGCGCTGCACCGCCCGGCTCGCCGGGCTCGGCGGGGCGGCGCCGGTCGCGGCGGCCACCAGGTCGACGGTGTCCTGCTGGTTGCCGCTCCAGCCGGCCTCCACCGGCGGCGGCTCCGCCGCCTCCCGGCCGGCGTCCAGCGTGCCCAGCATGTCGTCGAGCCGCTCGGCCAGCTGACCCGCCGACAGCACCCGCAGCCGCGCCGCGGCCAGCTCGATGGCGAGCGGCAACCCGTCCAGCCGCCGGACCACCCGGCGCAGGTCGGCCTGCTCCGCCGGATCCGGCGCCCGGCCACCCCGGGCCGCCGCCGTCCGGTCCAGCAGCAGGGCCACCGCGTCGCTGGCGCCCCCGCCCGGCTCCTCGTCCACCGACAGCGGCGGGATCCGCCACACCACCTCACCGGGTACGCCGAACGACTCCCGGCTGGTCGCCAGCACCCGCACGCCCCGGCCGCCGGCCAGCAGCCGGGAGATCACCTCGGCGGACGCGCCCGGCTGGGCGTCGCACGTGTCCAGCACCACCAGCATCCGGCGCGGCGCCGCGTACTCGACCAGGGTGTCGACCATCGGCCGGCCCGGCTCCGGGCGCAGGCCGAGCACGGCGGCGATCTCGAACGCCACCAGCCCGGGATCGGTCACCGCGGCGATGTCGACGAACCACACGCCGTCCGGATAGTCCTCGACGATCCCGGAGGCCAGCTCCACCGCCAGCCGCGTCTTGCCGGCGCCGCCCGCGCCGAGCACGGTCACCAGCCGGTACGCCTCGACCAGCCGACCCAGCTCGGCGCGCTCGAAGTGCCGGCCGACGAACGAGGTGGCCGGGGTGGGCAGGTTGTGCGCCGCCGCGTCGGCCGTACGCGGTCGCGGGAACCGCCGTTCCAGACCGGGCGCGACGAGCTGGAACAGCCGCTCCCGGTCGTCGAAGCCGCGCAGCCGGTGCAGACCGAGGTCGAGCAGGGACGCGCCGTCCGGCAGCGGGTCGGCGAGCCGGGCGGTGGCCGCCGAGCAGAGCACCTGCCCGCCGTGCGCCGCGGCGGCCACCCGCGCCGCCCGGTGCACCTCGGGGCTGGCGTACTCGCCGTCGCGCGGCTCGGCGTAGCCGGTGTGCAGGCCCATCCGCACCCGGGGCGTGGCGTCGGGGTTGGGCCAGTTGTGCCCGACGAGCGCGCGCTGCGCGGTCATGCAGGCGTGCACCGCGGCGGCCGCGTCCGGGAAGGCGAGGAAGAACGAGTCGCCCTCGGTCAGCAGCTCCGCCCCGTCGGTGCCGGCCAGCGTGTCCCGCAACAACCGGCGGTGCTCACGCAGCACGGGGCGGTAGACCGGCCCGAGCATCCGGGCCATCCGGGTCGAGCCCTCGATGTCGGTGAACACGAAGGTCACCCACCCGCTGGGGAGGTGGATCCGTGGCGACATACGTCGAACCTCCGCCCGCTGACGTCGGGTTCATGCTGCCCTATGATCGCGTCGTCACGCATCGTGAGAACGGTCGGGCCGATTCCGACTCAAGGTGCCAAAGGATCACACGGGCGGCAAGCCCCGGATCGACCGGCGGGCCGGCTGAGGGGGTCGCGTCAGCAACCGCAGGCGCCGCCGCAGCAGCCGCCACCGCCGCCGGGCGCGGGGGCCCCGCCCACCGGGCCCGACCCGCCGCGACCGGTGAAGGCGACGGTGGACAGCAGCTTCACGGTGTCCGCGTGGCCCTGGGGGCAGGTGGCGGGCCGGCCGGCCTCGGCCATCGGACGGTTGACCTCGAAGGTGTCGCCGCAGGCGCGGCAGCGGAACTCGTACCGGGGCATGCGGCCAGCGTACGGCCGGGCCTGACGTCGTCGCACCGATGGGTGATACTCGACGGGTGGTGGACGGCGAACGGCGGAACACGGCCCGGCCCCTGCGACCCGCCGCGCCGCCAGACGGCGGCGCCGGGCCGGTCCCTCGCCCCCGCCGTGCCTCGTCCGGCTCCTCCGTTCCCGAGAAGACTCCCTCCACAGCGGAGTCCACTCCCGCGGGCAAGTCGATGTCCGCTTCCAGGCCGGCGTCCAGCGAAAAGTCGGCGTCCACGACCACGTCGACATCCGCGACGGAGCAGGCGTCCACGACCGAGCCGGCGTCGTCCACGGCCGAGCCGGCATCCACGAGCGAGCCGGCGTCGTCCACGGCCGAGCCGGCATCGGCGGGCGAGTCGGCCGGTGCCGGGCAGCCCGGCGTCGGTGGCCGGCGGCGGCGGATGCCCTTCGCCCACGCGGGCCCGGTGCGACCCCGGCAGCTCGCCGTGGGCGCCGCCCGGGCCACCCGGGACTGGTCCCGCCGGCCGAGCGGGCGCACCACCCTGCCGGCCATGTTCCTGCTCGCCCTGGTCGGGGCCGCCACCGCGGCCGGCGCGGTGCTGGTGCCGGCCGCCGTCCGCAAGCCGGAGCCGGTCGCCGTGGAGGCCACCTCGGCCGCACCGGTCTTCGGCGTGCCGCAGACCGCCCCGGCGCCGGGGCTGACCGGCGCGCCCGTGCTCCCCGGGCCGACCGGCCCGCCGGGCGGCCTCGGGCCGTCCGGCACACCGCTGCCCGGTGGCGTGACCACCGCCCCGGCGCTGCCGACCGGCCGCCCGGCCGACGCGCTGGCGGGTTGGGCCCAGCGGGTCAGCGGCACCACCGACGTCCCGGCGGTGGCGTTGCAGGCCTACGGCTACGCCGAGCTGGTGCTCGCCCAGACCCACCGCAGCTGCCAGTTGAGCTGGACCACGCTCGCCGCGATCGGCTATGTGGAGTCCCGGCACGGCACCACCGGCGGGGTCACGCTGCTGCCCAGCGGCCTGACCTCCAAGGAGATCCGGGGCGACGCGCTCGACGGGCAGGGCGGCCGGTCCCGGATCCTCGACACCGACCAGGGGCAGCTCGACGGCGACCGGGTCTACGACCGGGCGATCGGCCCGATGCAGTTCATCCCGGGCACCTGGCAGGAGATCGGCGCGGACGCCGACAACGACGGCGTGAAGAACCCGCACGACATCGACGATGCCGCGCTGGCCGCCGGCGAATACCTGTGCAAGGGCGGCCGGAACATGACCATCCCGGGTGACTGGTGGGGCGCGATCCTGTCCTACAACGATGTGCGGCGCTACGCCCAGGACGTCTTCACCAAGGCCGACGAGTACGGGCGGCGCAGCGGCACGTGACGTGACGGCTCGCGTACATTCGCGGACTCAACCCTTCCCCCGGGCAGCGGTTGACGGCAAGCTAGACGGGTGATGGTGCGCGAGTGGGACCCTCGGACCGCGTCGTCCGCCGAGATCGCGTCGCTGCTGGACACGCTGAACGCGGTCCTGGCGGCTGATCTGCCGCAGGATCCGCCCTGGCGGGAGAGCTCCATGCGGGAATACCTGTCCGAGGTGATGCCCGGCGAACGACGGATCTCCTGGATCGCCCAGGACGACCCGGCCCCGGACGGCACCCCCGGTGACATCGTCGGGCACGTCCACGTGCTCCTGCTCGGCGGGATCGGTGTGCTGGAGGTGCTGGTGCACCCGGCGGTCCGGCGCACCGGGCTCGGCCGCGAGCTGGTGCGGGTGGCCGCCCGCCGGGTCTGGGACGAGGGCTTCCAGTCGATCGGCGTCGAGGTGGTGGGCGACACCCCGGCCGTCGCGTTCTACGAGGCGCTGGGCTTCACCCGGGAATACGTGGAGACCCGCAGCGTGCTCGACCTGAGCACGGTGGACTGGCCGGCGCTCGCGGAGATGGCCACCGAGGTCGGCGCGGGCTACCACGTCGAGTTCTGGCCGGGCGGCCCGCCGGACACGCTGATCGAGGCGTACGCGCGGGCGAAGGCCGAGGTGCGCGACGTGGACGACGGCGAGCTGCGGCCCAGCTCCTACGATCCCGAGCGGCTGCGGGACAGCCTCGACACGCTGCACCGGCGGGGCATGAAGCCGTACATCGTGCTGGCGTTGCACGAGCAGACCGGCGAGGTGGCCGGCCTGACCGAGGTGGTGGTGCCGGCACAGCACCCCACCCGCGCCGACCAGTACGACACCATCGTGGTCCGGGACCACCGGGGCTACGGCATCGACCGGGCCATCAAGGCCCGGATGCTGCTGGAGTTGCGCTCGGCCGAGCCCGAGGTGGCCGAGGTGCAGACCTGGAACGCGCAGGCCAACGAGTCGATGCTCAAGGTCAACGCCGAGTTGGGCTACCGCACCGACCGCGACTGGTGTGAATACGGTGTGGACGTCGCCGAGCTGGTGCACCGGCTGGACAGTCACCGCTGACACCTGTTCACCAAACGGCTGCCCGGGGGATGGACGTCGGACGGCCACGCCCCTTAACGTGCGTTAGTTCCCCGCCCACCCATCGTGGAGGCTCCATGCGCCCGCGCCGCACAATCGCCGCGCTCGCGACCACCGCCGCCGTCACCGTCACGGCCATCGGTGTCGCGCCCCCCGCGGCCAGCGCCGCGCCCACCGACCTGTTCATCTCCGAATACGTCGAGGGGTCGTCCAACAACAAGGCCGTCGAGCTGTACAACGGCACCGGCGCCCCGGTCGACCTGGCCGCCGCCGGCTACCAGCTCCAGTTCCACTTCAACGGCGCGACCACCTCCACCAACGTGGCGCTGACCGGCACCGTCGCCGCCGGGGACGTGTTCGTCTTCGCCGCCGCGTCGGCCGGGCCGGCGATCCTCGCCCAGGCCGACCAGACGTACGCCGGCTCGCTGTTCAACGGCGACGACGCGATCGTGCTGCGCCGGGGCGAGACCGTCGTCGACTCCCTCGGCCAGGTCGGCGTCGACCCGGGCACCGAGTGGGGCGGCGGGCTCACCAGCACGGCCGACAACACGCTGCGCCGGCTGCCCTCGGTGACCGCCGGCGACACAGACCCGTCGGACCCGTTCGACCCGGCCGCCCAGTGGGCCGGGTTCGCCACCGACACGTTCGACGGGCTGGGCAGCCACAGCGTCGACGGCGGCGGCCCGGTCGACCAGCCGCCGACGCTGACCTGTGGCGGCGCGCTGACGCTGGAGGCGGGCGCCACGGCCACCCGGGCGGTGACCGCGACCGACGCCGACGACACGGTCACCGACCTCGCGGTCACCTCGGTCGCGCCGGCGCCCGCGAGCGGCTCGATCAGCCGTACCGCGTTCACCCCGGCGACGGCGGCCGGCGGCACCGCCACCGCGACGCTGACCGCGACGGGCCTGCCGGCCGGCAGCTACGCGGTCACCGTGACCTCGACGGACGCCGAGGGCGGCACCGCCACCTGCACGCTCACCGTGCAGGCCACCAGCGTGCTGTCGGTGGGCGAGGTGCAGGGCCGCACCGCCGACGACGAGAGCGGCCGCACCGACCGGTCGCCGCTCGCGCCGGCCAGCGGCAACGGCACCAGCACCCTGCTGTACGACGTCCGGGGCGTGATCACCGGCAAGTCGCTGACCCGCACCTCGGCCGGGGCCGACCAGTGGGGCTTCTACCTGCAGAGCCGGCTCGGCAGCGAGGACGGCGACCCGCTCACCTCGGACGGTCTGTTCGTCTTCATGGGCTCGTTCACCACGCTGATCGGCGGCTACGCCCCCACCGTCGGGGACGAGGTCGTGCTGCGCGGGCGGGTCTCGGAATACTTCAACCAGACCCAGCTCTCCGGTGCCTCGCTGGTGCGCAAGCTCGACTCCGGGCTCGACGTGGACACCGCGGTCCGGGTGGCCGACGCGGTCCCGCCGGCCGAGGCGGACGCCGCCGACCTGTTCTGGGAGCGGCACGAGGGCGAGCGGATGCGGGTCCGGGCCGGCAGCGGTGTCTCCGCGCCCCGGCACATCTACTCCTCCACCGCCGACTCCGAGATCTACGTGCTGGACCGGGAGGACCCGGTGATGAAGCGGTCCGACCCGTACGCCCGCCGGGTGTTCCGGGACGCGCACCCGCTGGACGACATCCCGGGCACGCTCTTCGACAACGGCAACAACCAGCGGATCCTGCTGGGGGCCGGTGGCGTGAAGGCGACCGCCGGTGACTCCCGGGCGCTGCTGCCCGAGGCGCGCACGTTCGACACGCTCACCGAGGACGCCTACGGCTCCGTCTCGTACGCGTTCAGCAAGTACAGCGTGCAGCCCGAGCAGCTCACCCTGACCGGCGGCGCGGACCCGGCGGAGAACAACCCGCCACGCCCGGCGGACCGGACCAGCGAGGTCGCGGTCGCCACCTACAACGTGGAGAACCTGTACGACTACCGGGACGACCCGTTCGACGGCTGCGACTTCGCCGGCAACAGCGGCTGCCCCGGCGTCAGCCCGCCGTTCGACTACGTGCCGGCCAGCCCGGAGGCCTACACCGCCAAGCTGGGCGTGCAGGCGCGGCAGATCGTCAACTCGCTGCACAGCCCGGACCTGATCCTCGTGCAGGAGGCCGAGGACCAGGACATCTGCTCGGTGGTCGACGGCAACCTCACCTGCGGGGACACCAACAACGCCGACGGCGCGCCGGACACGGTGCAGGAGTTGGCGTTGGCCGTGGCGGCGAACGGCGGTCCCGCCTACGCCGCCGCGTACGACCGCACCGGCGCGGACGCCCGGGGCATCGCCTCGGCGTTCCTCTACCGCACCGACCGGCTGACGTTGGCCCAGGCCACCGCCGCCGACCCGCTGCTGGGCTCCGCCCCGACGGTCACGTACCGCTCGGCCGCGCTGCCGTCGAACGCGGACGTGCAGAACCCGAAGGCGTTCAACGCGGTGCTCCCCGAGGATGTGGACCGGTCCACCGGGGTGGACGGCAGCAACGTCTACACCCGCGCGGCGCAGCTGGCCCGCTTCACCGTCCGGGCGGCGCCCGGCTCGACCGAGAACTTCACGCTCTGGGCGGTGGCCAACCACTTCTCGTCCGGCCCGGACAGCCGGGTCGGGCAGCGCCGGGAGCAGGCCGCGTACGGCGCGGCGATGGTGCGGGCGGTCGAGGCGTCCGACCCGTCCGCCCGGGTGGTCTACGGCGGCGACCTGAACGTCTTCCCCCGCCCCGACGACCCGATCGCGACCGGGCAGAACCCCACCCCGTCGGACCAGCTCGCCCCGCTCTACCAGGCCGGCCTGCACAACCTTTGGGACGATCTGGTGGCGGACGCGCCGGCGGCGGCCTACTCGTACACCTTCAGCGGGCAGGCCCAGACGCTGGACAACATGTTCGTCAACGACCCGATGCACGACGACCTGGTGCAGGTGCGGACGGCGCACATCAACGCCGACTACCCCACCGACGCCGGGCAGCTGGGTGACCGGGGTGCCAGCGACCACGACCCGACGGTGGCCCGGTTCCGCTCCCGCGCCGCGCTGCGGGTGGCCGACGCCTCCGTCACCGAGGGCGACAAGGGCACCCGCACGATGACGTTCACCGTCACCGTGTCCCGCCCGCTCTCCGAGCCCGCCCTGCTCTGTGCCGCCACCTACGGCACGACCGCGCAGGCCGGGACGGACTACGACCCGTACGTGGGTTGCCGGGTGCTGCCCGCGGGTCGGACGTCGCTGGACTTCCCAGTCACCGTGCGCGGTGACCGCAAGCGCGAGGCGGACGAGCGGCTCACGCTCTACGTGGCCGGCGTGCCGGGGCTCCGGCTGGCCGACCCGTCCGGCGTCGGGACGATCCTGAACGACGACTGAGCGCCACCCCTCACGGCGGCCCGTCGTCCGGCTCATGGCCGGATCGGCGGGCCGCCGCGGTTCCGGCGGAGTCGGCCACCCACGGAGTCGTCCGGATCATTACCGGCGCGTCCTCGGCCGGTGAGCGAAGTTGCCAGGAGGTGCCGCCGGAGGCAGGCAGGAATGCCACCCACCGGCCGAGTCGGCCAATCCCCGCCGCGCAGGAGTTGGTTGATCCCCGAGGCACGCCTTTCGAGCTGAGTCGTTCGTGATATCGCACGGCCACCTCCGGCCTGGCCGAGCCACCTCCGTCCCCATGATCGACGCCACTTCGCCGAGATGGCACCGTCCGGCCCGCCCGGACATCGCCACTTCGCCGAGGTAGCGCCCTGTCTGGTGGCCGACCCGGCGGCGGTAGCCGGCCCCGGTCAGGTAGCGCGTGCACTGAGTCGTTTCTGATATCAGCTCGAAAGGCGTCGAGAAGAGGTCCGGTCCGGCCGAGCGGGGCCGGCGGGCGGAGCGATCAGCCGACGGGTGGGTCACAGGTCGCAGAGGCGGCAACCGGAGCGGATGCCGTCGAGCGCGACGTGCAGCTCGGCGATCCGCCGCTCCGCCTCGCCGGCACTGGTTCGTCGGACACGCCGGCCGTACGGTCAGTAGCGCTCGCGGAGCAGCTGGGCCGCCTCGACCGCCCAGTAGGTGAGGATGATCTGCGCGCCGGCCCGGCGGATCGAGGTGAGCGTCTCCAGCATGACCCGCTCCCGGTCGATCCAGCCGTTCGCGGCGGCGGCCTCGACCATCGCGTACTCGCCGGAGACCTGGTAGGCGGCGACCGGGACGTCCACCGCGGCCCGGACCGCCGACACCACGTCGAGGTAGGGCAGGGCCGGCTTGACCATCACCATGTCGGCACCCTCGGCGACGTCCAGCGCGACCTCACGCAGCGACTCCCGCAGGTTCGCCGGGTCCTGCTGGTAGCCACGCCGGTCGCCCTCCAGCGCCGACTCCACCGCGTCCCGGAACGGGCCGAAGAAGGCGGAGGCGTACTTGACCGCGTACGCGAGCACCGCGACGTCCTGGTGCCCGGCGGCGTCCAGGGCCCTGCGGACCACGCCGACCTGGCCGTCCATCATCCCGGACGGCCCGACCACGTGGACCCCGGCGTCGGCCTGGGCGACCGCCATCTCCGCGTACGCGGCGAGCGTGGCGTCGTTGTCCACGCCGCCGTCGGGGGTGAGCAGGCCGCAGTGCCCGTGCGAGGTGAACTCGTCCAGGCACAGGTCGCTCATCACCACTGTGGCGTCGCCGACCTCGGAGATCACGTCCCGGATGGCCACGTTGAGGATGCCGTCCGGGTCGAGGCCGCCGGAGCCGGTCTCGTCCCGCGTCGACGGCACCCCGAACAGCATGATCCCGCCGACCCCGGCCTGGACCGCCTCGACGGCCGCCTTGCGCAGCGAGTCCCGGGAGTGCTGGAGCACCCCCGGGAGCGACGCGACGGCCCTCGGCTCGGTCAGCCCCTCCTTGACGAACATCGGCACGACCAGTTCGGCCGGGTCGACGCGGGTCTCGGAGACCAGCCGCCGCACGGCCGCGTTGCGACGCAGCCGGCGGGGCCGGATCTCGGGGTACGGCATGGGGATGCCTCCTGTCAGCGGAACCTCAGGGCGGTCGGGCCCTGCACCTTCGAGCCGCGGCGCTGCTTCGCCGGCATGGCGGCGAGCTTCTCGCGCAGCTCGACGGCGTAGGCGGCGAGCGCCTCCACCAGGTCGGGGACCGAGGCGTGCGGCGGCTGGACGTCGACCCGCAGGCCGAACTCCGTCGCGGTCTCCGCCGTCTTGGGCCCGATCACGGCAACAACGGTACGCGCGTGCGGCTTCCCGGCGATGCCGACCAGGTTCCGCACCGTGGAGGACGAGGTGAAGAGCACCGCGTCGAACCCGCCCGACTTGATCGCGTCGCGGATCTCGGCCGGCGGCGGCGCCGCCCGCACGGTCCGGTACGCGGTCACGTCGTCGACCTCCCAGCCGCGCTCGGTGAGGCCGGCCGCGAGGGTCTCGGTGGCGATGTCGGCGCGCGGGAGCAGCACCCGGCCGACCGGGTCGAGGATCTCGTCGTGCGGCGAGAACTCGGCCAGCAGGCCCTCGGAGGACTGCTCCCCGGCGGGGACCAGCTCCGGCTGGATGCCGAACGCGCGGACCGCGTCGGCGGTCGCCTCACCGATGCAGGCGATCTTGACGCCGCCGAAGTGCCGGGCGTCCAGGCCGTGCTCGCCGAACTTCTCCCAGACCGCCCGCACCGCGTTCACCGAGGTGAAGATCACCCAGGCGTAGCGGCCGTCGACCAGGCCCTTGACCGCCCGCTCCATCTGGGCCGGGGTGCGCGGCGGCTCGACCGCGATGGTCGGCACCTCGCACGGGATCGCCCCGTACGCGCGCAGCCGCGCGCTCATCGCGCCGGCCTGCTCCTTGGTGCGGGGCACCAGCACCTTCCAGCCGTACAGCGGCCGGTTCTCCCACCAGCTCAGCTTGTCGCGGTCGGTGACGCCCGCGCCGACGGTGAGCACCACCCGGCCGGTGAAGCCGAGCGCCGCCGCGACGAAGGAGTCGACGCTCGACGTGGTGGTGTACTGCGTCTCGCCGGTGCCGTCCCCGGTCACGCCGACCGGGGTGGTGCCGTCGATGCCGGCCGCCAGCAGCCCGTCCCGGACGGCGGCGAGGTCACCGGCGTCCACGGCGAGCGCCAGCGAGCCCCGGCCCACGGCCGCGGCGAGCGCGTCGAAGTCCAGCGTGGTGACGTCCTCGACGTCGGCGGCGGTGCGTACGCCCGGCAGCGGGACGCCCGCGTAGGTGGCGACGCCCTCGGCCTGGCCGACGCCCGGCACCACCTCGAAGTGCGCGGCGGTGCGCGCCACCGCCTGCACCTCCTTGACCACCGAGTCGTGGCCGAACGGGTCACCGGCCACCAGGTGCACGGCGTTCTGCCCGGACCGGGCCGCGGAGATCAGCACCTTCGCCACGTCCCCGGGCACGCCCTCGGCGGGGCTGAACTCGGCGTCGGACCTGGCCTGGGCGCGGACGTGGGTCAGCAGCGACTCGGGGACTCCCCGGTCGTACACCACGTGGTCGGCCTCGACCAGGGCGTCGAGCGCCCGGCGGGTCAGCAGGCCCGGGTCGCCGGGGCCGGCCCCGACGAAAGCGATCCGGCCTACGGGCTTACGGGTGCGGGTCATTCTGTGCTCCCAAGTTGCTGGGTCCCCGGGCCGGTGTGTCCTTCTTGGCCGAGGATCGAGTCGGCGCCGAGTTCGAGGAGTTCGGCGGCGAGTGCCTTGCCGATCTCCGCCGCGTCGGCGGGCGTTCCGGTGCGGGACAGTCGGAGGTCACGGGTACCGTCCGGGCTGATCACCGCACCGCGCAGGTAGATCTCCTCACCGGTCTCACCCTCGGCGAGTTCGCCGTAGGCGGCCACCGGTGCGCTGCACCCGGCCTCCAGGGTGGCCAGCAGCGCCCGCTCCGCGGTGATCGCGGCGCGGGACGGCGCGTGGTCGAGCAGCGCGAGCAGCTCGACCAGGTCCTGGTCGTCGGCCCGGCACTCCACCGCCAGCGCGCCCTGGGCGGGCGCGGGCAGCATCAGCATCGGGTCGAGCGTCTCGGTGATGACGTCGGCGCGCCCGATCCGGGTGAGCCCGGCCCGGGCCAGCACGACGGCGTCGAGGTCGGCGTCCGGGCCGAGCACCCGGCCGAGCCGGGTGTCGATGTTGCCCCGGATCGGGGTGACCTCGAACTGCATGCCCAGCGCGTGCAACTGGGCGATCCGGCGCAGCGCGCCGGTGCCGATCCGCGCGCCGGGCGGCAGCTCGGCGAGCGTACGGCCGTCCGTGGCGACGAGCGCGTCGCGCGGGTCCTGCCGCGGCGGCACCGCAGCGATGTGCAGGCCGGGCGCCGCCGCGGTGGGCAGGTCCTTGTACGAGTGGACCGCGAAGTCGATCTCCCGGGCGGTCAGCGCGTCGCGCAGCGCGGAGACGAAGACGCCGACACCGAGCCGGTGCACCGGGGCGGAGGAGCGGTCGCCGGCGGTCACCACCTCGACCAGCTCGACCGGGCGGCCGGTGGCCGCGGTGAGGGCCTCGGCCACGTGGCCGGACTGGGCCATCGCCAGGGTGCTGCCCCGGGTGCCGAGGCGCAGGGGGGCGGTCATCGCGCACCTCCGGTGGGCGGAACGTCGGCCGCGTCGAACGACGAGCGGCCGTCGAGGTCGGTGGCGACCACGTCGGGGACGGTGTCGACCGGGGACGTCTGCGGAACTTCCAGGTCGAACAGCTCGCGCAGCAGGGCCGCGTACTGGTTGCCGCCGGGCTCGGCGGCGAGCTGGCGGACCCGTACGGTCGGCTGGTGCAGCAGCCGCTGCACGACCCGGTGCACGGTGCGGGCCACCTCGGCGCGCTGGTCGTCGCTGAGGTCGGGGCGGCGCTGGCCGAGCCGGCGCAGCTCGGTGGTGACCACGTCGTCGGCCCGGCCGCGCAGGGCGGCCACGGTCGGGGCCACGTCGGCGCCGCGCAGCCAGCTCAGGAACGCCTCGACCTCGCCGGTGACGATCCGGGTCACCTCGGCGGCGTCGGCGGCGGCCGGCCCGTCGGCGAGGATCGCCGCCATCCGGTCGATGTCGATCACCTCGACGCCGGGCAGCTCGGCGACGCCGGCCTCGACGTCACGCGGGACGGCCAGGTCGAGCAGGACCAGCGGGCCCCGGTCGGCGTCCCGGCGGGACAGCGCCCGGGTCACCACGTCCCGGGTGAGCACCGGCTCGGTGGCGGCGGTGGCGGCGACCACGACGTCCACCGTGGCGAGCGCCTCGACCAGCTCGGCCATCGGCACGGCGGTCGCGCCGTACGACTCGGCGAGCCGGACCGCGCGGGCGGCGCCGCGGTTGGTGACGGTGAGCGGGCCGGCGCCCTGCCGGGAGAGGGTGGCCACGCCCAGCGAGCCCATCGCCCCGGCGCCGACCACCATGGCGGGTCGCCCGGTCAGGTCGCCGTCGAGCAGGTCGGCGGCGAGGTCGAGGGCGGCGGTGACCACGCTCTGCCCGGCCCGGTCGATGTTGGTCTCGGCGTGCGCGCGCTTGCCGACCCGCAGCGCCTGCTGCATCAGCTCGTGCAGCAGGCGGCCGGCGGTGTCCGCGCCGGTGGCCGAGTGGTAGGCGTCACGGAGCTGGCCGAGGATCTGCGCCTCGCCGACCACCATCGAGTCCAGCCCGGCGGCGACCCGGAACACGTGGTCCACGGCGGCGGCGTCGTAGTGCACGTAGAGGTGGGGGGCGAGCGCCGCCGGCGGGCAACCGGCCTGCTCGGCCAGGACCGCGCAGATGTCGCCGAGGCCGCCGTGGAAGCCGGAGACGGCGGCGTAGACCTCGACCCGGTTGCAGGTGGAGACCAGGGCGGCCTCGGCCACGTACGGCTGGGCGACCAGCCGGTCCAGCGTGCGGGTGAGGTCCGCGGGCGGGACGGCCAGCTGTTCCAGGGTGGCGACCGGGGCGGTGCGGTAGGACGCGCCGACGACGAGCAGTTTCACGTGCCGATCGCCTCCTGGGTGTCGGTGGCCGCGAGCCCGCCCGGCAGGGCGGCCAGGCCGGGCCCGCCGGTGGCGGGCAGCGCGGTCAGCGACGCCTTGCGGTGCTCGTGGAAGGACAGGATCTGCAGCTCGATCGCGAGGTCGACCTTGCGCACGTCGACCCCGTCCGGGACCGAGAGTACGCACGGCGCGAAGTTGAGGATGCTCGTCACGCCGACGGCGACCAGCTCGTCGGCGACGGCCTGGGCGGCCGGCGCCGGAGTGGCGATGACGCCGATCGAGATCGACTCCTCGGCCACGACCCGGGACAGCTCGTCGACGTGCCGGACGACCAGGCCGTTGATCTGCTCGCCGACCCGGGAGGCGTCGGCGTCGAGGAGCGCGGCGATGCGGAAGCCGCGGTTGGCGAAGCCGTCGTAGCCGGCCAGGGCGTGACCGAGATTACCCACGCCGACCAGCGCCACCGCGCGGCACTGGGTGAGCCCGAGGACGGACTCGATCTGGTCGATCAGCAGCGCCACGTCGTAGCCGACGCCGCGGGTGCCGTAGGAGCCGAGGTGGGACAGGTCCTTGCGGAGCTTGGCGGAGTTGACGCCGGCGGCGCTGGCCAGGCCCTCGCTGGACACCGTCTCGTGGCCGGCGTCGGCGAGCGCGTGCAGCGCGCGCAGGTATTCCGGGAGCCGGGACACGGTCGCCTCGGGCAGGTCCGGAAGCGCCGGTACGGCACCGGTGCGACCGGGCGCGCCTGGTTGACGGTGCTGGCTCATGAGACTCCGTGCGGTGCGATCCTCGACCAGCGACGGGGGCCGGTCGTTTCGGGACTCCCGCTGGCGACCGAGATTGCCGGCTGTGCTAGCAGGGCGCGTCGGAACTACAGAGTAGGCGCTTGTGAAGAGGTGCACAAATCGCGATCTTGCTGACTCGCGACGCGCCTTCACCTGCTCCTCCATTCCTACAAGATCGATCAATCGCGCTGCATGGGCGGCGCGTGGCGATTATTGCTCAATACAGACTTCTCTGACCAATCGCACGCGCCCGGTAGCGCTCCGTGACCGGCGTGGCGAGGCGCGGCTCACGTCCGGGTAGGGAGAACCCCACCCCGGAAAGGGCGGCGCACGGGATGGGTCGGCCGGCTCCGCGCCCATAGCCTCGGACCATGACCGCCGCACCGTTGGCCACCGCGCCCGCCCCCTCGTCGCCCGTCCGGGGCCTGTTCCACCGGCTCGCGCGCGACTCCGGCTACGTGCTCTTCAGCCTCCCGCTGGCGCTGGTCGGCTTCGTGCTCGCCGTGGCGGGGATCTCACTCAGCGCCGGCCTGCTGGTCACCACGCTGGGCCTGCCCGTCCTCGCCGGCGTGCTCTACGCGGCGCGCGGGCTGGCCGACCTGGAACGGCTCCGGCTCCCCGGCGTGCTCGGCCGGCCCCGGGTCCGGCCGGCCTACGTGACGCCCCCGCGCGGCGCCCGGTTCTGGCGTCGGGTGTTCACCCCGATGCGGGACCCGCAGTCCTGGCTCGACCTGCTGCACGCGTTCCTGCGGCTGGTGGTGACCCTGCCCACGTTCGTGGTGCTGGTGGTGTGGTGGGCGCTGGCGCTGACCGGCTCGCTCTACGGCGCGTACGACTGGGCCATCCCGCGCGGGCCCGGCGACCAGGACCTCAGCCAGCTCCTCGGAATGGGGGACGGCGCCGACGCGCGGATCGCCCTGAACACCGCGATCGGCCTGTTCGCGCTGTTCACCCTTCCGCTCGTGGCCCGGGCCTGCGCCCGGATCCAGGGCGGCCTGGCGTACTCGCTGCTCGCCGGCGTGGCCGAGATGCGCCAGCGGATCGTCACGCTGGAGGAGCAGAAGCGGGCCGCCGCCTCGGCCGAGGCGTCCGCGCTGCGCCGGCTGGAGCGCGACATCCACGACGGGCCGCAGCAGCGCCTGGTCCGGCTCGCCATGGACCTGGGCCGGGCCCGCCACCAACTGGCCGCCGACCCCGAGGCGGCCCGCCGCACCCTGGACGAGGCGGTCGCCCAGACCCGGGAGACGCTCGACGAGCTGCGCGCCCTCTCCCGGGGCATCGCGCCGCCGATCCTGGTCGACCGGGGGCTGCCCAGCGCGCTCGCCGCGCTCGCCGCCCGGGCGCTGGTGCCGACCGAACTGCTGGTCGACGACGACCTGGGCACCGCCGCCGGCCGGCTGGACCCCGGGCTGGAGAGCGCCGCCTACTTCGTGGTGGCCGAGGCGTTGACCAACGTCGCCAAGCACAGCCGGGCCGACGCGTGCCGGGTGGAGGTGGCCCGGAAGGTGGGCCGGCTGGAGATCACCGTCACCGACGACGGGATCGGCGGCGCCCACCTGGCCAAGGGCCACGGGCTCAGCGGCATCGCCGACCGGGTCCGGGCGGCCGGCGGCACGCTGGAGGTGGCCAGCCCGAACGGCGGGCCGACGCGGGTCCACGCGGAGCTGCCGCGGTGACGTCCGCCGGGCCGGTGGACGGCGCTGCCGAGCGGCCGGAGGCCACGCCGTGGGACCCGGACGTGATAGACACCGGACCCATGCGGGTGGTGATCGCGGACGACGCCGTACTGCTCCGGGAGGGGCTCATCCGGCTGCTGACCGAGTGCGGACACGAGGTGGTGGCCGCCGTCGGCGACGGGGACGCCCTGGTCGAGGCGGTGGTCACGCACCGTCCGGACATCTCGGTGGTGGACGTGCGGATGCCGCCGTCGCACACCGACGAGGGGCTGCGCGCGGCCGTGGAGGCCCGCCGCCGGGTGCCGGGCACGCCGATCCTGGTGCTCTCCCAGTACGTCGAGGTGTCGTACGCCGACGACCTGCTGGACACCGCGGGCGGCGCCGGCGGCGGGATCGGCTACCTGCTCAAGGACCGGGTGGCCGCGATCGACGAGTTCCTGGACGCGCTGGCCCGGGTGGCGACCGGCGGCACGGTGCTCGACCCGGAGGTGATCAGCCAGCTCCTGGTGCGGCGGCGGCGCGACGACCCGCTGGCCGCGCTGACCCCGCGCGAGCGGGAGGTGCTGGCGCTGATGGCCGAGGGGCGCTCGAACACCGCGATCGCCCGCGTCCTGGTGGTCAGCGACGGCGCGGTCGAGAAGCACGTACGCAACATCTTCACCAAGCTCGACCTGCCGCCCGACGCGACGACCCACCACCGCCGCGTGCTGGCCGTCCTGACCCACCTGCGGGCCTGACCTCCCTGCTCAGGGGAGGGTGCGGGCCCGGTTGACCGCCTCGGTGAGGGTGTCGGCGGTGGGGTGGCCGCTGGCCCGCAGCACCGCCGGGTCGGAGAGGCCACCGGTGTAGAGGACCGCGGCGCCGCCGACCGAGACGGCCGCGTCGGCGTCGTCCAGCGAGTCGCCGATCAGCACCACCTCGTGACCGGCCAGCCCCAGCTCGGCCAGGTGCTTCTCCAGCCACTCCGCCTTCGGGCCGCCGCCGACCGCCGCGCGCAGCCCGTCCACCCGGTCGAAGTGCGGGGTCAGCCCGTACGTGTGCACGGTCGGCACCAGCTCGTCGTGGAACCACATGGACAGCAGCGACTGGCTGCCCGGCCAGGCGGCGATCGCGGCGGTGGCGTCGGCGGCCAGCGCGCAGCTGGTCAGCCCCGCCCGGTACGCGTCGTGGAAGATCCGGTCGAGCGCGCCGAACGCCTCGGCGTCCACCGCCCGGCCGAGCATCTCGGCGTAGTAGTCGACGATCGGCCGGCGGAACCGGACCCGGTGCTCCCGCGCGCTGACCGCCGGACCCCCGGCGCTGGCGAACGCCACGTTGGTGGCGCGCACCACCAGGTCGAGGTCGTCGAGGAGCGTGCCGTTCCAGTCCCACACCAGGTGGCGTCGTGTTCCCGTCACCCGAGCACGATAGATCAGAGCTGCGGGGTGGTCAGGTCCCGCAGGAGCCGGTCCTCCTCGACCCGCCAGTAGCCGTGCTCCTTGCCGTCGAGCAGCACCACCGGGAGCCGGTCGCCGTAGTCGCGTTCCAGCTCGACGTCGCCGGTCACGTCCTTCTCCACCCACCGGTCGCCGGTGACGGCCACCACCCGATCCAGCGCCGCCTTCGCGTCGTCACAGAGGTGGCAGCCCGGCCGGGTGATCAGGATGAGCCTCGCGTCACTGGACATCGGGTACCTCCGTGCGGGTCTCGGGCGGTCGCGCCGGTGCCGGCACCGTGGGCGCCGGGCGCAGCTCGGTCTTGCGCACCTTCCCGATCGCCGAGTACGGCAGGCTGTCGACGAACTCGACGGCGGTCGGGCACTTGAACCGGGCCAGGTTACGCGCGCAGTGGGCGAGCAGCTCCTCGGCCGGGACGGCCGGGCCGGCCGCCCGCACCACGTACGCCCGGACAGTCTCGCCGGTCCGTGGGTGCGGCACCCCCAGGACGGCCGACTCGGCCACCCCGGGGTGCGCCTGGAGCACCAGCTCGACCTCGTGCGGGTAGACGTTGAAGCCGTTGACCAGGATCAGCTCGCCGAGCCGGTCGACCAGGAACAGGTCGCCGTCGCCGTCGGCGTAGGCCACGTCGCCGGTGGCCCACCAGCCGTCCGGGTCCGGTCCGCCCCGCCCGTCCGGCCAGTAGCCGGCGAACAGGTTCGCGCCGCGCACCACGATCTGCCCGGGGTCGGTGCCGGTCGGGTCGTCGGTGAGGTCCATCCCGTCGTCGTCGGCCTCGGCCGCGGGCACCCCGTCGCGCCACAGCTCGGTGCCGTCGGAGCCGACCAGGCGCAGCTCGACGCCGGGCAGCGGCCGGCCGATCGAGCCGGGCTTCGGCTCGCCGCCGACCAGCGTCGAGGTGAGCACCGGGGCGGTCTCGGTGAGGCCGTAGCCGACGTGCACCGGGTGCCCGGTCAGCTCGGTGAAGCGCGCGCCGACCGCCGGCGGCAGCGGCGCCGCGCCGCACACCGCGACGCGCACCGAGGCCAGCGCCTCGGCCGCGTCACCCGGCGCGTCGGCCCAGGTCAGGAACATCGACGGTACGCCGACCAGCACGCTGACCCGGTGCCGGGCGATCTCGTCCCGCGCGCCGTCCGGGCCGGGTTCGTCGACCAGCACCCCGGTCGCGCCGTGGTGCACCACGGCCCCGAGGCCGGAGTTCAGCCCGTACGCGTGGAACAGCGGCAGGGCGAGCAGCACGGTGTCGTCGGGCCCCACCACGGGCGGCTCGATCCGGTCGACCTGGGCGTGGTTGGCGGCCAGCGCCCGGTGCGACAGCATCGCGCCCTTGGGTCGCCCCTCGGTGCCCGAGGTGTAGAGCAGGACGGCGAGGTCGTCGCCGCCGCGGCGCGGGAACGGCGTGGCGGCGTCGTGGTCGCCGACCGGCGGGGCGGTGTGCACCGCGCGCAGCGCGGGCAGCTCGGCGGCGTCCACCCGGGCGGTCACCTCGGCGGCGCCGACCAGCACGGCGGCGCCGGAGTCGACGAGCACGTGCCGTAGCTCGCGCGCGGTCAGCGTGGGGTTGACCGGCACGGCGACCAGGCCGGCGCGGAGCACGGCCAGGTAGGTGACCACGAAGTCGGGCGTGTTGCCGAACGCGACCGCGACCCGGGGCGGGTGCGACTCCCCGGTGGGTGGGGCCGTGCCGGCGCGCAGCGCGTGGGCGGTGGCGGTGACCGCGCGGTCCAGCTCGGACCAGGTCACCGTCCGGTCGCGCCAGTGCAGCGCGACCCGGTCACCCCGGTCGGTGGCGGCCCGGCGGAGCCGGTCGGCGAGGTTCGGCGCGGAGCTGTCGGCGGCGTCCTGCACGGTGGCTGAGTCTGGCACAGCCGGGACCGCCGGGCCATGCCCGGACGCTCGCCCGGGTCCGTTGCACGGGACCGCACATGCGGCCTGGCGGGAATCCCATGTGCGGGATGAGGATCTCCACCGGTGCGGCGCGGGCAGCCGGAAGCGACCCGTCCGAGCCGCTCCCGCGACACGCCGAGTGAAAAGAAAATCGGCTCCGACCAGGACTTTCCACTCCGGACCAGCTCCCGGCGCGAAAGTCAACCACACACGACGGACAACCGGTCCGCCAGGAGTACGACCCGGCGGGAAATACTTCCGCTCTGTGTAACGGACTTGCCACGCGTGGGTGACGTTGGCCCTATCATCACTCGGGTCGGCTCACCCCATTTGCCGTGAGTCGACACCCCTCAGCCCGAGGAGGCCCCCGTGCCCGTGAGCGCATTGGACCAGCACCTCAAGGGGATCTGCCGCCCGCCGGCACGTCCCGGACCGACCGCGCCCGACCGGGGCGTACCCGGTCCCGCGGCGCCCCCGTGGCGTCCCGCGCGGTCACTGTCCACCCGGACCGGGGAGGCGCGGTGACCACCTTCGGTTACGCGGACCGGCCCGCCGGGGTGACCGGCCCCACCCAGCGGAACCCGCTCAACGAGCGCGCCGAGCCCGCCACGCGCGGCGCCGACGGCCTGCTCGCGGTGCGGAGCGAGGCGCGGCGGGTCCGCAGCCGCGCCCACCACGCCAACGAGGCGCCGCCGAGACCCGCGCTGCCCGGCGGCAACGCCAAGCCGGCCGCCGGCCGGCTGAACGCGCCGGCCCGACCCGCCATGCCGCCGGCCCAGGCCCGGCGCGGCGAGGCGGCCACCACCGGCGAACCGTCCGCCGCCGAGACCGCCGTGCTGCCCGCGGTGGCCGCCGGTGACACCGCGGTGCTGCCCGCGGTCCCGGCCGCCACGACGGCCACCGGCTTCCCGAGCCGCCCCGACCCGTCCGACCCGGCCACCGAGGTCTGGACGCTCGTCGAACGGGCCCAGGCCGGCGAGTCCGAGGCGTTCGGCCTGATCTACGACCGGTACGTCGACACCGTCTTCCGGTTCGTCTACTTCCGGGTCGGCAACCGCCAGCTCGCCGAGGACCTCACCTCCGACACGTTCCTGCGGGCGCTCAAGCGGATCGGCAGCTTCACCTGGCAGGGCCGCGACCTGGGCGCCTGGCTGGTCACCATCGCCCGCAACCTGGTCGCCGACCACTTCAAGTCCGGGCGCTACCGGCTGGAGGTGACCACCGGTGACGTCCTCGACGCCGACCGGGAGGACCGCGGGCCGGAGGGCAGCCCGGAGGCGGCGGTGGTCGAGCACATCACCAACGTCGCCCTGCTCACCGCCGTCAAGCAGCTCAACCCGGAGCAGCAGGAGTGCATCGTGCTGCGGTTCCTCCAGGGCTTCTCGGTGGCCGAGACGGCCCGCGCCATGGGCAAGAACGAGGGGGCCATCAAGGCCCTGCAGTACCGGGCGGTCCGGGCGCTGGCCCGGCTGCTGCCCGACGGTTTCCAGGCCTGACCCGCTCCGAGCCCGTCCACCCCACCGGCGCAGGCGCCGGGCGGTGTCGCGTGCCCGACCGGTCCCCCGGCAGCGATCACACCCGGTGATTTCGCCCCTGATCGGGCCGTAACCGGCGACCGGCGCGAACCGTTTCTCCGGGTGCGACCAGTGGTTGTCCCGGCGTCCCCCGGGCCACCCGGTCCGGCGGGTCAGGTCGGCCGTCCGGTCGGCCCTCGGCCGCACGCTGCCACCGGTCGCTGGTGACGACGACGGCCGTCCGGCCGTGACCAGCGAGAGGGGGTGCCCGCGGTGGACAGCGACCTCTTCTCCCGTCGGCGAGCCGAGCGCTTCGCGCAACTTCTCGACGAGGCCAACGGCGGACGCCGGCACCACGTCCGGTCCCGGGCCGACGGTGAACTCACCGCGCTCGTCGAGGTGAGCCGGCGGGTCACCGCCGAACGGCCCACCGTGGAGGTGGATCCCGAGTTCCGCACCGGCCTGCGCGCGATGCTGGTGGCCACCGCCGAGCGCGAGGGCGTGACGGCTCCGGCCCGAGCGGGCGCGGCCGGCGGCCTGCGCGGCGCGCTGCTGCCGGCGATCACCGGCCGCCGGGCCCGGGCCCGGGGCGCGATCCTGGTCGGCGTGGCCGCCGGCGCGGTCGCCCTCTCCGGCATCTCCGCGGCCAGCGAGAACGCGCTGCCCGGCGACGCCCTGTACGGCATGAAGCGCTCCACCGAGCGCGCCCAGCTCGCGCTGGCCAGCTCGGACATCAGCCGGGGGCAGCTCTTCCTCGACTTCGCCCGGACCCGGCTCGACGAGGCCGCCTCGGTGCGCGACGACCGGCTCGGCTTCAGCGCCGTCCTGGACGACATGGACACCGACACCCGCCAGGGCGTACGCCTGCTCACCACGGTCGCCGCGCAGCGGTCCGACCCGACCGCGCTGGACGCGGTGGACACCTTCCTCGCCGGCCAGCGCCGGGTGGTCAGCGGCCTGCTGGACCGACCCGACCACGCCGACCGGGACCGCACCCGCCGTTCGCTCGCCCTGCTCGACGCGGCCGGCAAGCGCGCCGACGCGCTGCGCGAGGCCATCGCCTGCGGGCTGCCCGCGCCGGCCGCCAGCGACGCGCTCGGACCGGCCCCGGCCGCCTGCCCCGGCGACCGCTGAGCGCGGACGCCGACCACGCCACACTTCTCCCGACGGACACCCGACCGTCACGACGTGCCGGATACGCTCGACGCGGAGCGCGTACGTGGTCGTCGAGGCAGGGAGGTCGCCGTGACCGGGACCGGCAAGGTGACGGTCAGCACCGACGCCCACGGGCACACCGCCGGCTGGTCGGAGACCCCGGCGGCGCCCGCGACCACGGTCACCCCCGATCCGACGGCCGCCGCCTTCTTCGACGTCGACAACACGATGATGCGGGGCGCCTCGATCTACTGGTTCGCCCGCGGGCTGGCCGCCCGCAACTACTTCACCGCCGGCGACCTGGCCCGGTTCGCCTGGCAGCAGGCCCGGTTCCGGCTGCTCGCCACCGAGCACCCCGGCGACATGACCCAGGCCAAGGAGGCGGCTCTCGCCTTCGTGCAGGGCTGGCGGGTCGACGACGTCGAGCGCCTCACCGAGGAGATCTTCGACGAGCTGATGGCGCCGCGCATCTGGGCCGGCACGCACCGGCTGGCCCAGCGGCACCTCGACGCGGGTGAGCGGGTCTGGCTGGTCAGCGCCGCCCCCGTGGAGATCGGCCGGGTGATCGCCGCCCGGCTCGGCCTGACCGGTGCGATCGGCACGGTGGCCGAGGTGGTCGACGGCGCGTACACCGGCCGCCTGGTCGGCGACCTGATGCACGGCCCGGCGAAGGCGGAGGCGGTCGCCCAGCTGGCCGCCGTCGAAGGGCTCGACCTGGCCCGCTGTGCCGCCTACAGCGACTCGTCGAACGACCTGCCGATGCTCTCGGCCGTGGGCCGCGCGGTGGCGGTCAACCCGGACGCCGCGCTGCTGCGCCAGGCCCGTGAACGGGGCTGGGACGTCCGCGACTTCCGCACCGGCCGCCGGGCCGCACGCATCGCCGTGCCGTCGACCGCCGCCGCCGGGCTGCTCGCCGGCGCGGTCAGCGCCGGGCTGGCGCTGCACCGCCGCCGCCAGCGCGCCTGACGCGGCGGGCCCGACCCCCGGTCAGGGGCCGAACGGGTCGGGGCGGCGTTCGAGCAGCTTGTGCAGCGTCTGCTGGATGGTCTCCCGCACCTGGTCGGCGAGGTTGAACACGACCAGCGGGTCGTCCGCCGAGTCGCGCAGGTGCGCGGTCGGAATCGGCGGGCAGAACTCGATCAGCCACTTGCTCGGCAGCGGCACCATGCCCAGCGGCCCCAGCCAGGGGAAGGTCGGTGTCACCGGGAAGTAGGGCAACTTGAGCAGCCGGGCGAGCGGCTTGATGTCGGCGAGCATCGGATAGATCTCCTCGCCGCCGACGATCGCGACCGGCACGATCGGCGTGCCGGTGCGCAGCGCGGCGGAGACGAAGCCGCCCCGGCCGAACCGCTGGAGCTTGTAGCGGTCGGCGTAGAGCTTGCCGACCCCCTTGAAGCCCTCCGGGAACACGCCGACCAGCTCGCCGTTGCCGAGCAGCCGTTCCGCGTCCGGGTTGCAGGCCACCGTGCCGCCGGTCTTGCGGGCGAGCTCGGAGACCACCGGCATCCGGAAGACCAGGTCGGCGCCGAGCAGCCGCAGGTAGCGGCGCTGCGGGTGCCGGTCGTGCAGCGCGGCGGAGAGCACCAGCGCGTCCAGCGCCACGG
Organism: Micromonospora sediminicola; assembly: GCF_900089585.1. Lineage (NCBI taxonomy): Bacteria > Bacillati > Actinomycetota > Actinomycetes > Micromonosporales > Micromonosporaceae > Micromonospora > Micromonospora sediminicola. Next base: position 1,031,695 of record NZ_FLRH01000003.1, on the reverse strand, counting down.
TGCCGGAGTGGTTGCCGACCACCAGGCCGGCGCCGTCGGCCGGCACGTGCTCCACGCCGCCGACCTCGGTGCGGAACCAGTCCCGGTAGAGCAGCCGGACCAGCGGATGGAAGACCGCGTCGGTGAGGTCGGGGTCGAAGCCGAACTCGTCCACCTCGTAGTCGCCGGAGAGCCGGCGACGCAGGAACGCGAGCCCCTGGGCGACCCTGCGGTCCCAGTGGTCCCCCGGCCGGTCGGCCACGGCCGGGCCGGAGGGCGTCGCCGGCCGGGCCGCCCCGGTTCCGGGGCCGGCCGTACCGGCGTCGGTCCCGTCCGCCACCGCCTTCCGGTCGACGGCCTTCTTCGCCACCGCCTTCTTGGCCACGGCCTTCTTCGCCACCGCCTTCCGGGCCGGTGGCCGGGCGGCGGGGACGCCCGGATCGTCGGTGGGACGGGCGGCCTCCGCGCCGGGCACGGCCGCGCCGCCGGCGGGTTCGTCGGTGGAGGTGTCCGGCTCGTCGGCCGACGCGGCCGGGCGGGCGGCCGGCGCGGTGACCCGGCGGTGCCCGTTGCGCCGCGCCGGCTCCGCACCCGGCTCGGGCACGGTCAGCGGTACGTCGTAGCGCGCGTCACGCCGCTCCTCCGGGCTGCTCACGAACGCTCCTGGACGGTCGAGCGGACCTGCCGGATGCTCTCCAGCACCAGCTGCTCCGCGGCGGCGAGCTGGTCCCGGGTCACCACCACGCCGCCGTGGTGGGCGCGGATGAAGTCCTCGAAGGCGGCGGCGGTGGAACGGGGGGTGAAGCCGTACTCGCGCTCCAGCCGGCTGGTGTCGACCACCCGGCCGTGCACGAAGAGGTCGACCTGGTCCAGGCCGTAGCGCCCGAAACCCATGGTGCGGGCGACCGCGGCCACCCCGGCCAGGCCCGGCTCCAGCACCGGCAGCGCCACCCGACCGGCCCGGCGGATCGCCTGGGACAGCGACAGCACGCCCGGCCCGGCGACGTTGTAGGTCCCCGGGTGCTCCTCGGCGACCGACCGGTGCAGCACCTCCAGGGCGTCGTCGAAGTGGACGAACTGCAGGCGCGGGTCGCGGCCGAAGACGGTGGGCACCACCGGCTGGGAGAAGTAGCGGGTGAGCGTGGTGTCGGCCGCGTACCCGATGAACGGGGCGAAGCGCAGCACGGTGGCGGTGACGTCGGGCCGGCGGCGGCGGAACCCCCGCACGTATCCCTCGATGTCGAGGATGTCGCGGCCGAAACCGCCGCGCGGCACCTCGCGCGGCTCGGTCTCCTCGGTGAAGACGGCCGGGTCGCGGAACGACACCCCGTACGCGGCGGTCGACGAGCGGACCACGAGCTTGCGCAGCCGGGGCGCCCGCTGACAGGCGGCGAGCAGCTGCATCGTGCCGATGACGTTCTGCTCCTTCATCCCCGTCCGGCCGCCGAGCTGCGGATCGGGGGCGGAGACCAACGCCAGGTGCACCACGGCGTCGACGTCGAGGTCGGCCAGGAGACCGCCGAGCGAGTCGAGGTCGATGCGGACCCGCTCGACGTCCGAGAGCAGGTCGGTCAGCTCGGGGTTGGGCGGAGCCGGGTCGACGCCGATGACGCGCTCGATGCGTGGGTCGGCGGCGAGCCGGGCGGCGACGTTCGCGCCGAGGTAGCGGCCGACCCCGGTGACGACGACGACCCCCGGAGCACCGGAGGTGCCACCGGGGGTCATGTCGTGCGCCTTGCGCGGCAGGCGGGATCGAGCCGGGACGTCCGCGGCCTGATCACCTGAGCCTCCGAGGGTCGACAGTTGGCAAGTGGTGCCGGGTGCCGGGCCAGAGCCCGGCCCCGGTCACTTGCCGAGACGGCGACGCTGGACGCGGGTCTTGCGCAGCAGCTTGCGGTGCTTCTTCTTAGCCATGCGCTTGCGGCGCTTCTTGACCACCGAGCCCATACGACAGCCTTTCGATGCAACGTGCGGGGCGGACCGGGAGGCGCCACCGTCGGTGGCACCGTGCCCGCTTGCGGACAACGGACCGGACCAGCGAGGTGGGCAGGGCACACCAGGGTGCGGTCACGGTCGTGGTCCAGGGTAGCCGGAGTGCGTCAGCAGGACCAACGCGCCCCCGTCGATGCCCCTTTTCGTCGCACTCGGCGGACCGGCCGCCGAGGGGTCAGGCGGACTCCTGGAACGCGCCCCGGAGGTATTCGTGCACGGCGTGCTCGGGCACCCGGAACGACCGGCCGACGCGCACCGCGGTCAGCTCACCGCTGTGCACGAGACGGTAGACCGTCATCTTGGAGACCCGCATGACCGTCGCCACCTCGGCGACGGTCAGGAACCTGACATCCGACAGCCGTGCGTCGGACTGCGACCCGGCCATGGCTCACCGACCCATTCCCGTGCCCGGCGCGTGTCACCGGGCAGGTGCTCCCGCCTCGACGAGCGACGCGCGTGTAACCAGTACGGTAGCGGGACGGCTGTGACCAGCGCGATCCCTTCTCTCGTTTGATCATGGCGGGACGGCCGTTCACCCGGTGTCCACCAGGGCTTTTTCGCCCGGACGGGTGGCTCGTCCCGTTCCCGTTCGTGGGACCGGTGGCTGGCTACTCGGCGCGCAGCGCCACCACCGGGTCGAGCCGGCCGGCCCGCTGCGCCGGCACCACGCCGAACACGATGCCCACCGCCGCCGAGACGCCGAAGGCGAGCGCCAGCGACCACCAGGTGATCGCCGCCGGGATCGGCGAGAACGCGTCGACCAGCAGCGCGGTGCCGACGCCGAGCGCCATCCCGGTCAGGCCGCCGATCGAGGTGAGCAGCACCGCCTCCAACAGGAACTGCACGCCGATGTCCCGGGGGCGCGCGCCGACCGCCTTGCGCAGGCCGATCTCGCGGGTGCGTTCGCGTACCGAGACCAGCATGATGTTCGAGACGCCGACGCCGCCGACCAGCAGCGAGATGCCGGCGATGGCGGCCAGGACGCCGGTGAGCACACCCAGGATGTCGCCGAGCACACCCAGGATCTGCTGCTGGGTGACGGCGCTGAACTCGGTGTCCGGGTGCCGACGGGACAGCTCCGCCACGATCCGCTCGCCGAGCTGGTCGATCCGCTCCCGGTCCGGCGCCTTGACCGCGATTCCGTCGATCCGCTGGGTGCCCCACAGCCGCTGCGCGGCGGTCACCGGTACGTGCACCTCGTCGTCCCGGTCCACGCCGAGGCTCTGCCCCAGCGGCGCGAAGACGCCGATCACCCGGAACCGCACGCCGGCGAGGGTGACCTGCTGGCCGAGCGGGTCCCGCTCGGGGAAGAGCGACCGGGCCACCGACGAGCCGAGCACCGCCACCCGACGGCTGGTGTCGACGTCGGCGCCGGTCAGGTAGCGACCCCGGGACAGCGACCGGGTGAACACCGACGGGGTGGTCTCCAGCACGCCCTGCACGGTGGTGAAGTCCGACCGGTTGCCGGCGCGGGCGGTCGCGCCGGAGGCGACCGTCACGGCCACCCGGCCGGGGTCGCCGACCACCCGGGAGACGGCGTCGACGTCCTTGAGGTCCAACGGCGACACCACCGGGGCGGTGCCCACCTCGATCTTTCCGGGCACCACCAGGAGCAGGTTCGAGCCGAGCCCTTCGACCTGCTGCTCCACCTGCTGCTTGGTGCCGGTGCCGATGGCCACCAGGATCACCACCGAGGCGACCCCGATGATCACGCCGAGCATGGTCAGCAGGCTGCGCATCCGGTTGGCCCGCAGCGCGTCCAGCGCCACCCGCCAGGCCTCGGCCACCCTCATCCGGCACCCCCGGCGCCGGCGCGCGGAAGGCGCCCGGTGGCTCCGGTGGCGCCACCGGAGCCACCGGGCGGGTGCCCCGGGCCGCTTCCGGACGCGGACCGGGGCTCCGCGCTGGGAGCGGGGTCCAGTGTCGCAGGTGCGCCGGAACCGCCCGACCCCGGTCGATCATGACGGGTGTCGGAGCGGATCAGCCCGTCCCGGACGGCGATCCGGCGGCGCGCCCGGGCGGCCACCTCCTGGTCGTGCGTGACCATCACCAGGGCCACCCCGGACTCGGCGTTCAACCGCTCCAGCAGCTCCAGCACCGCCTCGCCGGTGGCGCTGTCCAGGTTGCCGGTGGGCTCGTCGGCGAGCAGCACCGCCGGCTCGGTGACCAACGCCCGGGCGATCGCCACCCGCTGCTGCTCGCCGCCGGAGAGCTGGTTGGGCCGGTGGTGCAACCGGTGGGAGAGCCCGACCCGGCCGAGCATCGCCGCCGCCCGTTCCCGGCGCTGCCGCGCGCCGACGCCCCGGTAGACCAGCGGCAGCGCCACGTTGTCCACCGCGGACGTCCGGGCCAGCAGGTGGAACGCCTGGAAGACGAAGCCGATGGTCTCGTTGCGCAGCGTCGCCAGCTCCGGGGCGGTCAGCGTGGCCACGTCCCGACCCCCGATCACCAGCCGGCCCCCGGTGGGCCGGTCCAGCCCGCCGAGCAGGTGCATCAGCGTGGACTTGCCGGAACCGGACGGGCCGATCACCGCCACGTACTCGCCCTGGTCGATGGTGAGCGAGACGCCGCGCAGCGCGGACACCGACACCCCGTCCAGCTCGTACGTGCGCGAGACGTCGACCGCCTCGACCGCGGCGACGGTCACGGGAGTTCCTGGCCGTCGCGGACCTGGTCGGCGCCGCGCACCACCACCCGGTCGCCGGCCCGCACCCCGTCCACGATCTGCACCAGGTCCTGACCCTGCACGCCGACCGTCACCGGGACCCGGTCCGCGCGTCCGTCGCGCAGCACCCAGACCGCGTCCCGCCCGTCCGCGGAGAACACCGCCGAGGCCGGTACGGCCACCGCGTCGGCGGCCTCCCGCACCCGGAGCCGGACCACCGCGTTCATCCCGGGGCGGGGCGCGGGCGCGGCCTCCGCCTCACCGAGCCGACCGGCCCCCAGGTCGAGCCGGACCCGGTAGGTGACCCCGCCCCGGGCCGAGCTGGTGGGCAACACGTCGACGGACCGCACCGTGGCCTCGTAGGTCGCGCCGGTCACCGCGTCCAACTCGACCGAGGCGGGCACCCCGGCCCGGACCAGCAGCACGTCGGTCTCGTCGACCTCGGCGAGCAGGCCCAGCCGCCCGGTGTCCACCACCGTGAGCACCGGGGTGCCGGCGGTGACCCGCCCACCGGCCGGCACCGCGTCGTCGACCCCGGCCGGCGGGCCACCCTGACCGGCCGCGCCCAGCGCCGACGGGTCCAGACCGGGCACCGCCCCGCCCCCGGCCGCGCCGAGCAGCCCGGCGAGGTCGGACGGCGCGGCCGCCCGGGTGCCACCCGGCTGCACCACACCGCCGATCGGGGCACGCAGCGTCAACGCGTCGACGGTCGCCTTCGCCAGGTCGTACGCCTGCTGGGCCTGGAGGCGCTGCGCGGCCGACAGCGCGCCGACGGCGCTGTTCAGGCCCGCCACGCCGCGCTGCACGGCGGTGACCGCGCGGTCGGCGGCGCGGGCGGCCGACTCGTACTGCTGCTGCGCCGACCGGACCTGGAGCAGCAGCGCGGCGCGCAACTGCGGGTCGCCGACCTTGCCCGCGGCGGCGCGGGCGGCGGCGAACGCCTCGTCCGCGGCCTTGTCGGTGCCGCGCCGGCTACCGCCCAGGTCGCCGACGCCGACGCCCCGGCCGGCGCGCTTCGCCGCGCGCAACGCCTCCCGCGCCTGCGCCAGCCGGTCCCGGGCGGCCGGCGAGTCGATCACCGCGAGCACCTGCCCGCGGGACACCCGCTGTCCTGGTTGGACCCGCAGGCTCGCCAGCGTGCCGTCGGCGGGGGCGGTGAGGGTGGCCGCGGCCCGGGCGGTCACCGTGGCCGGCGCGTCGATCACCTCGCTCACCGGCGCGCGGCCGACCGGGGCGACGGCGACGGCGGAGGTGTCGTCACCGCAGGAGGCGGCGGTGGTGCCGGTCAGGGCGACGACGGCGAGCAGGGCGGTGACGAGACGGGGGCGGCGGGCCGCGGGCAGCCGCGGCGAGGGAGTGCGGGCCACCCGGCCCATGCTACGACCCGTCGACCGGCGTCGACGGGTCAGCCGGCGGCGGTTCGCACGTAGGCGACGCAGTCGTCCTGCAACGCCGACCACGGGTCACCGAACACCTCGTCGGCGGCCTCGGCCGGGGACCGGCGCTGGTGCACCACGGCCCGGAAGAAGTCCAGCACCCGCTGCTCGCCGTAGCGGTCGACCAGGTGCCGCACGGCCAGATACCCGACGCCGTAGGCGCCGCCGACCCGGTCGTCGCTCGCGTCGTCGGCCGGAGCCACCGCGTCCAGCCGGCCGGACCACCCGCCCCGGAGCAGCTTGCGCACCTCGGCCAGGCCCTCGTAGCGGTCGACCGGCTGGCCGTCTGTGCCGGCGTACTCGGCCAGCCCCTCCACCAGCCACCAGCTCGCCCGATCCGCGTAACCCTGCTCCGGCAGCGAGGCGGCGTGGGTCAGCTCGTGCCGCAGCAGGTCGTCCACTCCGGCCGGGGAGAGGCTCTGCGCGTTGAGCACGACGTCGTGCCGCCCCCCACCGACGCCCACCGCGTACCCGGCGGTCCACTTCGGTCGGCCACCGCCGTACCACCGCTGCCACTCCGCCCGCCCGGCGTAGAAGACCAGGTAGCGGTCCGGAGGCGTGCCGTCGACCGCGTACCGGTCCGCGGCCCGGGCGGCCGACTCCGCCTGCGCCAGCAACCCCGGCAGCTTGGCCCGCTGGACCGGCGTGGTGGCCACCACCGCCCGCTTGCCCACCGCGACGGCCAGGTCGCTGACCTCCCACGGGCGTACGCCGGTCGGATCCGTCCGGGACGGCTCCAGGGCGGCCAGTCGCGGCTCCTCCCCCACCACCCGCCACCGGGTGCCCATCGTCGCCGTGCTCGGCCCGCAGCCCGGCACCACGAAGCAGTAGCCCACGGTCACCGTCAACCGCCACTCCCCGGGCCGCCCGTCGACGGCCACCGGCACACCGACGGCGGCGGGTCGCCACACGCTGGTCCGCAGCGCGCGCAACGCCGCGTACCGCTTGGTGAGCGCCGGCCGGGCCGCCGGCTCGGCCACCGCGAGGAAGCCGGCCCGGTCGCCGCCGAGCAGCGCGCCGGCCTGCCGGTCGAGCTGCGCGACCATCCGCTCGGCGAGCCGCCGCTGCTCCGGCGTACCCCGGTCCTCCCGGCCCGCGGCCGGCCGCCCGGCCGCGTCGGGCGCCAACTGCCGCAGGAGTACGCCGGGCACCGCGCCCGCCGTCAGCCCGAGGGCCAGGCCGAGGGCGGTCCAGAGCGGCCAGCGTCGTTTCTTCGCCACCCTCCCGATCGGGGCAGGCGCATGGGGTACGGCCACCTGCGGTGGCATCGAGGGCGGCGTCGTCGAAGGCGGCGTCGCCGTGGGCGGCGGCGCCGTGGGCGGCGTCGCCATGGGCGGCGGCGCCGTGGGCGGCGTCGCCGTGGGCGGCGGCGCCATGGGCGGCGGCGCCGTGGGCGGCGGCGCCGTGGGCGACGTCGTCGAAGGCGACGGCGCCTGGCGGGGCGCGTCGGCGCCTTCCTCGGGCGCGGCCGCTGCCGGAGGGGATGCGGGCGTGATCGGCTCGGGCACTGTCGGCCTCGCGGACGGGGCGGCCGGCACCTGCGCGGACGCGACCGCACTCGGCGTCGGGTTGGCCGGGCTCGATTCCGGGGCGGATGCGACCTCGCCCGACTCGGAGGTGACCGCGCCCGACTCGGAGGCGCCCGTGCCCGACTCGGGGACGACGGCACTCGACTCGGGGACGACCGCCCCCGACTCGGGGACGACGGCACCCGACTCGGAGGCGGCCGGCCTCGGGGCGGGGACGACCGCACCGTGCTCGGAGGCGGCGGCACCGGGATCAGGGGTGGCCGGCCTCCGGGCGGGGGCGACCGCACCTGGCCCGGGGACGACGGCACTCGGCTCGAGGGCGACGACACCCGGCTCGGGGGCGGCCGGCCTCGGGGCGGGAAGGCCCGCGTCCGGCTCGGGTGCAGCCGGGATCGGGACGGGAACGAATGCGCTCGAATCGGGTGCGGCCAGTGCAGGAGCGGGCGCGGTGGCGCTCGACCCGGACGAGGCCACGCTCGACCCGGACGAGGCCAGGTCGGGTCTAGGGGCGGTCGCGCGGGGTGCGGGTGCTGTCGGTCCGGGGGCGGTCGGTCCGGAGGCGGTCGGTCCGGAGGCGGTCGGTCCGGAGGCGGTCGGTCCGGAGGCGGTCGGTCCGGAGGCGGTCGGTCCGGAGGCGGTCGGTCCGGGGGCAGGGACCGTCGCGACCGGGCGGGGTGTGACCTGCGCCGACGGCTCACGGCTCGCCGGGTCCGGACTCCCGACCGGGGTCGGATCGGGTGACGCGTCGACGCGCGGGCGTGGCCCCTCGCCGTCGCTCCCGGCGCGTGGCTCGTCGCCGTCGGCTGCCCGGCCGGGAGGCTCCTCGTCGCCGTCGGTCACCGGCGAAGGGTACGACCAATCGGGCGTTCCGGGAAAGAGTCCTCCCCGTAATCCCTGCCTCCCCCACCCGGCACCGCGCCGCACCGGCACCGTGCATCGATCTTGGAGTTGTGGCGCCCAGCATGTCCGATTGACCCGTTATCCGAGGTGCCACAACCCCAAGATCGACGGGGACCCGGGCCAGGGCGTCGGACCCCGAGCCAGATCTTGGAAGGAAACGGCCCTCATAGGGGCCTCAAACTTCCAAGATCCAGCCGTGTGTCGAGATCTTGGTACCGATCCGCCCCTCCGAGGGCGGATCGGTACCAAGATCGGCCGCGCGCCTCGCTCGGAGGGCGGGTCAGATCGGGTTGCCGGAGCGGACGAGGAGGGCCTTGTCGACGGCCCAGAGCAGCACCAGGGCCGCGCCGGGAAGTGGGTGACCGGCCAGGGCCAGCAGGACGCCGCCGCCGAGGAAGCAGGCCGCCTGCACGCCCAGCTTGGCCGGGGCGGGCAGCGCCACGGTCGCCCGGGGCGAGCAGAACACGCCCCAGACGACGGCGATCACCAGCGGCGCACCGAGGCCGGCGAGCAGCCGCACCGGCCAGCCGGCGTCGAGCGTGAAGCCCCAGAGTCCGGCCGCCGCGAGCAACGCCAGCTCCAGCAGGAAGATCAGGCCCAGCAGCAGCGCCTTCATCGGGACCGCCAGCCGCGGTAGGCGAGGTCCAGCCCGTCGACCATCTGGTCGAACGAGCGGTCGACGTCGCGGGGCAGCCCGAACCCGCCCGCCGCCTCCAGGGAGACGAAGCCGTGCACGGTGGCCCGGAACATCCGGGTGGCGTCGACGGCCGCGTCGCCGTCGAGGCCGTACCCGCGCAGGATCGCGAAGATCGCGCCGACCGCACGTTCGGCGGCGGCCAGGTGCTCGGGGTCGGCCGGGTCGGGCGCGCGCTGGGCGGCCGGGTAGCGGCCGGGGTGCCGGTGGGCGTACGCCCGGTAGGCGGCGGCGACGGCGCGCAACGCGTCGTCGCCGGCCCGACCCGCGGCGGCGGCGGTCAGCACGTCCGCCATCTCGGCGGCGGCGAGCACGGCGAGCTTCTGGTGCAGCGCGTCCACGCCCCGCACGTGCTTGTAGAGGCTGGGGAGCGCGACGCCGAGCCGGCCGGCGAGCGCGGCCAGGGTCAGCCGGTCGTAGCCGACCTCGTCGGCGAGCACGGCGGCCTCCCGGACCACCGTCGCGGGGGTCAGGCCGGCCCTAGGCACGCGCGGTCGCCGTCAGGAACTCGGCCAGGTCGGCTGCGGTGGCGTCGGGCTGGTCGGCGTGCGGGTAGTGGCCGGAGTCGGCGATCATGCGCGCCTCGGCGACGGCGAACTGCCGACGGGCGGCGCGGGCCTCGGCGCCCGGGTCGGGGAAGTCCGGGTCCTTCGTGCCCATCAGCACCAGCACCGGTTGCCGCACCTCGGGCGCCCGCGTGGTCCAGTGCGGGTCGACCGGCGCGATCACCCCGCGCACCGCGTCCATCCGGCCGCGCAGCCTGGCGACCATCTCCTTGCGGTACGCGGCGTCGTCGGCCGGTCGGCCACACGGGAAGAGCGTGCGGTGGAACAGCCCGAACAGCCGGGGGCTGCGGAGCACGGCCGCCTGGGCGGCCCGCATCGCCAGGTTCGGCTTCGGGGCGGCGACGAACGGGCTGATCTGCACGATGCCGCTGACCAGGTCGGGCGCGTCGGCGGCGGCGAAGACGACGCCGGCCCCGCTGGACGAGCTACCGACCAGCGTGGCCGGCCCACCGCCGAGCGCCCGGACCACGGCGAGCAGGTCGCCGCCGACCTCGGCCGGGGCGTACGTGGGCCAGTGCGGGCTGGAGTCGCCGTGCCCCCGTACGTCGATCGAGGCGACCCGGTAGCCGGCCGCCACCAGTCGGGGGGTCAGGTGCCGGAAGGCCGCCCGGTTCTCCCCCATGCCGTGCGCGAGCACGACCAGCGGCCCCGCCCCGTGCACCTCGTACGCGATCGTCCCGCCGTCCCGCGCCACCTGGCTAACCGTCATAGCCATAAAGCTAATGCCGTTAGCCTTACCGGTCAAGGCTCACTTCTTCGAGACCACCGCGCGGCCGAAGAACATCAGGTTGGCCGGGCGCTCGGCGAGCCGGCGCATCAGGTAGCCGTACCACTGGTCGCCGTAGGGGACGTAGGTGCGGACCGTGTAGCCCTCGCCGACCAGGCGCTTCTGCTCCTCCGGGCGGATGCCGTAGAGCATCTGGAACTCGAACCGCCCCGGGTCGCGGTCGAACCAGCGGGCCCGGTCCTCGCCGATGGCGATCAGGCGCGGGTCGTGGGTGGCCAGCATCGGGTAACCGTCGCCGGCCATCAGCACGTTCATGCAGCGCACGTAGGACTTGTCCACCTCGCGGGCGGACTGGTACGCCACCGACTCGGGCTCCTTGTACGCGCCCTTGCACAGCCGCACCCGGGACCCGGCCGCGGACAGCTCGCGGCAGTCCGACTCGGTCCGCCGCAGGTACGCCTGGAGCACCGCGCCGGTCGACGGGTGGTCCTTGCGCAGCTTGGCCAGGATGTCCAGGGTCGAGTCGGTGGTGGTGTGGTCCTCCATGTCCAGGGTGACCGTGGTGCCGGCCGCGTCGGCCGCCGCGCAGATCTGCCGCGCGTTGTCGTACGCGAACTGCTCGTCGAACGCCTGGCCGAGCGCGGACAGCTTCACGCTGACCTCGGCGGCCGGAGTGAGGCCGGCGGCCCCGAGCAGGCGCAGCAGCGTGAGGTACTCGTCCCGGGTGGCGTTCGCCTGCTCCGGGGTGGTGGTGTCCTCGCCCAGGTAGTCGAGGGTGACCGCTTGGCCGTCGGCGACGAGTGCGCGGGTCGCGCGCAGCGCGTCGTCCGTGGCGGCGCCGGCGACGAACCGGCGGACGACGTCCCGGGTGAACGGGGCCGTCGCGACGAGCCGCTCCACCTGGGTTGACCGGGAGGCGGCGAGGATGACGGAACGGAGCATGAGCCGAGCGTAACGCCCGGCCCGGGGCCCTCGCCGGGCACGGCGGCCAACCTCACTCGGCATGCGAACCCGGGACGCGGGGCACCGGCGCTGGCGGCCATCGGCTACAACGTTCACGTGGATCGACGACACCCCCGGCGCCGGCTCCGCTCGGCCACCGTGCAGCTCGGCGCGCTGACCGCGCTGGCCCTCGCGCTCACCGGTTGCAACAACGGCTACGACGACGACGATGACGACTGCGCACTCGGCCCGGCCGGCGGGGGCGGCGACACCGTCGCCGTGGCCCTGCGCGTCCCGGCCCCGGCCACCGCCGCACGCGGGGACACGGCCCCGGCCGCCGCGCTGCCCGACCGGGGCGGCTTCGGCACCCACCTCGCCTCCTGCGGCGGCTGACGTGCGCCGCGAGGCGAGCACCCCGCGCCCCGACTGGGACGACACCATCCGGACCCAGGGCCTGGTGTACGTGGACACCGAGCTGCCCGACGGCGAGATCATGTCGTACTGGGACGAGACCGCGGCCTACTCCTTCACGCTGGACGAGGTGCTCCGGCTGGAGGAGGCGACCGAGGAGCTGCACCGGATGTCCGTCGCCGCCGCCGAGCACGTGGTGGCCCGCCGCCGCTACGCCGAGTTCGGCATCCCGGACTGGGCCGCCGAGGCGGTCGCCCGCTCGCTGCGGGAGGCACCGCCGACGCTCTACGGCCGGTTCGACCTCTGGTACGACGGCAGCTGGCCGCCGAAGATGCTGGAGTACAACGCCGACACCCCGACCGCGCTGGTCGAGGCGAGCATCGTGCAGTGGTACTGGCTGGAGGACACCCGCCCGGACGCGGACCAGTGGAACAGCCTGCACGAGCGGCTGACCGCCTCGTGGGCCAAGATCGGCGCCGGGCTGCACGACCCCCGGGTGCACGTGCTCTGGTCGAACGAGGAGGAGTCGGGCGAGGACCAGATCACCGCCGGCTACCTGGCCGAGACCGCCCGCCAGGCCGGGCTGGACGTGACGCTCATGCCGATCCAGCACGTCGGCTGGGACGGGCGGCGCTTCGTCGACGCCGACGACCGGCCGATCACCACCTGCTTCAAGCTCTACCCTTGGGAATGGATGCTCGCCGAGCCGTACGGGCGGCCGGCGCTGGACCCGGGCACCCCGACCACCTGGATCGAGCCGGCCTGGAAGCTGCTGCTGTCGAACAAGGCGCTGCTGGCCGTGCTCTGGGAGCTGTACCCGGGCCACGAGCTGCTGCTGCCGGCATACCTCGACTCGCCGCGCGGAATGACCGAGTACGTGGCCAAGCCGCTGCTCGGCCGGGAGGGCGGTTCGGTACGCATCGTGACCGGCGGCACCGAGATCACCAACCCGGGGATCTACGGCGACGAGGGCTTCTGCTACCAGGAGTTTCGCGCGTTGCCCGAGTTCGCCGGCTACCGGACGGTGCTCGGCAGCTGGATCGTGGACGGCGGGTCGGCCGGCGCCGGGGTACGGGAGAGCGAGAGCCTCATCACTGACGGTTACGCGCGGTTCCTGCCCCACTACATCGACGCGCCGCGTCTGCCCTGAGTCGTCTACCGTTGGTGTCGTGAACTTCGACGCGTACGCCCGGACCGGGGTCGAGCTCGTCAACGCCCGGCTGGACGACCTCGACGGCCTGCGGGCCCTCTTCCCGGACGAGAACGCCTGGATGCGCGACGAGGTCGCGGAACGGGACCTGGCGATCTTCCGGCGGGCGCAGAAGCGCCTCCGGGACGTCTTCGCGTACGGCACCTCGGGGCGGGACGGGGAGGCGGTGGCGGAGCTGAACGCGCTGCTGGAGGCGTTCCCGGTGCAGCCGCGCATCTCCGGCCACGACTCCTCCGACTGGCACATGCACGTGACCAGCCGGGGCGCCTCGGTCTCCTCCGAATACCTGGCCGGCGCGGTCTGGGGGCTGTCGGTCTGGCTCTGCGAGTACGGCAGCGCCCGGTTCGGCGTCTGCGCGGACGAGCGCTGCGGCAACGTCTACCTGGACACCTCGTCCAACTGCTGCCGGCGGTTCTGCTCCGAGCGCTGCGCCACCCGCTCGCACGTGGCCGCGCACCGGGCCCGCAAGCGGGCCGCGGTCGGCGAGCAGGCGGTGCCGGCCCAGCCGCTCTCCCCGGTCATCTGACCCTCGGCCGGCGCGAGCCGGCTCAGGGCGTCGGCCGGCTCAGGGCGTCGGCCGGCTCAGGGCGTCGGCCGGCTCAGGGCGTCGGCCGGCTCAGGGCGTCGACCGGCGCGAGCCGTCGACCGGCGCGAGCCGTCGACCGGCGCGAGCCGTCGACCGGCGCGAGCCGTCGGCCGGCGCGGGCCGTCGAGCCGTCGACCGGCGCGGGGGCGGCTCAGGCGTCGACCGGTGAGGGCGCGGTCAGGTTGGCCCGGGCGAACTCCAGCGACTCCCGCAGATCCGCCTCGCGGACCGCGCGGCTCTTCGCGCCCCGGGTGGTGACCTCCACCGCCACCGAGCCGGTGAAGCCGCGCCCGGCCAGCGAGCGGAGCAGCTCCGCGCAGGGCTGGCCGCCCCGGCCGGGCACCAGGTGCTCGTCCCGCCCCTCGCCGGTGCCGTCGCCCAGGTGCACGTGCGCCAGGCCGGAGCCCATCCGGTCGGCCATGGCCAGCGCGTCCGTGTGCGAGGCCGCGCAGTGCGAGAGGTCGAGCGTGTAGGAGGCGTAGCCGGTGTCGGTCGGATCCCAGCCCGGCACGTACGGCACGAACTGCCGGCCAGCCATCCGCACCGGGAACATGTTCTCCACCGCGAAGCGCAGCCCGCCGAAGCGCCCGGCGATGGTGTCGAGCCCGTCGGCGAACGTGCGCGCGTAGTCGCGCTGCCAGGTGAACGGCGGGTGCACCACCACGGTCGGCGCCTCCAGCGTCTCGGCCAGCTCGGCGGCCCGCCGCAGCCGCTCCCACGGGTCGGCGCTCCACACCCGCTGGGTGACCAGCAGGCAGGGGGCGTGCACGGAGAGCACCGGGACGCCGTAGTGCTCGGACAGGCCTCGCAGCGCGCCCGGATCCTGGCTGACCGGGTCCGTCCAGACCATCACCTCGATGCCGTCGTACCCGAGCGCCGCGGCGAGCTGGAACGCCGCCGCGGTCCGTTCGGGGAAGACCGAGGACGTGGACAGGAGCACCGGGACGCGGGAAGTCACGCCTCTGAGGGTAGCCGCCCCCGCCAGGAGGCATCGGGACGAGCAGCCGCAAAGCGCCCAGAGCGGCCGCACGGATCACATCGGCGCGAGCTGATCCAACCGGCGCAGGATGACTCCCTCGCGCAGCGCCCAGGGGCAGATGTCCAGACTGTCGACGTCGAGCCGGCGCATGACCGCCTCGGCCACCACCGCGCCGGCCAGGAGCTGATGGGCCCGTTGCGCGCTGACCCCCTCCAACTCCGGCAACTGGGCCGGCGGGATGTGCCGAACGAACCCGAGCACCTGGCGCAGCCCGGTGCGGGTCAGGCTGCGCCGGGCCCAGAGACCGGCGCCGGACGGCGCGGCCCCGGCCAGCCGGGCCAGCGTGCGGAACGTCTTCGAGGTCGCGACCGGACGCTCCCAGCCCACCTCGGTCAACTGCTTCACCACCGGGTCGAGCTGCGCGTCCACGTACGCCCGCAGTTCCTCCACGGCCTCGGCCGGCGGCGGCAGCAGGCCGGCCGGGTCGACCGCCAGCCGCTCCCGGCTGAGCCGGCCCGCCCCGAGCGGCAGCGACACCGCGACGTCCGGGTGCTCGTCGATGCCGGCGGCCAGTTCCAGCGAGCCGCCGCCGATGTCCATCGCCAGCAGCCGCCCGGCGGACCAGCCGAACCACCGCCGCACCGCGAGGAACGTCATCCGCGCCTCGTCCGCGCCGGAGAGCACCTCCAGGCGTACGCCGGTCTCGTCGCGGACCCGGGCCAGCACCTCGCCGGCGTTGGTGGCGTCGCGGACCGCGCTGGTGGCGAACGCCAGCAGGTCCTCGGCGCCCAGCCCGTCGGCCGCCGCCCGGGCCATGCCGACGGCCTTGACCAGCCCGTCCGCCCCGGTGTCGGTCAGCGCGCCGTCCGGACCGATCTGCTCGGCCAGCCGCAGCACCACCTTCTCGGAGTGGGCCGGCCAGGGGTGGGCGCCGTGATGGGCGTCGACCACCAGCAGGTGCACCGTGTTGGAACCGACGTCGAGGACACCCAGTCGCATGGGAAGAACCCTAGGGGCAACACGTTTCGTCGGCTCGCCGGCCGGGCGGGGTGACCGCGCGTACGCTGGTCCGGGTGACAGGGCAGATCGAGCTTCACGTGCTGGTGGACGACCCCGACGACCCGCGCAGCCGCGAGGTCGGGCTGGACTTCCCGCGGGAGTGGATCGAGTTCGTCGACCCGGCCGACCCGAAGCACGTCGTCCGCGCCGACCTGACCTGGCTGCTGTCCCGCTGGACGTGCGTCTTCGGCCGGGGCTGCCACGGCATCATCGCCGGGCGGGCCGCCGACGGGTGCTGCTCGCACGGCGCGTTCTTCACCGACTCCGACGACGAGAAGCGGGTGCGGGCGGCGGTCAAGCGGCTGACGCCGGAGACCTGGCAGCACTTCCGCCGCGGCTTCAAGAACTGGACCGAGAACGACACGGTCGACGGCAAGACCCCGGCCCGGCGCACCGCCACCCGCGACGTCGACGCGCCGTGCGTGTTCCTCAACGACGCCGACTTCGCCGGTGGCGGCGGCTGCGCCCTGCACGCCCAGGCGCTGCGCGACGGCGTGCACCCGCTGGAATACAAGCCCGACGTCTGCTGGCAGCTGCCGGTGCGCCGCGACCAGGAGTGGCACACCCGGCCGGACAACACCAAGGTGCTGATCTCCACGCTCGCCGAGTTCGACCGGCGCGGCTGGGGCGCGGGCGGGCACGACCTGGACTGGTGGTGCACCTCGTCCACGGACGCGCACGTCGGCGCCGAGCCGATGTACCTCTCCTACGGGCCGGAGCTGACCGCGCTGGTCGGCGAGCCCGCGTACGCGAAGCTGGCCGAACTCTGCGCCGCCCGCTTCCGCCAGGGCCAGGTCGCCCCCCACCCGGCCAGCGAGTAAGGAAGGGCCCCTTATTAACGCCTCCGGTAGAGGAGGGGCCCCCTCTTAACGCTTCGGGAGCGCCGCGTCGATCAGGGCGTGTGCGCTCCGCTTCGCCGCGTCGGCGACCGCCGGGTCGCCGTCGAGCACTCCGCCGGCCAGCCCGCCGTCGAGCAGCAGGGTCAGCTGACGGGCCAGCAACTCCGGCTCGGCCGCCCCGGCCTGCCGGGCCAGGTCGGTCACCCAGGTCCGCACGGCGTTCTTGTGCGCGACGGTACGGGCGTGCACGGCGCTCCCGGCGGGCGACTCGGCCGCGGTGTTGATGAACGCGCAGCCGTGGTAGCCCTCGCGGCGGCAGGCGCCGCCGAGCGCGTCGAACATGCCGACGAGTTGCGCCCGGGGATCGTCACCGGCCTCCCGGGCCGCGTCCCGCAACGCGCCTGACCAGGCCAGGTCGACCTTGTCCAGGTACGCCAGGACCAGGTCGTCCTTGCGTGGGAAGTGCTTGTAGAGCGTGGCCTTGGCGACGCCCGACTCGGCGATCACCGTGTCCACCCCGACGCCACGGGGCCCGTACGCGTAGAACAGCCGGAACGCGGTCTCCAGGATGCGGTCCCGGGCGGTGCCGGCGGGCGTGCGGGCCATGGTTCCTCCTCCGTCGTTCGGCGAAGTCTACAGACCGGTACGTCTCCTCATCCTTCTAGTAGACAGACCTGTCTGTTAGTCTCGGTCGCATCGGGCGTGGCAGTCGTCGTCGCGCCGCAATCGGAGGACGGATTCGACATGCGCATCGCAGTACTGGGCACCGGCATGGTGGGGCGGGCCATCGCCGCTCGCACGGCCGAGCTGGGGCACGAGGTCGTCGTCGGCACCCGGGACGTCGCCGCCACACAGGCCGGAGACTGGGGCGAGTGGGCCGCCGGACATTCCGGCGTCACCCTGGCCGGCCACGCCGCCGCCACGGCCGAGGCTGATCTGGTGGTGAACGCGACCAGCGGCGACGGCTCCCTGCCCGCGTTGAACGCGGCGGGCGCGGAGAACCTGGCCGGCAAGGTCCTGCTCGACATCGCCAACCCGCTCGACTTCAGCAAGGGTTTTCCGCCCACCCTGTCGGTGGTCAACGACGACTCGCTCGCCGAGCGGATCCAGCGGGCGTTCCCCCGCACCCGGGTGGTCAAGGCGCTGAACACGCTCACGGCCGACCTGATGACGCACCCCCGGCAGCTCGCCGACGGTGACCACAGCGTCTTCGTCTCCGGCGACGACGCCGAGGCCAAGAAGGTGGTCGTCGACCTGCTCACCAGCTTCGGCCACACCGACGTGATCGACCTGGGCGACATCACCACGGCACGGGGCACCGAGATGCTGCTGCCGATCTGGCTGCGCCTCTACGGCCGGCTGGGCACTCCCCTGTTCAACGTCAAGGTCGTGCGCTGAATACGCGTGAAGGCCGGCACCCCGGGTTGGGGGTGCCGGCCTTCACGTCTTACTTGGTCCAGTGCTGGTTCACGATGTCGGTGGCCTGCTTCTCCCACTGGGCGTAGGCGTCGGGGTAGGCGGAGACCTGGACGGTCTGGGCGGCGTCGGTCAGGGGCATCTTCTCCCAGCCGTCGACCTGCTTCAGGCCCTTGAGGAAGGCCAGGGTGGAGTACTCGGGGTCGGTGATCTGCTCCGGCGTGCCCCAACCACTGGACGGGCGCTGCTGGAACAGGCCCAGCGAGTCGTGGTCATTCTTGTCGCCGAGGTGGCCGAGGTTCTCCAGCTTCGACTCCTGCAGGGCGGTGGCGATCGAGACGACCGCGGCCCGCTCCGGCAGACCGGCCTTCTTCGTGGCGGCGATGATCGCCTTGGCGTTGGCGGTCTGCTCGTCGTTCAGGGTGATGCGGGACTGCTCGCCCTGCACGCTGGCGACCGCGACGGGCTTGGCAGCGGCGTGGGCGGGGGTGTCGGTGTGGGCGGCGACCGGACCGGCGAACACGCCACCGGTGAAGGCCAGACCAGCGATACCGAGGATGCTCTTGCGCAGGATCGTGTTCATCGGGGGGCTCCATTCGGGGGTCAACACACCGGGGGGTGTGGGCACCGTCAGGCGCGCGAGAAGTCTTGAAGGGGGATCCGGCTGGCTCGTGAGGGCTGGGGGGTCAGCTCACGGGGGCCGGGGTGTCCGGCTGGCTCGCGGGGCGGGGGGCCTGCACGCGGCGCCGGGATGATGTGTAACGACCGGCGGCCTGCCGTCATTCCGCCGGGGGCGGGGGTGGCGGCTCGGGGGTGTTCGCCTGCTCGGTCGTTCACCCGTCTACAACGCCGCCCCGCCCACGCCGATTCCGCGTCCAGGGTGCCGCCCACCACCACCGAACCGGACAACCACCCGCACCCCACGCAGACGGGTGACGTCCGCGAGCGCATCCGGACACCCGTGACGTTCCACCCAGCGGGCGACAACCTCGTCAGTGGAAACGCCCTGGGTGCATCCCGGCCGCGGACACCCATGACGTTCCACCCAGCGGCCGCCAACCCGGCCAGTGGAACACCATAGGTGCATCCCGGCCGCCGAGACACCCATGACGTTCCACCCAGTGCGCGCCAGCCCCGTCAGTGGAACACCATGGGGCCATCCCGGCCGCCGAGACACCCATGACGCTCCACCCAGCGCATGCCAAAGCCCGTCAGCGGAACACCGTGGGTGCATCCGGCCCCAGCAGACGCCCACCCCGTTCCACCCACCGCCCGCCAACGAGCGATACGCCCGCCCAACCTCAGACCACCCCGCACACCGGAGGCCCGCGCCCGCCCGAGCAGGCCCCTAGCAGCCCGCGACGATCGCCGACAGTTTCGTTCGCGGCGAACAACGACTGCCCGAAGACCGCTTTGAAGCTCTCCGAGAGCGAGGCGGACGGCGAGGAGGTGCGGGCACGAAACGGGTGAGCAGGCGCGACGCGGACACGGAGCAATGCGACGCGGGGGCCGACGAGGCGGGAGACCACGGGCAGCGCGGCCCGGCCCGCCGTGGCCGGAGTCGGTCAGGTGGCGGGGTGAGGAGCCGCGACGGTCACGGCTCGAACTTGTAGCCCAGGCCCCGGACGGTGACGATGTAGCGCGGCGCGGACGGCTCCGGCTCGATCTTGGAGCGCAGCCGCTTCACGTGCACGTCCAGCGTCTTGGTGTCGCCCACGTAGTCGGCGCCCCAGACCCGGTCGATGAGCTGGCCACGGGTGAGCACCCGGCCGGCGTTGCGCAGGAGCAGCTCCAGCAGCTCGAACTCCTTGAGCGGGAGCTGCACCAAGGCGCCGTCGACGGTCACCACGTGCCGCTCGATGTCCATCCGTACCGGGCCGGCGGCCAGGGTCGGCGCGCCCGTCTCGTTGGTCTCGGTGCTCTGCCGGCGCAGCACCGCGCGGATCCGCGCGACCAGCTCACGGGGCGAGTACGGCTTGGTCACGTAGTCGTCGGCGCCGATCTCCAGGCCGACCACCTTGTCGATCTCGCTGTCCCGGGCGGTGACCATGATGATCGGGACGTGCGACCGCTGGCGGAGCTGACGGCAGACCTCGGTGCCGGACATCTCCGGCAGCATCAGGTCGAGCAGCACGATGTCGGCGCCGGTCCGGTCGAACTCGGTGAGGGCGGAGGGACCCGTCGCGGCGACGGAGACCTCGAACCCCTCCTTGCGGAGCATGTAGGACAGGGCGTCGGAGAACGATTCCTCGTCCTCGACCACCAGTACGCGGCTCAACGGGTGTTTCCTTTCCTGTGGTCAGGCCTGCCGGAGCTCGGCCGGGCCGGCCTCGATCCCAGCGGAGGCGAGTGTCGCCTCCAGGTCGTCCGGGGGGCGGGCAGGCAGCCGGAGGGTGAACGTCGACCCCCCACCAAGGGTGCTCGACACATCCACCCGACCGCCATGGTTGCTGGCGATGTGTTTGACGATGGCCAGCCCCAGGCCGGTGCCGCCGGTCGCCCGGGAGCGGGCCTGGTCGGCCCGGTAGAAGCGTTCGAAGATCCGGTCGACCTCGTTCGGGGCGATGCCGATGCCCTGGTCCGCGACGGCGACCTCGACGTACTCGTCGGTGCCCCGCACGGTGACCCGGACCGTGGTGTCCTCGGCCGAGTAGGTGATCGCGTTCTCCACCAGGTTCGCCACCGCGGTCGCGAGTTGGCTGTCGCTGCCGTACGCGGTCAGGCCCCGCTGCCCGTCCACGACGATCTCCACCCGGCGGGCGGTGGCCGCGGTGCGGGTCCGGTCGATCACCTCGGCGAGCACCCAGTCCAGCGAGACCGGTTCGGGGGCGGGCTGCGGCTCGGCGCCCTGGAGCCGGGTCAGCTCCAGCAGCTCCTGCACCAGCCGGCCGAGCCGGGTGGACTCGTGCTGGATCCGCTCGGCGAACCGCCGCGCGGCGACCAGATCCTCGGAGAGGTCGGGCGCGCCGTCGCCGGCCGGTTCGGTGGCGTCCACCAACGCCTCGGCGAGCAGTTGGAGGGCGCCGATCGGGGTCTTCAGTTCGTGGCTGACATTGGCCACGAAGTCCCGGCGTACCCGGGCCAGGCGGTGCGACTCGGTGACGTCGACCGCCTCGATCGAGATGTAGCCGGCGCCCAGTCCCATGGCCCGCAGGTGCACGCCGAGCGGGTTGACCCCGGAGCTGTCGCGGCCCCGGGGCAGGTCCAGCTCGATCTCGCGGCGCACGCCCGTGCGGCGGACCTGCCCGGCGAGGGTACGGATCAGCGGGTGCGCCGCGATCGAGCCGGGTGTCGCCCCGGTGCGCAGCAGCCCCATCGCGCGGGCGGCCGGGTTCACGAGCACCGGCACGTCGTCCGGGTCGAGCACCACCACGCCGGCGCGCAACGAGTCGATCGTCTTGCGGCCGAGCCCGGAGAGGCCCCCCTGCTGGTCGTCCGGAATCGTCGGCCTCCCTGCGTCACGGCGGGAGGTCCCGCCGCCCCGCGACGCCCGGCGGCGTCGCCATTCCCCGACGGGCTCGGACAGCAGCGACCCGGCGACCAGCCCGGTCACCAGCGCCACGGCCACCGCGATGGCCACCGCCCATTCCACCCGGCGATCGTAGGGTCATTGTTAACCCGGGGATCGGGCACAAAGGGACGAACCACTCTCGCTTCCGGGAAAGTTCACCTGCGGGTCCCGCGTCGTTCATCCGCGTTCACCCTGGTGCCGGCCGTGCGGCCTACCGTGGGGCGCGCACCTGCTCACGCCGTAGCCGCTCCCGGCGACGGCAACCGACCCCAGGAAGTGACGATGCGCGACGAGTTCCGGGCCGACCTGCAGATTGTCAGCCAACTGCTGGTGGACATGGCCGAGGCGGTGCGCGCGGCCATGCGGCAGGCCACCAGGGGGCTGCTCACCGCCGACCGCGCCGCGGCCGAGACGGTGATCGCGCGGGACGCCGAGATCGACGACCTCTACCGGCACGTGGAGGAGCGGGTCTGCGACCTGCTCGCCCGTCAGGCGCCGGTCGCCTCCGACCTGCGCGCGATGATCACCGCCCTGCACGTGGCCGCCGACCTGGAGCGGATGGGCGACCTGGCCGACCACGTGGCCAAGACCGCGCTGCGCCGGCACCCCTCGCCGGCGGTCCCGGCCGAGCTGCGGCCGGTCTTCACCGACATGGCCGGCATCGCCGACCGGATGGCCGAGAAGATCGGCGCGGTCCTGGCAAAGCCCGACGCCGACGTGGCGGCGGAGCTGGACCGGGACGACGACGCGATGGACGACCTGCACAAAAGCCTGTTCGGCGTGCTGCTCGGCGACGACTGGCCGTACGGCGTGGAGACCGCCATCGACGCGACCCTGCTGGGCCGCTTCTACGAGCGTTTCGCCGACCACGCGGTGAACGCCGGCGAGCACGTGGTCTACCTGATCACCGGTTCGCCGTCCAGCTGACCCCGGCCCGCGTGCAAGGAGGGGCCCCTTCTTAACAGCCCAGCGTTAAGAAGGGGCCCCTCCTCTACCGCAGACGTTAATAAGGGGCCCTTCCTTACACCCTCAGCGGCCCTGGTTGGCGACTGCGGCGGCGGCGTCCTTCGCGGCCTCCGGGTCGAGGTACGTCCCGCCGAGCACCTGCGGGCGCAGGTCCGCGTCCAGGTCGTAGCGCAGCGGGATGCCGGTGGGGATGTTCAGCTTGGCGATCGCGTCGTCGGAGATCTGGTCGAGGTGCTTGACCAGCGCCCGCAGCGAGTTGCCGTGCGCCGCCACCAGCACGGTCCGGCCGGCCAGGATGTCCGGCACGATCGAGTCGTACCAGTAGGGCAGCATCCGGTCGACGACGTCCTTGAGGCACTCCGTCCGGGGCATCAGCTCGGTCGGCAGCAACGCGTACCGGGGGTCGCCGACCTGCGACCACTCGTCGTTGTCGTCGATCGGGGGCGGCGGCGTGTCGTACGACCGGCGCCAGAGCATGAACTGCTCCTCGCCGTACTCGTCCAGGGTCTGCTTCTTGTTCTTGCCCTGAAGCGCGCCGTAGTGGCGCTCGTTGAGCCGCCACGACCGGCGCACCGCGATCCAGTGCCGGTCGGCGGCGTTCAGCGCCAGCTCGGCGGTGCGGATCGCCCGGCGCAGCAGGCTGGTGTGCACCACGTCCGGCAGCAGGTCGTGCTCGCGGAGCAGCTCGCCGCCGCGCCGCGCCTCGGTCTCGCCCTTGGCGGTCAGGTCGACGTCGACCCAGCCGGTGAAGAGGTTCTTGGCGTTCCAGTCGCTCTCGCCGTGCCGCAGCAGGACCAGCGTCCCGATGGTGGGCCCTTCGCTCGCAGTCATGCCGATCATCCTGCCGTACCGGCCCGGCGGACACGCGGGGACCGGTGGTGACGACCACCACGTGGAAATGCGGATGACCGGCGTTCCGGGGCGGGACTAGGTTGTAAGGCATCCGGCAGAGGTCGGTCATTACCGAGCGGGGGGCGTCGGCATGCGGACGGTGCGGGGCTGGTTCCAGGAGACGGCGGGCGGCCTGCCACGGACGTTCTGGTACCTCTGGACCGGCACCCTGATCAACCGGCTCGGCTCGTTCATCCTGGTCTTCCTCGCCATCTACCTGACCCAGGAGCGCGACTTCTCCGCCTCGCAGGCGGGTCTGGTGATCGGGCTCTGGGGCGTCGGCGGCGCGGTCGGCACCACCGTCGGCGGCACGCTGACCGACCGCTGGGGCCGCCGGCCCACGCTGCTGACCGCGCACCTCGGCGCGGCCACCATGATGGTCGCGCTGGGCCTGGCCCGGCCGCTCTGGGCGGTGGCCGTGGGCGCGTTGCTGCTCGGCACGTTCGCCGAGGCGGCCCGCCCGGCCTTCGGCGCCATGATGGTCGACGTGGTGCCGGAGAAGGACCGGCTGCGGGCCTTCTCGCTGAACTACTGGGCGATCAACCTCGGCTTCGCCTGCGCCGCCGTCCTCGCCGGCTTCGCCGCCCAGGCCGGCTACCTGCTGCTCTTCCTGGTGGACGCGACCACCACGGTGGTCACCGCGCTGATCATCTTCACCCGGGTGCGGGAGACCCGGACCACGCCGACCGGCCCCGTCGTCAAGGGCGCCCCCGCGCCCGCCGGCGCGCTGCGGACCATCCTCGCCGACCGGGTCTTCCTCGGCTTCGTGGCGCTCAACCTGCTCGCCGCGCTGGTGTTCCTCCAGCACATCTCGATGCTGCCGATCGCGATGGGCGACTCCGGGCTCAGCCCCGCCACCTACGGCTCGGTGATCGCGCTCAACGGCGTGCTCATCGTGGTCGGCCAACTCTTCGTACCCCGGCTCATCAGGGGCCGGAGCCGCTCGCACGTGCTGGCGCTCGCGGCGCTGGTGATGGGCGTCGGGTTCGGGCTCACCGCGTTCGCCGACACGGTCTGGCTCTACGGCCTGACCGTGCTGATCTGGACGCTCGGCGAGATGCTCAACTCGCCGTCCAACGCCACGCTCATCGCGGAGCTGTCACCGGCCGCGCTGCGCGGCCGCTACCAGGGCGTCTTCTCGCTCTCCTGGCAGCTCGCCGGCGCCGCCGCGCCGATCCTCGGCGGCCTGGTGCGCGAGCACGCCGGCAACAGCGCGCTCTGGCTCGGCTGCGCCGGCATCGGCGTCGTGGCGGCGGTCGCCCACCTGGTCTCCGGCCCGGCCCGGGAGCGGCGCGCGGCCCGGCTGCGCGCCGTCGGCACGACGGTCACGCCGGTCACCGCCACCCGCACCCCGGCGCCGGAGGCGGCCGAGGCCGCGGCCACCTCGCCCGCCGAGCCGGTCCGGGTCGGCTCCTGAGTACGCCCCCGCGTGCCGGCCGCCGGACCGGCGGATACGGTACGCGGGAGCATCGGTAAGGAAACCTTCCTGGAGGACGGGTGCGCGGCCTGCGGCGCTGGTGGGACGACACGGCCGGCGGCCTGCCCGCCACCTTCTGGTACCTCTGGTCCGGCCTGCTGATCAACCGGGCCGGCGCGTTCGCGCTGCTGTTCCTCTCGCTCTACCTGACCGCCGCGCGGGGCGCCTCGCCGTCGCTGGCCGGGCTGGTGGTCGGCGCGTACGGCATCGGGGGCGCGGCCGGCACGCTGCTCGGCGGGGTGTTGGCGGACCGGTGGGGCCGGCGGGCCACGCTGCTCGCCGCGCACCTCACGGCGGCCGGACTGATGGCGGCGCTGGCGTTCAGCCGGCACCTCGCGGTGATCGCCGTGCTCGCCGCCCTGGTCGGGGTGGCGCACTCGATGCCCAGCCCGGCGTTCGTCGCGGCCATCGTGGACGTGGTGCCGGAGGCCCGCCGGTCCCGCGCCTTCAACCTCCAGTTCTGGGCGTTCAACCTGGGCATGGCGGTGGCGTCGCTGCTGGCCGGGGTGCTCGCCGAGGCGAGTTTCCTGGCGCTGTTCCTGGTCGACGCCGGAGCCACCCTGGCGGCGGCCGTGGTGATCGCGCTGAAGGTGCCGGAGACACTCACCCGCCGGCCGGCGGTCACTCCGCGCGCGGTGGTGGGGCGGCGTCCCGGGCTGCACACCGCGCTGACCGACCGCACCTTCCTCACCTTCGTCGGGCTGACCTTCCTGCTGGCCGTGCTGACCATGCAGACGTCGACCATCATGCCGCTGGCGATGCGCGCGGACGGGCTGCGCCCGTCGGCGTACGGGCTGGTGGTGGCGCTGGGCGGGGCGCTGATCGTGGCCGGGCAGCTCTTCGTCCCACGGCTGATCGAGCCGTACCGCAGGTCGACGGTGCTGGCCGTGTCCACCGGCCTGATGGCGCTCGGGTTCGGCGCGCTGACCGTCGCCGACGGGCTGCCGCTCTATCTCGGCGCGGCAGTGGTCTGGACGGTCGGGCAGATGCTCGCCGCGCCGCCGAACGCGCAGATCAACGCGGACCTGGCCCCGCCCGAGCTACGGGCCCGTTACCAGTCGGTGTTCTACCTGACGTTCCCGGCGGCGTCGTTCGTGGCGCCGGCGCTCGGCGGACTGAGCCTGGAGCACCTCGGCGAGCGGCACTGGCTGGTGGTGGGCGGGTTGGGCCTGGTCGCCGCGGCCGGGCACCTGCTCGCCGGGCCGCCTCGGGAGCGCCGGGTCGCGGCGCTGCGGGCGGCGACCCGGCGCCCGGTCCGCGCCGCGCGCTGAACCGGGCTCAGGAACGGCCGAGCGCCCACCCCGACCCCCGTCGAGATGGGCGCTCGTACCGTACGCCCGGCGGCGGCGGGCGACACTCACCCCCGTAAGCGTCGCCCGCTCGCGCCGCCGGTTCCACGGGCGGCACCGTCCCCCAACGGTGTGCTCCACCCGATCTTCGCGTCTCGCCTGCGCGGATCTGATCGATCCGCCGCTCCCCCGAACGAAAACAAGCGTGACGCGGTGCAATAAAGTTAGTTCGACCGGATTCCGGATTCAACCCAGATCGCTGTCTCGCCCGTCACAGCACGCGTGTCGGCTATCCGGCTGTCAGTGCTCCGGTCTCTGGGATGGCCAACACGGGGTTCCCGGCGACCATTCCCGCAAACCTCAGCCGTCCTCACGATTCGGGTTCTCGGTACGGAAGAAGTTGCTCTGCCGACCGTCCCGCATCTGCTCCTGGTAGATCAGGTTCAGCCGCCGTGAGTCGAACGTCCGGAACCAGTCGTCCCAGGTGACCTCCCGGATCCGGCCGCTCTCCCGGTAGCCGGGGATGTTGAACGTCAGCACGCCGGGCCGGTCGCCGCGCTCGGTCCCGGCGATGGTCGCCGGTTTCGCGCCCCGGGCCCGCGCCCACCGCTGGATCACCTCGTGGTTGCGGGTGACCAGGCTCCGGCCGGGACGCTCCGGACGGTCCGCGAGCGAGGTGATGAGCTGCGACGACCCGATCGACCGACTGGACGCCGGCCCGAGCGTCGGCGCGGCCTGCGCCCGCGCGGATGCGGCCTTCCGCGCCGGGGCCGCCTTCGCCCGCGAGGGGGCAGCCTTCGCCCGCGACGGCGCCGCCTTCGCCCGGGAAGGAGCCGCCTTGGCCCGCGACGGAGCCGCCTTCGCCCGGGAGGGCGAGGTCGTCGCGCGGGCCGACGACGCCTTTCGCGCCGGGGCCGCCTTCGCCCGCGAGGCGGTCGCCTTCGCGCGCGCCGGGGCCGCCCTGCGCGTACCCGTCGCCTTGGCCCGGGCGCCGGTGGCGCGGGCGGCCGGCGCGGACTTTGCCGGAGACGTGGCCTTCCGGCGGGCCGCCGTCGTCTTCTTCGCGGCGGCGGTCTTCTTCGCCGCCGTGGTCTTCTTCGCCGCCGGGCGACCGGCCGGGCCGGTGCTCCGCCGGGCCGCGCCGCCACGGCCCTCCGACCGCATGGTCCGGGCCAGGGTCTTCACCAGCTCCGGCTTGCGCAGCGCGGAGGTCCCGGAGACCCCACGCCGGCGGAGCTGACTCCGGATGTCGTCCACCTTCATCCGGGAGATGTCGGACTCCGACACCCTCGGGGTGTTCGGCGTCTGGTTACCGGGTTGCCGCTTGGTCCGGGTCGCGGTCGTGCCGCGACCTGAGCTGTTGCGCTGAGCCATGGGACACGCTCCTCGACAGTCCGTCCTCGGCTCGCGGTGGGTCCCCACACACACTCCGCACCGCGCGGTGCGGCATACCCGTCAGGAGGACTCCGAACCTCCGGCGGCCGAGCCGGCCGGCGTCGAGGGCTCGAAGAGGTGGGCGAACGCGGCCAGGTTGGCGGTCGACTCGCCCCGCTTGACCCGCCACTCCCACTCCCGCCGGATGGCGGTGCCGAACCCGATCTCCAGCATGCTGTCGAACGACTCGTCGGCGTAGGTCAGCACCGAGCCGAAGAGCCGGTCCAGCTCGTCGGCGTCGAGCCCGGCCAGGTTGACCCGGCCGGTCAGGTAGACGTCGCCGACCGTGTCGATGGAGAACGAGACGCCGTACATCCGCGCGTTGCGCTGCAACAGCCAGGCCCACAGCTCCTCGCGCCGCTCGTCGGGCTGGCGCATCACGAACGCCTCGATCCGCAGCGCGTGCTCACCGACGATCAGGTTGCAGATCGTCTTGAGCTTGTGCGTGCCGGGCAGGGTCACCGCGTACGACGCCTCGCCGGTGGCTTCCCACTCCAGCTCCCGTTCGGCACAGACGGCCTCGATCAGCGCGGCGACCTCACTCCTGCGGCTCATCGCACCCACTCTACGGTCGCCCGCCCCGCCCCGCCCGACGGCGACGGGTCACCAGGAACAGGTGAGGGCCGGGTCACCGAGCCGGCCGGCCAGCCGGGCCCGGTGCTCGGTGATCGCCTCCCCGTAGACCGCGAGCAGCCCGGAGACGGTCCGCTGCCAGGAGAAGGCGCGGGCGTGCCGCTCGGCGCCCCGGGCCAGCGAGGCGCGACGCAGCCGGTCGGGCAGCAGGCGGGCCAGCGCCCGCGCCCAGTCGACCGGGTCGTGCCCGTCGATGAGCATCCCGCTGACCCCGTCGCGTACGGCGGTGACCAGCCCGCCCACGGCGGCGGCCAGCACCGGCGTGCCGCACGCCTGTGCCTCCAGCGCGACCAGCCCGAAGGACTCGTTGTGCGACGGCACGGCGACCAGGTCGGCGGCGCGGTAGAGATCGGGCAGGCGGTCGCCGGTCTGCGGCGGAAGGAAGCGCACCCGGTCGGCGACGCCCAACGAGTGGGCCAGCTCCATCAGGGCGGTCGGCCGGTCCAGGCCGCTGCCGCTCGGGCCGCCGCAGATCACCACGGTCACCTCGTCGGCCAGCGCGGGCTCCCGCTCGCGCAGCGCGGCCACCGCGCGGACCAGCACGTCCGGCGCCTTGAGCGGCTGGATCCGGCCGACGAACGCCACCACGTGCCCGTCGGTCGGCAAACCGAGGCGGCGGCGGGCGGCGCGGGTCGCGGCCTCCCGGTCACCGGCGGCGGGACGGAACCGGTCCAGGTCCACGCCCGGCTCCACCACGGCCACCCGGCCGGGCTCGGCGGCGTACCGGTCGAGCAGGTCACGGGCCTCCACCCGGGTGTTGGCGACCAGCCGGTCGGCCTCGGTGACCACCTGCTCCTCACCGATCACCCGGGCCTTCGGCTCGGGCCGGTCCCCGACGGCGAGCCGGGCGTTCTTGACCTTGGCCAGGGTGTGCGCGGTGTGCACCAGCGGTACGCCCCAGCGCTCCTTGGCCAGCCAGCCGACCTGGCCGGAGAGCCAGTAGTGCGAGTGGATCAGGTCGTAGTGGCCGGGCGGTCGGGCCGCCTCGGCCCGCAGCACACCGGCGGTGAACGCGCAGAGCTGACCGGGCAGCTCCTCCTTGGTCAGCCCCTCCAGCGGCCCGGCGGTGACGTGCCGGACGGTCACCCCGGGCGCCATCTCCACCACCGGGGGCAGGTCGCCGGAGGTGGCCCGGGTGAAGATCTCCACCTCGACGTCGGCCTCGGCCAGGCGTCGGGCGACCTCCAGGATGTAGACGTTCATCCCGCCCGCGTCGCCCGTGCCCGGCTGGTGCAGCGGCGAGGTGTGCACCGAGAGGGTGGCGATGCGGCGCGGCCGAGGCCACGGCAGGGCACCGCGCTGACGACCGACACCGGTGTGCAACTCCGCCACGTCCGCTCCCTCTGTCACGGTTGATGCCGTCCCGCACGACCGGCGCTTCTCGGTCAACCCGTACGCCGGATGTCATCTTCCCCATCGGGGTTCGGAAATGCCTGCGGCGGGTTCCCCGGCGTGACGGACCTCATCACGGCGGGCAGCGGGGCGGCGGGAGAGAATGTCCGGATGACCTCAGTCGCCATCGTCACCGGAGCGTCCAGCGGGATCGGGGCGGCCACCGCCCGCCGGCTGGCCGCCGAGGGTTTCCACGTGCTCGCCGCCGCGCGGCGTACCGACCGGCTGGCCGCGCTGGTCGCCGAGATCGAGGCGGCCGGCGGCGCGGCCACCGCGGTGGCGTGCGACGTGACCTCGGACGAGTCCGTCGCCGGCCTGGCCGCCGCCGCCGACGCCGCGCCCGGGCCGGTCACCCTGCTGGTGAACAACGCCGGCGGCGCGCGCGGCCTGGACCCGGTCGAGACCGCCGACGTACGCGACTGGCAGTGGATGTACGACGTCAACGTGCTCGGCACGCTGCGGGTCACCAAGGCGCTGCTGCCCGCGCTGGAACGGTCCGGCGCGGGCACCGTGGTGATCGTCAGCTCCACCGCCGGCCACGTCGTCTACGAGGGCGGCGGCGGCTACACGGCCGCGAAGCACGCGCAGACGGCGGTCGCCGGCACGCTGCGGCTGGAGCTGTGCGGCCGGCCGGTCCGGGTGGTCGAGATCGACCCGGGCATGGTGCGGACCGAGGAGTTCGGCCTGGTCCGGTTCGGCGGGGACGCGGACCGCGCCGAGGCGGTCTACGCCGGCGTCGCCGAACCGCTGGTCGCCGACGACGTGGCCGACTGCGTCGCCTGGTGCGCCACCCGGCCGCACCACGTCAACATCGACCAACTCGTGGTGCGCCCGCTGGCCCAGGCCGCCCAGCACAAGGTGCACCGGACGTCCTGACCGTGGAACCGCGCCGGCCGCTCGGGGTGGTCACCCGGGGCACGACGAGTCCGAACCGGCTCCGGCGGGTGGACAACTGGATCGTCGAGACCTGCGGGGACGCGCTGCGCGCCGCCGCCGACCCGCTCGTGGTGGACCTGGGCTACGGCGCCACCCCGGTCACCCCGCTCGAACTGCGGGCCCGGCTCGCCGCCCGGGTCCGCGCGGACGTGCGGGTGGTCGGGCTGGAGATCGATCCGGTACGCGTGGCCGCCGCCGAGCCGGCCGCGGACCCGCCCGGGCTCACGTTCGCCCGGGGCGGCTTCGAGCTGGCCGGGTTGCGCCCGGCGTTGGTGCGGGCCTTCAACGTGCTGCGCCAGTACGACGAGAGCGAGGTGGCCGACGCCTGGCGGACGGTCACCGGACGGCTGGCGCCGGGCGGGCTGCTGGTCGAGGGGACCTGCGACGAACTGGGTCGGCTCGGCGCGTGGGTGCTGCTCGACGCGGCCGGACCGCGCACGCTCACGCTGGCCGCGAAGCTGACCGCGCTGGAGAGCCCGGCGACGCTGGCCGAGCGGCTGCCGAAGGCGCTCATCCACCGCAACGTGCCCGGTGAGCGCGTGCACGACCTGCTCGACGCGCTGGAGCAGGCCTGGCGCTCAGCCGCCGGCTATGCCCCCTTCGGCCCCCGGCAGCGCTGGCTGCGCGCCGTCGCGACGGTGCAGGAGTCGGGCTGGCCGGTCCAGAACACCCCCCGATCCTGGCGCCACGGCTACCTCACCCTCCCCTGGCCCACCGTCGCCCCGTCCTGACCGCCCCTCCCCCGTCGATCTCGCGGTTGCGCCCCTCGAAACGAGCCGGTCGGCACTGATTCACGGGCCCCGACGTACGGCTTACAGCTCACGGGTGACGCGTCACGGCTCCCGCCTCACAGCTCCCGGCTCACGGCTCACGGCTCACGGGGGCACCCGGTCACGGGGGCACGGGGGCACCCGGTCACGGGGGCACGGGGGCACCCGGTCACGGGGGCACGGGGGCACCCGGTCACGGAGGCACGGGGGCACCCGGTCACGGAGGCACGGGGGCACCCGGTCACGGAGGCACGGTTCCAGGGATCGCGCCATCCGGGTCACCGGTCTCCGGTCACCGGTCACCGGTCACCGGGGCACCGGTCTCCGGGGCACCGGTCTCCGGGGCACCGGTCAACAGGTCAACAGGTCACGGCTGGGAGATCTTGGTACGGAAAGGCCCCTCCAGGGGCACTTTCGTACCAAGATCTCTCCGCGTCCCACGAAGTAGAACACCAATCCCAAGACGCGGACTTCCACCTCCTGTCTCGGCGATCTTGGAGTTGTGGCACCTTCGATAACGGTTCAAAACCGGCACACCATGGCACACAACTCCAAGATCGCCGAGAGCCGAGAGGGGAGGGAGGGCGGAAGGGAGGCAGGGTCGGTCAGATGGTGCAGTTGATCAGGACGGGCTCGGGGTGCAGGGGCACGCCGAACCGGGCGTGCACGCCGTCGCGGATCTCGCGGGCCAGGGCCACCAGGGCGGCGGTGCTGGCCGCGCCGGAGCGGTTCGTCAGCGCCAACGTGTGCTTGCCGGAGATGGCGACGCCCTCCGGGCCGGCGTACCCCTTGCCGAAGCCGGCCTTGTCGATCAGCCAGGCGGCGCTGACCTTCACCACGTCGCCGGCGCCGGGCCAGTGCGGCGGCTCGCCGAGGTCGGCCGCGCGCTCCCGGAGCAGCTCGTACGCCTCGCGCTCCAGCACCGGGTTGGTGAAGAACGAGCCCACCGACCAGGTGTCCGGGTCCGCCGCGTCGAGCACCATGCCCTTGCCCGCCCGCAGCCGGCGCACGGTGGCCCGGGCGTCGGCCAGCGGCACCCGGTCGCCCACCTCGACGCCGAGCGCCCGGGCCAGCTCGGCGTAGCGGACCGGCCCGGAGAGCGGCGAGCGGGTGAGCCGGAAGTCGACCGAGAGCACGACCCAGCGGTCGCTGTACTTGAAGATGCTGCCCCGGTAGGAGAACCCGCAGTCCGCCGCCGCCATCCGCACCACCTCGTGGTGCGTGCGGTCGTACGCCTCGACGGCGACGATCGTCTCGGCCACCTCCTGGCCGTACGCGCCGACGTTCTGGATCGGCGTCGCGCCGGCCGAACCGGGAATGCCGGAGAGGCACTCCAGCCCGGACCAGCCGCGTTCGACGGTGGCCGCGACCAGGTCGTCCCAGGGCTCGCCGGCGGCGACACGTACCGTGACGGTGTCGCCCTCGGAGGCGACGACCCGGAACCCGCGTGAGCGGACGAGCACGACGGTGCCCGGGAAACCCTGGTCGCCGATCACCACGTTGCTGCCGCCGGCGAGCACCAGCACGGCCTCCTCGCGGGCCTCGGCCTCGCGCACCTTCCGCACGATCTCGTCGGCGTCGGTGGCGATCTCCAGCCGGCCGGCCGGACCGCCGAGGCGTAGCGTGGTGTAACGCGCCAGGGAGGCCGGATCGGTCGGGCCGGCGGCGGTCGTCGGTTCGGCGTAGACGTCTGACACGCCTTTCACCCTAGGCTGAGGGGTAGCCGCGGCACCCACTGGTGGCCCGGTCACCCCCGGGAGGATGGCGATGAGCAGACTGCACCACACGAAGGACTTCTGGATCGGCGCGCTGCGGACGGAGGGTCCGGCCTTCGCCGCGGCGGTGTCGGAGGCGCCTCCCGAGACACCGGTGCTGTCCTGTCCCGGCTGGACGGTCACCGATCTCGCCCATCACCTGACCAGGACCTACGTCTGGGCGGGCACGGTGCTGAGCGCCGGTTCCACCAGCCGGCCGGAGCGGCGCGACCCGGAGCCGCCGGCCGGTCTGACCCCGGCCCAGTGGTATGTCCAGGAGTACGAGCGCCTGAACGCGCTCTTCGACGCGCTGGACCCGGAGGCACCGGCCTGGAACTTCGCGCCCCAGCCGAAGAAGGCCGGTTTCTGGCCGCGCCGGATGGCGCACGAGACGGCGGTGCACCGGTGGGACGCCCAGCTGGCCATCGCGGCGGGTGAGCCGATCGAGGCCAAGCTCGCCGCCGACGGGGTGAGCGAGGTGCTCGACACCTGGCTGCCGGCCGGCCGGCGGACCCGACCGGGCCAGTGGCACGGCGTGGTGCAGCTGACCGCGACGGACGCCGCGCAGGAGTGGTACCTGCGGCTGCGTGGCGAGGGGATCGCGCTGCTGGACACCGCGACGATCCTGGACCACGACGACCACCGGGCCCGCGCCCAGGTCACCGGCACCGCCAGCGACCTGCTGCTGGCGCTGATGGGCCGGGTCAGCTTCGACACGTTGGGGGTGGCCGGCGACCGCGGCCTGCTGGACGGCCTGCGGGTGGGCTGACACAGCACCCGATACCGGGCGGAGAGGGGCGGTCATCGCCCCTCTCCGCTTTTTTCGGACGCGGGGAGAGCGCTCTCTTGACAGGATCGGGAGCACCCAGCACGCTGTCGTGAGAGCGCTCTCTTAGTACCGGAACCGCCTTCCACCACCCGTTACGACCCCGAGAGGTCAGGACAGCATGCTCACCTTCACGCGCCGTCGACTGGCGGCGGTGGCCCTGGTCGCCGCCACCGCACTGCTCGGCACCACCGGCTGCGGCGGCGGCGACGAGGCCGCCTCCGACGGGCCGATCACCCTCACCGTCGACACCTTCGGCCAGCTCGGCTACGCGGATCTCTACCAGGAGTACATGGCCAGCCACCCCGACGTGAAGATCGTCGAGCGGGGCACCGGCAGCAACCTCGACGAGTACTCGCCCAAGCTCACCCAGTGGCTCGCCGCGGGCAAGGGCGCCGGCGACATCGTGGCCATCGAGGAGGGGCTGCTGGTCGAGTACAAGGCCAACCCGCAGAACTTCGTCAACCTGCTCGACCACGGCGCGGGCGAGCTGAAGGGCAACTTCCTCGACTGGAAGTGGAACCAGGGCCTCACCGCCGACGGCAAGCAGCTCATCGGCCTCGGCACCGACGTCGGCGGTATGGCCATGTGCTACCGCAAGGACCTGTTCGCCAAGGCCGGGCTGCCCACCGACCGGGAGGCCGTGTCCAAGCTCTGGCCCACCTGGCAGGACTACATCCGGGTCGGCGAGCAGTTCACCGCGAAGAAGACCGGTGCCGCGTTCCTCGACGCCGCGACGAACACGTTCAACACCATCCTGCTCCAGAACGCCGGCAACACCACCGGCTACAGCTACTACGACACCAGCAACAACCTGGTCGTGGGCAGCAACCCGGCGGTACGCCAGGCGTACGACACCACCGTGGACATCATCGACTCCGGCCTCTCCGGCAAGTACGGCTCCTGGTCGGAGGAGTGGGTCTCCGCCTTCAAGCAGTCGAAGTTCGCCACCATCGCCTGCCCGGCCTGGATGACCGGGGTGATCGAGGGCAACGCCGGCCCGGCCGCCAAGGGCAAGTGGGACATCGCCCAGATCCCCGGCAACGGCGGCAACTGGGGCGGCTCGTTCCTCGCCGTGCCGAAGCAGAGCAAGCACCAGGCCGAGGCGATCGAGCTGGCCAAGTTCCTGACCAGCGCCAAGGGTCAGATCGGCGCGTTCAAGGCGAAGGGCCCGCTGCCCTCGTCGCCGCAGGCGCTGGCCGACCCGGCGATCCTCGACTCGAAGAACGCCTACTTCTCCGAGGCCCCCGTCGGCAAGATCTTCGCCGAGGGCGCCAAGAGCCTGAAGCCGGTCTACATGGGCCCGAAGAACCAGGCCGTCCGCACCGAGGTGGAGAACGCCGTGCGCACCGTGGAGCTGGGCAAGCGCTCCCCGCAGCAGGGCTGGACCGACGCGGTCGCCAACGCCGAGAAGGCCGCCGCCAAGTAACCCGAGCAGCGCGTGCGGGCGGTCCCGGTGACGGGTGCCGCCCGCACGGCGGAAAGGAGTCCCGGGTCATGGCCGTCCAGCTCGACGCCCGCCCGCCGGTCGCACCGGCACCCCGACACAGCCGTCCCGCACGGGGCGCCCGGCTCAGCCGGTTCGACACGAAGTACTCGCCCTACCTCTACATCGCCCCGTTCTTCCTGCTCTTCGGCGTCTTCGGGGCCTACCCGCTGGCGTACACGTTCTGGGTCTCGCTGCACGACTGGGACCTGCTCGGCGCCGAGCACCCGTTCATCGGGTTCGACAACTACAGCCAGCTGCTCGCCGACCCGGACTTCTGGCACTCCGTGGTCAACACGCTGGGCATCTTCGTCATCTCCACCGTCCCGCAGCTGCTGGCCGCGCTCTGGCTGGCCAACCTGCTCAACCGACAGCTGCGCGCCCGCACCACGTGGCGGATGGCGGTGCTGGTCCCGAACGTCACCTCGACCGCCGCGGTGGCGATCGTCTTCGCGGTGCTCTTCGGACGCGACTTCGGCATGATCAACTGGCTGCTCGACCACGTCGGGGTGAGCGCGATCGACTGGAAGGCGAACAGGTTCGCCGCCTGGGTCGCCATCTCCACCATGGTCGACTGGCGGTGGACCGGCTACAACGCGCTGATCTTCCTGGCCGCCATGCAGGCCATCCCGCGCGACCTGTACGAATCGGCGTCGATCGACGGCGCCGGCCGGGCCCGGCAGTTCTGGTCGATCACCGTGCCGCTGCTCAAGCCGACGATCGTCTTCGCGGTCATCGTCTCCACCATCGGCGGCCTCCAGCTCTTCACCGAGCCCCGGATGTTCAACTCCGGCACCAACGCGATCCGCGGCGGGCCGCTGCGCGAGTCGCAGACGGTGACCATGTACATGTTCGAGAACGCCTTCGCCCCGCACTACAACTTCGGCTACGGCTCGGCCATCGCCTGGCTGCTCTTCGCGCTGATCGCGATCGTCGCGGCGATCAACGTCCTGCTCCTGCGCCGGCTCGGCGGCGGCTCCCGCAAGGAGGTCTCCCGATGAACCGCCTCTGGTCGGCCAGCCGACTCACCTACCTGGCGCTGACCATCTCCGCGCTGCTGTCGATCTTCCCGATCTACTGGATGTTCGTGGTGGCCAGCCGCACCAGCGACGCGATGGGGCAGGTGCCACCCCCGCTGACCCCCGGCGGCAACCTCGGTGCCAACATCGCCCGGCTGTTCGACAACACCGATGCCTACTTCCTCACCGGCCTGATCAACTCGACGATCGTGGCCGTCACGGTGACCGTCTCGGTGGTCTTCTTCTCCACCCTGGCCGGGTTCGCGTTCGCCAAGCTGCGCTTCCGCGGCCGCAACGCGCTGCTGCTGGCGATCATCGCCACCATGATGGTCCCCACCCAGCTCGGCGTCATCCCGCTCTACCTGCTGATGACGAAGCTCAACTGGAACGACCGGCTGCCCGCCGTGATCGTGCCGGCGCTGGTCACCGGCTTCGGCGTGTTCATGATGCGCCAGTACGCCGGCCAGGCGGTCAGCACCGAGCTGATCGAGGCGGCCCGGATGGACGGCTGCAACACCGCGCGGATCTACTGGAACGTGGTGCTGCCCGCGCTGCGCCCGGCCGCCGCCGTGCTCGGCCTGCTCACGTTCATGACCACCTGGAACGACTTCCTCTGGCCCTACGCCGTGCTCAACGACCCGGAGAACCCGACCGTGCAGCTGTCGCTGCGGGCCCTCTCCGACGGCTACTACCAGGACATGTCGCAGGTGTTCACCGGCACGGCCATCGCCACGCTGCCGCTGCTGCTGGTGTTCGTCGTCTTCGGCCGCCAGATCATCGGCGGCATCATGGAAGGTGCGGTGAAGGCATGACGGGTCTCCGTTTCCCCGAGGGGTTCGTCTGGGGGGCGGCCACCGCCGCGTACCAGATCGAGGGCGCCGCCCGCGAGGACGGTCGCGGCCCGTCCGTCTGGGACACCTTCAGCCGTACGCCGGGGGCGGTGTTCCAGGGCCACACCGGCGACGTGGCCTGCGACCACTACCACCGGTACGCCGACGACGTCGCGGTGATGGCCGAGCTGGGGCTGCGGGCGTACCGGTTCTCGGTCGCCTGGCCGCGCGTGCGGCCGGACGGCACCGGCCCGGTCGAGCCGCGCGGCCTGGACTTCTACGACCGGCTCACCGACACGCTGCTGGACGCCGGCATCGACCCGATCGTCACGCTCTACCACTGGGACCTGCCGCAGGGGTTGGAGGACCGGGGTGGCTGGACCGTCCGGGAGACCGCCGAGCACTTCGCCGACTACGCGGTCGCCGTGCACCAGCGGCTCGGCGACCGGATCCGCACCTGGACCACGCTCAACGAGCCGTGGTGCTCGGCCTACCTCGGGTACGGCAACGGCGTGCACGCCCCGGGGCGGCGGGACGCCGGGGACGCGTTCCGGGCCGTACACCATCTGCTGCTCGGCCACGGCCTGGCGGCGCGGGCGCTGCGCGCGGCCGGCGCGGAGACGCTCGGAATCACGCTCAACCTGGCCGACGTCCAGCCGGCGGACGCCGGCAGCGCCGCGGACGCCGACGCGGTCCGGCTGGTCGACGGCCTGCACAACCGGATCTTCCTCGACCCGCTCACCGGCGCCGGCTACCCGGAGGACGTCCTGGCGCACGTGAGCCGGATCGTCCCGACCGACTTCGTCCGCGACGGCGACGAGAAGATGATCGCCGCGCCGCTGGACCTGCTCGGCCTGAACTACTACTCGCCCACCTACGTGGCCGGCCGGGCGGACGGCGGCGGCAGCGACGCGTACCCGGGCACCGCCGGGTCGGTCGAGTTCCTGCCGGCGACCGGGGCGCTCACCGACATGGGTTGGTCGATCGAGCCGGCCGGGCTGACGCGACTGCTCGAGCGGGTGGCGGCCGACCACCCCGGGCTGCCGCTGATGATCACCGAGAACGGCGGCGCGTTCCCCGACTCGGCCCGGGACGAGCAGGGCCGGGTGGCCGACACCGACCGCACCGCCTACCTCGACGGGCACCTGCGCGCGGCGCACGCCGCCATTGCCCGCGGGGTCGACCTGCGCGGTTATCTCGTATGGTCGTTGCT
Organism: Micromonospora sediminicola; assembly: GCF_900089585.1. Lineage (NCBI taxonomy): Bacteria > Bacillati > Actinomycetota > Actinomycetes > Micromonosporales > Micromonosporaceae > Micromonospora > Micromonospora sediminicola. Next base: position 993,338 of record NZ_FLRH01000003.1, on the reverse strand, counting down.
GGACAACTTCGAATGGGCCGAGGGTTACCGGAAGCGCTTCGGGATCGTCCACGTCGACTACCTGACCCAGCGGCGCACACCCAAGCAGAGTGCCCGCTGGTACCAGGAGGTGATCGCCCGGAACGGGCTGTGACGAGGTGGTGGTAACGGGGATGACGACGGCACAGCGGCCGACCCTGGAGGCGGTGGCCCGGCGGGCCGGCGTCTCCCGGGCGACGGTCTCCCGGGTGGTGAACGGTTCCACCACGGTGGCCGAGTCGATCCAGCAGGCGGTGCGCCGGGCGGTCGAGGAACTCGGGTACGTCCCGAACCTCGCCGCCCGCAGCCTGGTCACCCAGCGCACCGACTCGATCGCGCTGGTGATGCCCGAGGCGGCCACCCGGGTCTTCTCCGACGACCAGGTCTTCCCGGGCATCATCCGGGGCGCGGCGCAGGAGCTGGAGGCGGCGGACAAGCAGCTCGTGCTGATGCTCGCCGGCTCGCCGGCCGGGCACGAACGGGTCGAGCGGTACACCACCGGGCGGCACGTCGACGGCGTGCTCTTCGCCTCGCTGCACGGCGAGGACCCGCTGCCCGGCCGGCTGGCCCGGCTCGGCATCCCGGTGGTGTGCGGCGGGCGTCCGCTCGACGGCGGCGAGGTCCCGTACGTGGACGTCGACCACGAGGGCGGCGTGGCCACCGCGGTGGAGCACCTGATCGCCGGCGGACGGCGGCGCATCGCCACCATCGCCGGGCCGCAGGACATGGTCGCCGGCATCGAACGGCTGCTCGGCTACCGCACGGCGGTCACCCGTGCCGGGCTGCCGGAGCTGGTCGCGTTCGGCGACTTCACCCGGGAGTCCGGCGCCGCCGCGATGCGCGAGCTGCTCGCCGCCGACCCGGAGCTGGACGCGGTGTTCGCCGCCTCCGACCTGATGGCGCACGCCGCCCTGCGGACGCTGCGGGGGGCCGGCCGGCGGGTGCCCGAGGACGTGGCGGTGATCGGGTTCGACGACATCGAGACGGCCGCGTACACCGAGCCGCCGCTGACCACGGTGCGGCAGCCGATAGTGGAACTGGGGCGGTCGATGACCCGGCAGCTGCTGCGGATCGCGGCGGGCGAGGCGGTCGAGCAGGCGCTGGTGCTACCGACCGAGCTGGTCCTGCGCGATTCCGCGTAAGGAGGGGCCCCCTGTTAACGCCTCCGGTATAGGAGGGGGCCCCGCTTAACAAACCGGTCGCGACGCCGACGAGGCGTGGCTAGGGTCGCCCGGATGACTGACGTCGAGATCCGTCCTGCCCGTGCCGAGGACGCGCCCGCCGTGGTGGCGTTGCGCGCGATCGTCTTTCCCTACCTGGTCCGGGGCGTCGCGTCGACCCGCCGGATGATCGCCGAGCCGCCGCCCGGCGAGGACTGGGCGGCCTGGGTCGCCGACGCGGACGGGCAGGTGGTCGGCTGGGCGTCGGCGTACCGCAACATCCAGACCTCGACGCCGGGCGTGGGTGAGATCTCCACCCTGCACGTCCACCCCGACCATCGCGGCCGGGGCGTCGGCACCGCGCTGTTCGACGCCGCGCTCGCTCACCTGCGGACCCTCGGGTCGACCCGGGTCCTCGCCAACGCGCGCGCCGAATCGCTGCCGTTCGCCCAGCGGCACGGCTTCACCGCCAGTCGGGAGATGCGCTACTCGGCGCTCGACCTGGACCCGGCCCCGCCGATGCCCGAGCCACCGCCCGGCGTACGGCTGCTGCCGACCGCCGGGCTCGACCCGCGCCGGGTCCACCGGGTGGACGCCGAGTCGGCCCGCGACGAGCCGGGCGACGTGCCGACCGACGCACTCGACTACGGCCTCTGGCTGCACGAGTGCTGGGAGAACCTGGGACTGGACCGGGAGGCCAGCACGGTCGCCGAGGTGGACGGCGAGCTGGTGGCGTTGAGCCTGGTGAAGCGGGACGGGGACCGGATGTGGTCGGACTTCACCGGCACGCTGCCCGCGTACCGGGGGCGAGGGCTGGCCCGGCTGACCAAGCAGGCCGCGCTGCACGTCGCCGCGACGCGCGGGGTGCGCACCGCGTACACCTCCAACGACGAGGCGAACGCGCCGATGCTGGCGATCAACGCCCGGCTCGGCTACCGGCCGGTGGACAGCCAGTGGTCGTGCCGGCGCAAGCTCAGCTGAGCCCGGCGGCGACCCGCACCGCGGTCGCGTACGTGTCCGCGCCGAACAGGACCAGCCGGGCCTCGACGACGTGCGCCGGGGTGGCCTCGTGCAGCACGGTCAACGCCTGGGTCACCGCGTCCTCGACCGGCCAGCCGTAGATCCCGGCCGAGATCAGCGGAAACGCGACCCGGGCCGCGCCCAGCCCGTCGGCGACCCGCAGGCTGTTGGCGTAGCAGTCGCGCAGCAGCGCCGACCGGTCCTCGTGCGGCGAGAAGACCGGCCCGACCGTGTGCACCACCCAGCGTGCCGGCAGCTCGCCGGCCGTGGTGGCGACCGCCTGGCCGGTGGGCAACCCCCGGCCGTAGCGGGAGGCGCGCAGCGCCCGGCACTCGGCCAGGATCGCCGGCCCGCCGCGCCGGTGGATCGCACCGTCCACTCCCCCGCCGCCCAGCAGGGAGGAGTTGGCGGCGTTGACGATCGCGTCGACCCGCTGCGCGGTGATGTCCCCCTCGATCAGCACGGTGTCCATCTCAGCGCTCCTCGACGTGTTGCCCGAGCGACCGGCGGGCCAGCAGCGCGGCCCCGGCGACGGCGGCCGGCATGACCAGCACCGCGCCGAGCGGGATCAGGAAGCACAGAAAGACCGCGACCCCGAAGCCGAGCGCGGTCGGCCGGTCGGCCCGCAGCCGCGTCCGCCGGTCCGGCAGCCGCATCCCGCGCCGCTGGAACGGCGCGCCGACCAGCTCCAGCGCCAGGAACCAGCCACCCACCAGAGCACCGACCACCGGGACCACCGTCTGGCCCACCAGCGGGATGAAGCCGGCCGCGAACAGGGGTACGCCGATCAGCGCGGACAGCGCCACCAGGCGCAGCGAGTCGGCGACGCTGCGCCGCAGTGACGCCCAGAACGGCACGTCCACCGCGCCGGGGGTGCCGCCGAGCCGGTCCTCGACCCGCTCGGAGATGGCCTCGTAGAACGGGTCGCCGATGACGAGCGTGACGGCGGTGAACGTGAGCACCCCGACCAGCCCGGCCACGCCGACGACGGCCAGCCCGGCGGCGACCCGGAGCAGCCCGCGCCAGGTCGACGACCAGTCGTCGGCGAACGGGGTGAGCCAGCCGGCCAGGTCGTCCACGAAGTACAGCAGCGCGGCGAACAGGGCCAGGTAGAGCGCGCCGGAGATCAGCGCCGGGATCACGCCGAGCAGCATCAGCTTCGGGCTGCGGACGTACATTCCGAAGCCGCGCAGCAGCAGACCGGCGCCGCCGAGGAAGCGGGTGGCCGCGCCGGTGACGGGCGCGACGGTACGGGAGGCGTTCACGACGGCACAGCCTAGTGCGCCACCGCACGCTGCCCGGGTGTTAGGAAGGGCCCCCTCCAATCCGTATGCGTTAAGAGGGGGCCCTTCCTTACACAATGGGGGGGTGCGTGCGTCGCGGCTGATCTCGTTGGTGCTGCTGCTCCAGTCAAGGGAGACGATGACGGCCGCCGAGCTGGCCCGCGAGCTGGAGGTGTCCGAGCGCACCGTCTACCGCGACGTGCTGGCGCTCTCCGCCGCCGGTGTCCCGGTCTACGCCGACCGGGGCCGGGCCGGCGGCTACCGCCTGCTCGGCGGCTACCGGACCCGGCTGACCGGGCTGAGCCGGGACGAGGCCGAGGCGCTGTTCCTGGCCGGCCTGCCCGGGCCGGCCGGGGACATGGGGCTCGCCGACGCGGTGGCGGCCGCCGAGCTGAAGGTGCTGGCCGCGCTGCCGCCGAGCCTGCGCGACGCGCCCGCGCGCACCGGGCAGCGGTTCCACCTGGACGTGCCGGGCTGGTTCCGGGAGACCGCGCCGCCGCCCCGGCTGGCCGAGCTGGCCCGGGCGGTGTGGCGGGACCGGACGGTCGAGCTGCGCTACCGGCGCGGGGACCGGGAGGTGACCCGCACGCTCGCGCCGTACGGGCTGGTGCTGAAGAACGGGGTCTGGTACCTGGTCGGACGTGTCGGCGACGGCTGGCGGACGTACCGGGTGGACCGGGTGGTCGACGTCGAGGTGGGCGCGGAGGGCTTCGACCGGGACGAGGGCTTCGACCTGGGGGCGTACTGGCGGGAGCAGGCCGGCGCGTTCCTGCGCGAGCTGCTCCGGGAGCGGGTCACGGTGCGGCTCGGCCCGGCCGGCCTGCGGGTGCTGCGCCACCTGGTGGACGCGCCGTTCGTCTACGAGGAGGCGGTCGCCGCGGCCGGCCGACCCGACGAGCGGGGCCGGCTGGTGCTCCGGCTGCCCGTCGAGTCGGTCGACGTGGCGTACGCCCAACTGCTGGCGCTCGGACCGGAGGTCGAGGTGCTCGCGCCGCCGCAGCTGCGGGCCCGGTTCGCCGAGGCGGCCCGCCGCGCGGCGGCGCTCTACGCGGACGAGCCCGGTCAGCGGTAGCCGGCGTCGTCGGCCGGCCGACCCGGCTTGACCACCTCCTCGTGGTAGCGGGCCCAGTGCGGGCGGGTGCCGTCGAGGTCGGTGAAGCCGTACACCTGGGCCAGACCACCGCTGTCCAGCGACTGGCCGTTCCAGCGGGCCCGGTCCGGGTCGGCGGCGAGCGCGGCGACCGCCCGTCCGACGAACGCCGGCGTCTCGGACATGACGAAGTGCGGCTCGGTCTTCGCGCCGTCGCGCCAGGTCGCCTCGGTGACGCCGAAGTGCTCCAGCATCGCCTCGGAGCGCAGCCAGCCGGGCGTCAGCGCGACGGCGGTGCAGCCGTACGGGGCCAGCTCGTGCCCCTGGCTGAAGCCGAGCCGGTTCACCGAGACCTTGGCCAGGTCGTAGAAGACCGACAGGCGGTACTCGCCGTCGTTGTACTCCTTGGTGCCGTCGCCGATCTCGACGACCAGCCCGCCCGGGTTGCGGATCAGCAGCGGCAGCGCGAAGTGACTGGTGATGATGTGGGTGTCGACGGCCAGCCGCAACGTGCGGAAGCCGGCGTCGAGGGGCTGCTCCCAGACCGGCTTCTCCCAGGTGATCAGCGGGTCGGCGCCCCAGATGTCGTTGACCAGCACGTCGAGGCGGCCCTGTTCGGCGTCGATCCGCTCGACCAGCCGGCGCACCTGCTCGGGGTCGAGGTGGTCGACCGCGACCGCGATGCCGGTGCCGCCGGCGGCGGTGACCAGCTCGGCGGTCTCCTCGATGGTCTCCGGCCGGTCCATCTCCGAGCGGCGCTCGCGGGTGGTGCGGCCGGTGGCGTAGACGGTGGCCCCGGCGGCGCCGAGCTGAACGGCGATCTGCCGGCCGGCGCCCCGGGTCGCGCCGGCGACGAGCGCCACCTTTCCGGTGAGTGGTGAGTTCATGCGACCACCGTGTCACCGATACCTGACAGCCGAAGTCCGGTTTCCCGATCGCGCCGCATCGGCGATCATGACGGCATGCACCTGCTGCTCTCCGGGATCGTCGGCTCGGTCGCGTACGGGCTGGCCGGGCCGGGCTCGGACACCGACCGGATCGGCGTCTTCGCCGCGCCGACGGTCGCCTTCCACGGCCTGCACCCGCCCCGGGAGTCGGTGGTGACCACCGACCCGGACGTCACGCTGCACGAGGCGCGCAAGTACGCGCTGCTGGCGTTGAGCGGCAACCCGACCGCCACCGAGCTGATGTGGCTGCCGGACGACTGCTACGAGACCCGCACCGACCTCGGCGAGCGGCTGATCGCCATCCGCTCGGCGTTCCTCAGCGCCCCCCGGGTCCGGGACGCCTACCTCGGCTACGCCTCGCAGCAGTTCCGCAAGCTCACCACCGCCCCACCGGACGTCGGCGGCCGACGGCGCTCGGCGAAGCACGCCCGTCACCTGGCCCGGCTGCTGCACCAGGGCCGGGTGCTCTACGCGACCGGGGTGCTGGAGATCCGGCTCGCCGACCCGGGCTGGTTCCGAGCGTTCGGCGAGCGGGTGGCCGGCGGCGCGCTGGACGAGGCACAGGCCCTGGTGGCCGACGCCGAGGCCGAGTTCGCCCGGGTGCGTTCGCCGCTGCCGGAGCGACCGGACGAGGAGACGGCGGAACGCTGGCTGCTCGACGTCCGGGCGGCGCACCTGCCCGGCTGAGTCAGTCCGCGAGCCGGACCCGGACCCGGCGGTTGGCCCGTCCCTTGCTCTCCACCTTGACCACCTGGACCTTGCCGATCTGGGCGGTGGAGGCGACGTGCGTGCCGCCGTCGGCCTGCACGTCCAGCCCGACGATGTCGACGATCCGCACCTCCTGCTCGTCCGGCGGGATCAGGTTGGACTGGGTGCGGATGATGTCCGGCAGGGCCAGCGCGTCGGCGCGGGGCAGGACCCGGACGGCGACCGAGCGGTCGGCGGCCACCTCGGCGTTGACCAGTTCCTCGATGCGGGTCTTGAAGTCGGGCGGCACCTCGGGGAGGTTGAAGTCCATCCGGGCCTCGCCCGGCTCCATGTTGCCGCCGGTGACCAACGCGCCGAAGTCCCGGAACACCACGCCGCAGAGCACGTGCAGCCCGGAGTGGGTGCGCATCAGCATGGTCCGCCGCGCGTCCTCCACCGCGCCGGTGACCTCGGTGCCGACCGGCGGCAACGGGTCTCCTTCGGCCGGGACCAGCCACAGGTCGTCACCCTTGCGGGTGCCCACGATCCGGGTCTGCACGCCCTGCCAGAGCAGCACCCCGTGGTCCGGCGGCTGCCCGCCGCCGCCCGGGTAGAACGCGGACCGGTCCAGCACGACGCCCTGCTCGGGGTCGGCCGCCAGCACCCGGCACGTCCACTCGCGCAGCGTGGGGTCGGCGAGGTCGAGGCGGTGCGTACGGCCGTGGTGAGTGACGCCCATGGAAGGGGACGTTACCCGTTGAGGAACGTCGAGATGCGCTCCCGCAGGTCGGCGCGTTCGGTCCAGGCGAAGCCGGGCCGGTCGTACACGTGCAGGGTGGCGTGGGGCAGCGCGGCGGCCAACTGCTCGGCGACGGCGGCCGGGTGCAGGTCGTCGCCCTGGCACCCGATGACCAGGGCCGGGGCGGTGACCGCGGCGAGCGCGCCGGCGTCGGTCAGCGGGGTCTGCTCGGGCAGGCCGGCCAGCCCGGGCGCCAGCCCGTCGCGCAGCAGTTGGTCGAGCCGCTGCCGCAGGTAGGCCCAGCCGGCCGGCGTGTTGCGCACCGACGGCGGCAGTTCCAGCGACACCACGTCGGCCAGCGCCGAGGCGTCGCCGTCGGCGACCGCGTCGAGCAGGCCGGTGAGTCGGGCGCGGGCCGCCTCGCCGCGCGGGGTGTCCAGCACGGCGGGCAGGAAGAAGACGAGCTTCTCGAAGCGTTCCGGGCTCTCGGTGAGCAACCGGCAGAGCGCGCCGGCGCCGAGGCTGGCGCCGAACGCGCGGGTGGCCCCACCGAGGTCGGCGACGGCCCGCAGGTCACGGGCCAGGTCGATGTAGGTCCACGTCCCGGGCGGTGAGTCCGAGCGGCCGTGGCCGCGGAACTGGAAGAAGATCCGCCGCCCGGTGACGCCGCTGCCGAACGGTCGGGTGGTGGCGATGCCGTTGCCCAGCCCGTGCGCGAACACGGTCACCGGGTCGCCGGTGCCGGTGACCAGTCGTTCCAGGCTCACGCCGTGCGGGGTGGCGACCAGGTCCGTCTCCGGCTCGGGCAGGGCGGGCCGCCCGGTGCGCGGCCCGCCGGGGCCGGGACCCCAGGTGCGGGGGCCGCCGTCCGGCGGCGGGGGCCAGCGGAAACCTCTCACCACGACCCTCGGCCGTCGTGCAGGTCCCGCAGGCCGGGCCGCACGTCGAGCCAGTAGATGAGACCGGCCGCGATGCCGATCAGTCCGAAGAGGCTGATCGGGCCGAAGCCGAGCAGGGTCAGCAGAAGGCAGACCGCCAGGATCGCGACCCAGCCGCCCTTGGGCAGGGTGCCGAGCGCGGCGAAGCCGTCGCCCCGCTGGGTGACCGCGTGCACCAGGGCCACACCCTGGATCACCAGGGCGAAGACGAGCAGGATCAGCTCGATCACGGAGCGGACTTCGAACGCGAAGATCGGCGCGGCGTAGGCCATGCCGGCAAGCTTATGCCGAGACCCCGGAAACGTCCGACAGGACGCTGTCCGGGGTCTCGGTGGAGCCAGGGGTCACTCGGCGGCCGGGCGGGTCCGCTTCGTGGCCTTAGGCAGCTTCGCCGACGGGGTGGCCGGCTTGGTGGCGGCGGCCTTGGTGGCGGTCGCCTTGGTGGCCCGGGTCCGCTTGACGGCGGCCGGCTGGGCGGCCACCGCCTCGGCCACCTCGGCCGGGCTGGGCACCTCGGTCTTCGCCGCGACGTCCGCCGTCGTGGCGGGAGCCGTCGTGGCGGGGGCCGGCGTGGCCTCGGTCGCCTCGATGTCGGCGTTCACCGTGTCGGCGGCCTCCAGCACACCGGCGCCGACGACGCGCTCACCCCGGGCGACCAGCTCGGCGTACGCGGCCAGGGCCCGCTCCTGCGCGGCGTACGCACCGGCGACCACGGCGGCGGCGTTGCGGGTGGCGGCCTCGCGGAGCTTGTCCAGGTTGGCCGCCTCGCGGAGCTGGTCCAGGTCGGCGGAGCCGGCCCGTTCGCGCAGCCCGGTGGCGGTCAGGTTGGCGGTCTTGAGCGTGTCGGTCGCCTTCTGGCGCAGCTCGACGCCGGTCACGACGGCCTTGCCACCGAGGTCGGCGACGACCCGGGTGCCGAGGCCGCTGACCACGGTGGGCAGCTTGCGCAGCTGCTCGATGGCCAGCTCGCCGGCGCCGGCGGCGGCGTAGAGGGGGGCGGGGATGCGGTTGGTCTTCGGCTGGGTCATGACTGCTCCTCCTCGGCCGCGGCGGCGGCCTTCCGGGCCGCCCGGCGGGCGGTCGTGCGCTCGTTGGCGGCGGTGGTCGGGGCGGGCGCGGGGCCCGCTTCGGTGACGGCGACCGACTCGAGGACCGCCTCGGTCGGGGTGCCCTCCGGCGTGACGGGGCCGGTCGCGGCCGGCGCGACGGTGGCCGGGGCCTCCGGGGCGGCCGCCGGCTCGGCGGGTTCCGCCGGTCGGTCGGCGCCGGTCGCCTCGGCCAGGCGCGCGTTCTCGCGGCGGAACGTCTCGTAGATCTGGGTGAGCGACTGCTTCTGGGCCATGGTCAGCTCGGGGTCGACGGCGATCGCCGCGAGCACGCCCTGCCCCTCCTTGTCGTCCAGCAGTCCGGCCCGCAGGTACATGGCCGGGGTGGAGACCCGCAGCGCGCTGGCGAGCTGCTGGAGCACCTCGGCGCTCGGCTTGCGCAGCCCGCGCTCGATCTGGCTCAGGTAGGGGTTGCTGACCCCGGCCTGCTCGGCGAGCTGACGCAGCGAGATCTTCGCGTTGCGTCGCAGGTCGCGAATGAACCCGCCGACATCGGGAAGGTCCTTGCTGGTGGCCATGACTCCACGCTAACGCGGCCTGCTAGCTGCTGCAAGCAAAACGCTAGCCAGAGTTAGCGAGGTCACCCGGAGGTTGTTGCGGTCCCGGTGTCCGGTCCGTACCGTTCCCCCGTGACCAAGATCGAAGTCAACGGCGCCGAGATCGCGTACGACGAGGCCGGCAGCGGCAGCGTCGTCGTCCTGGTGCACGCCGGCATCGCGGACCGGCGGATGTGGCGCGGCCAGGTGCCGGCGCTGGCCGCCCGGCACCGGGTGATCGCCCTGGACCTGCGCGGCTACGGCGAGTCGACGCTGCCGACCACCCCGTTCGCCCACCACGACGACCTGGTCGGCCTGCTGGACGCGCTGGGCGTCGAGCGCGCCGCGCTGGTCGGCTGCTCGTTCGGCGGCCGGGTCGCGGTGGACACCGCGCTGGCCCACCCGGAGCGGGTGAGCGCGGTGGCCCTCCTCGGCGCCCCGGTCTCCGGCAACGAGTGGTCCGAGGAGACCGAGCGGCTCTGGGAGGACCTGGTCGGCGACGTGGACCCGGAGGACTTCGCCGCCACCGCCGCCGGGGAGGTGCGGTTCTGGGTGGTCGGCCCGACCCGCGAGCCGGCCGACGTCGACCCGGAGCTGATCCGGTTCGCCGAGGAGATGGACCGTCGGGCGCTCGCCGCCGAGCAGGCGCTCAGCGCGATCGAGGTGGAGGAGCTGGACCCGCCGGCCATCGACCGCCTGGGCGAGCTGCGCATGCCCGTGCTGACCGCGGCCGGGGCCGACGATCTGGCGGACATCCGCCGACTGGCCGACCGCATCGCCGACGAGGCCCCTCACGGCTCGCGTCTCCCCGACGTCCCCGACGCCGGCCACCTGCTTCCCCTGGAGCGCCCCGCCCCCGTCAACGAGGCCCTGCTGTCCTTCCTGCCCTGACCCCACCCGCGTCGATCGCGCACCTGCCGCCCCGGCGAACCGGGCGGGGCGGCAGGGGCGGCTACCAGAGGGGGCGGACGGCGCCGACCGGGAGGCCGCCGCCGAGCAGGGGGATCTCGGTGTACTCGGTCAGGATCGGCGCCTCGACGTCCAGGCGACGCAGCGCCGAGGTCAGGACCGGCATGCGAGGGCGGGACGCGCCGTCGTCGATCTTCAGGGCGACCGCGCCGACGCCCGGGACCGCCGCCGCGATGACGCCCTCCGCGCCGACCTTGGCCAGCAACCCGGGTACGCCGCGCATCAGCCGGGTGTCGTCCGCCTGGGTGCCGCCGACCAGCTCCGGGTACGCCCGCATCGCGTCCGCCACGGTCCGCTCCACCGTGCCCGGCTCGGCGGTGACCAGCCGCAGGAAGGCCCGCGCCAGCCCGGTCAGCGAGACGGCGAGCACCGGCGCGCCGCAGCCGTCCACCCCGACCGCCGCCGCCCGCTCCCCGGTGAACTCCTCCACGGTCGCGGTCAGGCGCCGCTGGAGCGGGTGCTCCGGCCGCCAGTAGCCGTCCAGCGGCCACCCGGCGGCCAGGCAGGTGAGCAGCATGCCGCTGTGCTTGCCGGAGCAGTTCATCGACACCCGCGTCGGGCCGCCGCCGGCACGCAGCACCGCCTCCCGGGCGGCCTCGCCGACCGGCAGTTCCGGCGGGCAGTGCAACGCCTCCTCGGTCAGGTCGGCGCGGCGCAGCAGGGCGGCGACCCGTTCGAGGTGGAACTCCTCCCCGGCGTGACTCGCGGCGACCAGTGCCACGTCGGCCGGGTCGGTCAGCGGCAGCCCGGCCCGGAGCATGCCGACCGCCTGCATCGGCTTGTTCGACGACCGGGGGAAGATCGGCGAGGTGACGTCACCGGCGCCGGCGACCGGCGCGCCGGCGCCGTCGAGCACCACCACGGAGCCACGGTGGACGCCCTCCACGAAACCGGACCGGACCACCTCGGCGAGCGGCACGCCGCCCTCGTACGTCTTTCCCACGAGATGGACGGTACCGACGGGGCGCACCCGTCCGACACGGGGGTGAGCTGCGACGTCAGCCTCGGGCGTACAAGGGCGGGTGCTCGTGTGCCACTTACACGCCGAGCAGCGTTCGGGCCTCGGCGGTGGTCAGCGGCGGGCGCTGGGCGAGCTGGGCGAAACCGACCGCGCGCGCGACGAGCTGCATGTTGGACTCCACCGGCCGACCCTTGGCGTACGTGACCGTGTCCTCCATGCCGACCCGGAGGTGACCGCCGGTCGACAGCGAGGAGAGCATCACCGGGATGGTGCTGCGCCCGATGCCGGTGGCCGAGAACGTGGTGCCCTCGGGCAGGTCGCGCAGCATCTGCTGGGCCGCCACCAGGGTGGCGGTGGTGCCCGGCATGCCGCCCGGCACACCCATGACGAAGTCCACGTGCACGTGTCCGCCGTGCGGCAGGCCGTACTTGCCGAGCAGCCGCTGCAACGCGGTGAGATGACCGAGGTCGAAGATCTCGTACTCGGGGACGACGCCCCGCTCCTGCATCCGGGTGTGCAGGTCGACGATGAACTCCCAGCGGTTGAGGAAGACGTCGTCGCCGAAGTTGACGGTGCCCATGGTGCAGGAGGCCATGTCCGGCCCGGCGTCGAGCACGGCGAGGCGGGCGGCCTCCGGATCGGTCACCGCGCCGCCGGAGGAGAGCTGCACGATCAGGTCGGTGTTCTCCCGCAGCGCCGCCACGGTGGCCCGCAGCCGGCCCTGGTCGAGCGTGGGCCGCGCCTCGTCGTCGCGGATGTGCACGTGGATCACGGCCGCGCCGAGCGCCTCGCACTCCTTGGCGGTCAGCACCAGCTCGTCGAGCGTCACCGGCAGCGCCGGCACCTCCGCCTTGGCCGACTCCGCGCCGGTGGGGGCAACCGTGATCAACGTCCCTGTCGTCATGCCCGGATCCTAGACCCCCGCCCACTGCCGGGTCGACCGAAGATTTTCCGGCGCTAGAGGTGTTAAGCAGGGAGCCTTCCTCTACCGGAGGCGTTAAGCGGGGGCCCTTCCTTACACCGCGTCGATGGCGGCCGCGCTCTCGCCCACCATCAGACGGGCGTCGTCGGGCGTGTTGCGCTTCACCACGGCGAGCGCGATCTGGCCCAACTCGAAGTGGTGCACCGCGGTGCCGACGAAGCCGACGGTCCGCCCGTCGACCGTCACCGGCGTGCCGGCGACCGGCGGCTGGTCGCTGGCCACGCCGTCCAGGTGCAGCAGCACGAGCCGGCGGGGCGGCCGGCCCAGGTTGTGCACCCGGGCCACCGTCTCCTGCCCCCGGTAGCACCCCTTGTCCAGGTGCACCGCCGGGGCGATCAGGTCGACCTCGGCGGGGATGGTGCGGTGGTCGGTGTCCACGCCGGCCCGGGCCCGCCGGGCGGCCACCCGGATCGCCTCGTACGCCCACAACCCGGCCACCGGCACGCCGGCACCCCGCAGCTCGGCCACCACCTGTGCCATGGCCGGCCGGGGCACCAGCAGGTCGACGCCGAGCGCCACCCGGCGGGCCCACCCGCCCACCGGCAGCGGCTTCACGTCGTACACCACGGAGGGCCGCGCGGGCAGCTCGCCGGAGCGGAACTTCGGACCCGGCACCCCGATCACGTCGGGGGCGGCCAGCCCGGTGACGCCCAGCGTGTCGAGCGCGCCGGCGGCCTCCGGGCCGACCAGCGAGAGCAACGCGTGGTCGGCGGTGGCGTCGCGGGGGTCGACCTTGCTGAAGAACCGCATCCGCTCCAGGTAGGACAGGAGTCCGCCGGTCGTCCCCGGCTCGGTGTCCAGCCAGGTGGTCTCGCCGTCGTCGGCGACCATCGCGTGCTGCTCGACGTGCCCGTGCGGCGAGAGCACCAGCAGCTCGGTGCCCTGCCAGGGGGCCAGCGCGGCCAGGTGCTGGCTGGTGAGCGTGTGCAGCCAGCCGATCCGCTCCTCGCCCGGCACGGCGATCACGCCCCGGTGCGAGCGGTCCACCAGCCCGACGCCGGTGGCCAGCGCGCGCTGCTCGCGCATCGGGTCGCCGTAGTGGGCGGCGACCGGCCCGACCCCGGCCGCCCGGTGGGCCGGCTCGGGCTGGTCCCGGGTCTCCTCGTCGATGGCGTCGGCGGCCACCGCGCCCGCGATGTCGATCATTTGTTGTCCCCGTCCTGTGCGCACCGACCGCAGACCCCGAAGAGCGCGACGTGCCCGATGTCGACCTGGAACCCGCGCTGCCCGGCCAACTGGTCGGCGAGCGGTCGGAGCATCTCCGGGGAGATCTCGTCGATCGCCCCGCACTCCCGGCACACCAGGTGCACGTGCTGGTGCTCGCCGGCCGCGTGATAGGTCGGCGAGCCGTGCGAGAGGTGGGTGTGCGTGACCAGGCCGAGCCGTTCCAGCAGTTCCAGCGTGCGGTAGATGGTGGTGATGTTGACCCCGGCCGCCACCTCCCGGACCGCCGTGTGCACCTGCTCCGGGGTGGCGTGCCCCAGATCGAGGACGGCCTGGAGGATCAGCTGCCGCTGCGCCGTCAGCCGCAGCCCGCGCGAGCGGAGCATTTCCGCGAGGGAGGATTCGGACACCGTCCGATCATAGTTCGGCCGCCGCGTCGGTCCCGCTCGCCGCGAGGTACGCCACTACGCTGCGCCCGTGGAGGCGACACGGGTGGCGGTGCCCGGCCGAGGGCTGGTGCCGGCCGGCGAGCCGGTGCTGCGCGGCGACGACCGGGGTGTCCTGCACGGCGACGGCCTGTTCGAGACGCTGCACCTGCGCGACGGCCGGCCCTGGCTGCGCGACGCCCACCTGGACCGGCTGCACGCCGGCGCGGCGGCGATCGACCTGCCGCTGCCCCCGGTCGCGGTGCTGGTGGAGCTGCTGGACGCGGTGTGCGCCGGCTGGCCCACGCGGACCGAGGGCGCGCTCCGGCTGGTCTGCACCCGGGGGCCGGAGGGCGGCGGACCGCCCACGGTGTACGCGACGCTCGGCGAGGTGCCCGCGTCCGCCCGACGGGCCCGTCGGGACGGGGTGACGGTGGCCACGCTGCCGCTCGGGGTGGCCGCGCGCTCCCGCCCGGAGCTGGGGTGGCTGCCGAGCGGCGTGAAGTCCACCTCGTACGCGCTCAGCACCGCCGCCCGGCGGTGGGCGCGCCGGACCGGCGTGGACGACGTGCTCTGGCTCTCGACCGACGGCTACGTGCTGGAGGGGCCCACCGCCAACGTGGTGTGGCTGCGCGGCGGCGAGCTGTGCACGGTCCCGGCCGCGGAGACCGGCGTGCTGCCCGGCGTGACCGCCCACCACCTGCTGAGTCGGGCCGCCGAGCTGGGCCTGGGGGCCGGCGAGCACCTGCCCACGGTGGCCGACCTGCACGACGCCGAGGCGATCTGGCTGACCAGCTCCCTGCGCGGCCTCGCGGAGGTCCGCACCCTGGACGGAACCCCGCGCAACCGCTCCCCCCTGACCCCCCGCCTGCTCACCCTCCTGGGCTTCCCCAGCCCGCCGACACACGGTGATCAAGGAGTTCGCGTCAGCGGAGAGATCGACTCCGACGTGAACTCCTTGATCGACGCAGAACCGGGGGTCAGCCGGCCACCCGGGTGAGGCGGGCGGAGAGGTGCGGGCTGAGGGGCTGGCCCACGGCGGCCATCTCCTGGGCGTAGAGCAAAGCGCCCTCGACGATGCCGAAGAGGCGGGCGCCGGCGGTGACCTCCTTCGCCGTGGCCGTGCGGACGACCGCGTCGGTGGCGAACTCGATCTGGGTGCCCTTGCGCTTGCCGATGTGCAGCTCCATCACGCCGGTCGGCGTGGTCATCAACGCCTCCAGCTCGTCGGTGACCCGGTCGCCGTCCATCACCGGACGCCACCAGCCCACCTCGCGACCGGCCGGGCGGACCGGACGGCTCTGCTCGTCCAGGATCCAGGCCCGCGACTCGTAGAACAGGAACGGCCGGCCGTCGTGGCTGATCCGGATCTCCTGCGCGAAGTCGAAGTCCTCGATCGTCGGGAACCCGCCCCGGCCCCGCCCGCGCCACACCCCGACGTACGGCAGCAGCCCGTCCAGGCTCCGGTGCAGCTTCGGACCGACACGCAGGTCGTGGCTCTCCTCGTACGGGTACGGGTCGACCGGCGGCGCGTTCAGCCACGGCGGCTGAAGCGGATTCTCACTCACAGATTCACCACTTACCTCTTGCGATACGCACAGCGACATAGACCAGGCCACCGGCGAGCGCGCCCAGGCCGGCGACCAGCAGGCTGACGAACCCGATCTCGGTAACCATCCGGGCCATCCTATGCTGGGTGCCATGGCGCGCACTCTCGTCGTCAAGGCCACCGCGGGCGCGGACGCCCCGGAACGCTGTGCCCAGGCGTTCACCGTCGCCGCCACCGCCGCCGCGGCGGGGGTGGAGGTGTCGCTCTGGCTCACCGGCGAGTCGACCTGGTTCGCGCTGCCCGGGCGGGCCGAGTCGTTCGAGCTGCCGCACTCCGCGCCGCTGGGTGAGCTGCTGCACGTCATCCTGACCACCGGCCGGGTGACGGCCTGCACCCAGTGCGCCGCCCGCCGCGACATCGGCACGGACGACGTGATCCCCGGCGTGCGGATCGCGGGCGCGGCGGTCTTCGTCGAGGAAGCCATGACCGAGGGCGCGCAGGCCCTCGTCTACTGAACAACCCGCCCGGGTTGTCCATTCTGCCCTGAGAGCCGATCTCGTCCCGATATGTCCTTAGGCTGCCTACCATTCGGATGTGAGTGAGGCGACCGAGCGGTTCTTCGCGTCGTTGCCGGCGCGGGCCGCGTCCGTCCTGCGCAGCCCGATAGCCGGGACCCTGCAGATCGACCTGACCGACGGCAACCGCACCGGGCACTGGTTCGTGACGCTCGCTCCCGGGTCGGCCCAGGTGACCCGGGAGGAGCAGCGACCGCCGGACGCCGTGCTGACCGTGTCCACCCGGCTCTTCGAGAAACTGGTCACCGGCGAGGAGGCGGGCATGGCGGCGGTGCTGCGCAACGAGGCCACCTTCAGCGGCAAGGTGGCGTTGTTCCTGGTGTTCCGCCGCTTCCTGCCCGACCGGCCCGGGGTGCGGGACCCGCGGGAGACCGCCCGAGAACACGCCCGGCGGTCGGTGTGAAGGAACGGGTCAGCATCCTCGACGGCAACACGTTCCTGGTCAGCGACGGGCGCGGCAACATCGAGCCGTCGTACGACTTCCCCACCGGGCTGTTCTCCTTCGACACCCGGTTCATCTCCACCTGGATCCTGTCGCTCGACGGCCAACTGCTGCACGCGCTCTCGATCGACGACTCGCTGTCCTACAAAACCCGGTTCTTCATGGTGCCCGGCGAGCCGACGCACTACCTGGACGCGAAGGTCTCGGTGATCCGCAGCCGCTCGATCGGCGGCAGCTTCGACGAGGAACTGACCCTGCTCAACCACTCCGAGCAGGAGAAGGAGTTCCGCCTGCGGCTGGAGATCGGGTCGGACTTCGCCGACCTCTTCGAGATCAAGCACCAGCGGGAGAAGAAGGGCCGCACCACGCCGACCGTCGAGGAGAACGCGCTCCGGCTCACCTACCGGCGCGAGGCGTTCCACCGCGAGGCCCGGGTGACCAGCACCGCCCCGGCCGAGGTCGACGCGAACGGGATGACGTTCCGGGTCCGGGTGCCGGCACACGGCGAGTGGACCACCCGGCTGCACGTCGCCACCGTGATCTACGGGGCCCGCGGCGAGGACATCCGGGCCACCCTGCCGCTGGGCGGGCACCGCTCGGCGTCGGAGATCCACGCCGAGCAGAACGCGCTCATCGAACGCGCCCCGAAGCTGGGCTGCGACTGCGAGCCGCTGGCCGGGGCGTACCGGCGCAGCCTGAACGACCTGGCCGCCCTCCGGTACGAGTCGATCACGCTCGGGGTCCGGCTGGTTGCCGCCGGCCTGCCCTGGTTCATGACCCTGTTCGGGCGGGACAGCATGTTCACCTCGCTCCAGGTGCTGCCGTTCCTTCCCGAACTGGTCCAGCCGACCATCCTCATGCTGGCGGGACTCCAGGGCAGCCGGATCGACGACTTCCGGGACGAGGAGCCCGGCAAGATCCTGCACGAGCTGCGGTACGGCGAGACCGCCGGCTTCGAGGAGCAGCCGCACTCGCCGTACTACGGCGCGGCCGACACCAGCGCGCTGTTCGTGATCCTGCTCGACGAGTACGAGCGCTGGACCGGCGACGCGAAGCTGGTCCACCAGCTGGAGTACGAGACCCGGGCGGCGCTGACCTGGCTCGACACGTACGGGGACCTGCTCGGCACGGGCTACGTCTGGTACATGAGCCGCAACCCGGAGACCGGGCTGCCGAACCAGTGCTGGAAGGACTCGCCGGACTCCATCTCCTACGCCGACGGCCGGATGCCGGACTTCCCCCGCGCCACCTGCGAACTGCAGGGGTACGCGTACGACGCCAAGCTGCGCGGCGCCCGGCTGGCCCGCACCCACTGGAACGACCCGGCGTACGCCGATCGGCTGGAGCGGGAGGCGGCGGCGCTCAAGGAGCGGTTCAACCGCGACTTCTGGATCCCGGAGCGGGAGTACTACGCGTTGGCCCTGGACCCGCAGGGGCGGCACGTGGACGCGCTCACCTCGAACATCGGCCACCTGCTGTGGAGCGGCATCGTCGACGAGTCCCGGGCGCCGGCGATCGCCGCGCACCTGCTCGGACCGCGGCTCTTCTCCGGCTGGGGGGTACGGACGCTCGCCGACGACCAGGGCCGGTACAACCCGATCGGCTACCACGTCGGCACCGTGTGGCCGTTCGACAACTCGATCATCGCCTGGGGCCTGTGGAAGTACGGCTTCCGGGAGGAGGCCGGCCGGATCTGCGAGTCGATGCTGAGCGCGTCCCGCTACTTCGACGGGCGGCTCCCCGAGGCGTTCGCCGGCTACGAGCGCGGCCTCACCGACTACCCGGTGCAGTACCCGACCGCGTGCAGCCCGCAGGCCTGGTCCGCCGGCACGCCGCTGCTGCTGCTCCGGGTGATGCTGGGGCTGGAACCGCAGGGCGAGCATCTGATCATCGATCCGGCCGTGCCGCCGGGCATGGGCCGGGTGGAGCTGCTCGACATCCCCGGCCGGTGGGGCCGGGTGGACGCCCTGGGCCGCAGCCGCACCGCGCACGACGAGCACCGGGGCCACCGGCACTGAGCGGGATCAGCCGGGGCAGGAGGTGGTGACCGCGACCCGGACCCGCTCGTCGACCCGCTCGGCCAGCACCGCCGGGTCACCCGCCCGGGCGTACCGGTCGGCGGAGTCCACCACCGGCGCCGCGCCGACGCCGAACGCGGGGGCCAGCGGCTGGTCGGCCGCCGCGGCGGCCTCGGCGCGGGCGGTCCGCGTGGTCCCACCGTTTGGGCAGGGCGCGGCCAGCACCTGGACCGGCCCGGTGGCGCCGCCCCAGCGGGCCAGCGCGCGGGCCAGCGCGGCGGACTCGGCGGCGGCGTCGGCGGCGGGAGCGCGGTAGCCCGCACCGACCGGCCGGCAGCCGGTGGCGGCCGTCAGCAGCACCCGGCCCGGCCCGCCGGACCGGCCCTCGACCGCGACGAACTCCCCGGCGTCGGCGCGCAGCAGCGGCTCGCCGTCGAGCGTCGAGACACCGGCGCGCCACTGCGCCGGCAGCCGGTCGGCCACCCGACGCAACACCTCCCGGACGTCGACGTCGCCGGTCGCCACCTCGATGCCACGTTCCAGGGACGCGCCGTCGTCCAGCGGCGTCACCCGGCAGCCCCGCTCCAGCCGGTCCGGCAGGAGCGCCGGGACGCCGTCCGCCCCGATCGCGGCGGTCAGCACGCCGACCGCGCGGTCCACCACCGGGCCGGCCTGGTCCAGCGAGCGCTGCTCCTTGACCGTCGGCGGGTCGTTGCGCACCGACCACCAGGTCAGCCCGGCGAGCAGCACGGCCCACACCACCGTGGCGGCCACCAGCCAGCGCAGCCGACGCCGGCCGGCGGCGGGCCGGTCGGGAGGGGTGGGCGGGGCGTATCCCGCCTGGACGGCACTCACCGGGCCATGGTGCCACGTGCCGGCGACCCGGCCGCCCGCGCCTGGGCACCCCCGACCCCCGAACGGCTCGTGGCCCGTCACCCCGGTGGGGTGACGGGCCACGGTCAGAGCGTGGGTCAGGCGGCGACCGCGACGGTCACCTCGTTGATCCCCCGGGCCGCGGTCACGGCGGTGTCGCCGTTGCCGTGGCGGGAGAGCGCCCGCAGGGTCCACGAGCCCGGCGCGGCGAAGAACCGGAACTGGCCGGCCGCCGAGGTCACCACCTCGGCGGTGAACTCGCCGGTCGAGTCGAGCAGCCGGACGTACGCGCCCGGCACGACCTCGCCGGACTCGGCCAGCACCCGGCCGGTGATGACGGTTTCCTTCTCCAGGTCCAGGCTGGCCGGGAGGGGGGCGGCCTGGTCCGGCGCGGCGCAACCGGCGGCGGTGGGAGCGGTCGGAGCGGTCATGTCAGGCCTCCCCGGGCTCGTCGCCGAGCGCCACCGGCACGCCGACCAGCGAGCCGTACTCGGTCCAGGAACCGTCGTAGTTCTTCACGTTGCGGTGCCCGAGCAGCTCCTGGAGCACGAACCAGGTGTGCGAGGAGCGCTCGCCGATGCGGCAGTAGGCGATCGTCTCCTTGCCGTCGTCCAGCCCGGCGTCGGCGTAGATCTTGCGCAGCTCGTCGTCGGACTTGAACGTGCCGTCCTCGTTCGCCGCCTTGGACCACGGCACGCTGATCGCGGTCGGCACGTGACCGGCCCGCTGCGCCTGCTCCTGCGGGAGGTGGGCCGGGGCGAGCAGTCGGCCGGCGTACTCGTCGGGGCTGCGCACGTCGACCAGGTTCTTGGTGCCGATGGCGTCGACCACCTCGTCGCGGAACGCGCGGATCGAGGTGTCCGGCTCCTGCGCCACGTACTGCGTCCTCGGCCGCTCGACCGCGTCGGTGACCAGCGGACGGGCGTCCAGCTCCCACTTCTTGCGGCCGCCGTCGAGCAGCTTGACGTCGCGGTGGCCGTAGAGCTTGAAGTACCAGTACGCGTACGCGGCGAACCAGTTGTTGTTGCCGCCGTAGAGGACGACGACGTCGTCGTTGGCGATGCCCCGCTCGGAGAGCAGCGCCTCGAACTGGGACCGGTTGACGAAGTCCCGACGGATCGGGTCCTGCAGGTCGGTCCGCCAGTCGAGCTTGATCGCGCCGGCGATGTGGCCGGTGTCGTAGGCCGAGGTGTCCTCGTCGACCTCGACGAAGACGACGCCCGGGGCGTCGAGGTTCTTCTCGGCCCACTCGGCCGAGACGAGTGCGGTGTCGCGACTCATCAGATCACTCCCTGGTGAGGATGGGTGGTGAGCCTGCGCGCGGGGATCGAGGTCGGTAGGTGTCGCACCACGCGCGGGACCCAGAGCTAGGAACGGATCACGGGTACGTGCGACGGCGCCGCTGCCGGGCGTTCAGGGGGGTGTTGCGGACCCTTGGTGCCGATGGTCGCTCAGGCGACCGGGGACAGCCCCGCCGTCAGATGACGGGGCGACACAGGCAGGTGGCCACGCGGCACAGGTCGACCGCGCGCCGTTTGGTGAGGTGGGTCCCCATGGGGAGGGAGACTACCAGCCGACCCGGCCACAGGGCACCGGGCCGACCAGCATCCGGGACGTCAGCGGGCGGAGTTGATCGGCACGTTCTTCGCGTCCGCGTCCACGGTCAGGCCCTCCGGCGTCGGCTGGACCTTGCGGACGTTGAGCTGGAACGGCAGTTCCGGCAGCGGCACGTCGATCGAGATGCCCTTGGCGTAGTTGGCCAGCAGGCTCCGCGCCAGCGGCACGTTCGGCAGCCCTTCGGCGGCGAGGTCGTTGAAGCGCAGCGCCACCTTGCCGTCGACCACTGTCACGTCGGCGGTGCCGTTGACGGTCAGCTTGACGCCGAGGATGTCCACCGGGGCGGTGACGGCGAGCTTGCCGTCGCGCTCGCCCAGCGTCAGCCCGGGCCGGTCCAGCAGCTTCGCCAGGCTGTCGTAGGTGACCGTGCCCCGGCCGACGACGCTCTCCGCCACCACGTCGCCCTGGCCGGAGCGGAGCGTGTCCAGCGAGGCGGTCACGTTGCGGGCGTCCACGTCCAACCGCGGCACGCTGACCGCGTCGCCCTGGACGTTGCCCTGCACGTCGGTCAGCTGGATCGAGATGCGCTCGTACTTCCCGGCGAGAACCTGGTTCAGGAACGGGAAGCCGCCCACCTCGACCTGGGGCGCGGCGGACTGCGCGTCCTGCTTCGCCACCTCCTGGCGCACCTGGTCGGCGATCGCCCGCTCGGCCACGCCGGCGGCCACCCGGTCGGCGACGACCAGCAGCCCGCCCAGCACGAGCAGCAGGACGACGAATCCGATGAGCACCTTCCGGCCCCGCCGGCGGGGCCGGCCCTCCGCCGGGTACGCCTCTGCCACGCCGCCTCCAGTCCTCGCCGCCGTCACCGCGCCTCGCGGCGCAACCGTACTTACCCGAGGCGAATCCTCCCCAACCGCGGGCTCAGAGGAAGAGCACGCACATCGCGTACGCGGCCGGCGCGGCGAGCGCGAAGCCGCCCAGCGGCCCCTGCATGTGCCGGGCCACCCACATGGTCGGCGGCTCGCCGGCCATCAGCCGGCCCGCCTCGGCGTAGCCCACGGCGAGGTCGGCCAGCACGGCGGTGGCCGCGGCGACCACCCCGACCAGCGCGGCGCTGGTCGGGGTGAACCCGACCAGGTAGCTGCCGAGCACGGCGCTGGTCAGGGTGCCGAGCATGGCGCCCGCCACCACACCGGCCGCCCCGCGGGGCACCTGCGGGGCGAGCCGGGGCCAGGGGGCGATGGCGTCGGTCAACCGGGCCACCAGCAGGGCCACCCCGGCGGCGGTGAGGCAGAGCGTGATCGCCTGGGTGCCCTTGGGGATCCGGCTGAGCACGATCAACGTGCCGAAGGCGACCACGCCGACCACGATGAGCAGGGTGCCGCCCAGCGACTCGGTGACCCGGGCCCGGTCGACCCGGCGGACGAGCTGACCCAGCACGCCGAGCAGCAGTCCGGCGGCGGCCGCGTAGCCGAGCGGGGCCAGGCCGGCGACGTCCGACCGGACGGCGGCGACGTCCGCGATGGCCGCCGCGCCGACGCTGACCAGCGCGACGACCAGGAGCGCGGGCGGTCGCATGGCCATCGTCCAGGCGAGCACGAAGAGCAGCTGGACGCCGAAGATGATGATCGCGAAGGGCAGCCGGTGCCCGGGGCCGGAGGTCTGCGCCCCGAGGACCAGCCCCACGCCGAGCAGCGCGGCGAAGCCCGCCACGGTCAGCGCCAGCGGCCGGCGGAACTCCACCGGCGGGACCTCCTCCTCGGGGGCCTCGCCGGGCTCGTCGTCGGGACGCCGACCGGGGCCGCCCTTGCGGAGCCGGCGCGGGCCCTTCCGCTCCCGCCGTTCACCCTCCTCCTCAGCGGGCCCGGTACGTGGGGCGGGCGGGTAGCCACGGGCGGGGCCGGACGGCCCGGGTGGCGGGTCGTCGGCCCACGGTTCACGACCGCTGTCGCGCGAGGTGGAGGGAAACACGCCCCGATCGTGCCAGACCCGGGCGGCTCGGCGGAGGTCACGGTTTCGGCAACGTTAAAACCTGTGCCGCGATCGAGGGCAGATGGGGCAAACGGGAAAGGACGCGAAGGTGACGGCCGGACGATCGGTTACGCTCAACCCGTTACCCCGCCCGTCAGCGACGCCGGGACCCACGCAAGTTCACAGCGCCGCCCCACACCCGGGCGTGCCGCTGGTCGCGTGCGGCCGAAGGGCCGCCGGGACGGAGGTGATCGTGGAGCTCCTGCTGCTCGTGACCGCACGGGCGGGTGAGCCGTCGGCGGTGTTGCCGGCGCTCGACCTGCTGCCGCACTCGGTCCGCACCGCACCCCGCGACGTCCGCACGCTGGTCTCCGGCCCGACCCCGGACGCCGTCCTGGTGGACGCCCGCTCGGAGTTGAGCGAGGCGCGGGCCACCTGCCGGATGCTCCACGCCACCGGGTTGGGCGTGCCGCTGGTCGCGGTGGTCACCGAGGCCGGCCTGATCGCGCTGAACGCCGACTGGGGCGTGGACGACGTGATCCTCGCCGCGGCCGGCCCGGCCGAGGTGGAGGCCCGGCTGCGGCTCGCGGTCGGCCGGTTGAGCAACGCCACCGCCGGCGCCGGCGGCTCGATCCGGGCCGGTGAGCTGAACATCGACCCGGACACCTACGCCGCGAAGCTGAAGGGCCGTCCGCTCGACCTCACCTACAAGGAGTTCGAGCTGTTGAAGTTCCTCGCCCAGCACCCGGGGCGGGTCTTCACCCGGGACCAGTTGCTCCGCGAGGTCTGGGGTTACGACTACTTCGGCGGCACGCGCACGGTGGACGTCCACGTCCGGCGCCTGCGCGCCAAGCTCGGTTCCGAGTACGAGTCGATGATCGGCACGGTCCGGCAGGTCGGTTACAAGTTCGTGGTGCCGCCGTCGCGTTCGCTGCCGGAGTCGGAGCCGGCCCCGCTCCCGGTCTGACCGCTCCCCCGACCGGGGAACAGTTTCGCTGAATGCCCTTTTTGCCCCATCAGTCAGTCATATCCTGACTGCCGGATTTGGCGGGTAAAGGGGGCGACGGTGCGCGCGGTGACCACGGGGGCGACGAACGGCCGGTACCACTGATGTCGGGCGCGACCGTGCGCGCGACCGGCATCGTGACCGTGGTGCTGGCCGGCCTGCTGGCCTCGGCCTACGTGCTGGGTCGCAGCCTGGTGCCGGAGCAGCACCCGACGACCACCGGGGTGGCCAGTTCCACCGCCGGGCCGCACTACGCCGACCAGCCACCGAGCACCGAGTTTCCCGCGGCGCCGGGCCGGGCACACCCCGACACCTCACCGGACGCCGACCCGAGCGCCCCGGACGGCGGTGACGACGGCCCCGGCCCGTTCGGCGCCCTGACCGCCACCGGCTCCGCCCGCGTCGCGTTGACGTTCGACGACGGCCCCGACCCCCGGTGGACCCCGCAGGTGCTCGCCCTGCTGAGCCAGTACGGGGTGAAGGCCACGTTCTGCGTCGTCGGCGAGAACGTCGAGAGCCACCCGGACCTGCTCCGGTCGATCGTGGCCGAGGGGCACACCGTCTGCAACCACTCCTGGCGACACGACGTCAACCTGGGCAAGCGGTCGCCCGAGACGATCCGCGCCGACCTGCTGCGCACCAACGACGCGATCCTGGCCGCCGCGCCCGACGCGCACATCGCGTACTACCGCCAGCCGGGCGGCGCCTGGACCGCTCCGGTGGTGTCGGTCTGCGCGGAGCTGGGCCTCACCCCGCTGCACTGGAACGTCGACCCGTCGGACTGGAAGGCGCCGGGCGCGACCACCATCGAGGCGACCGTCCGCACCCAGACCGGCCCCGGCGCGATCGTGCTCATGCACGACGCCGGCGGCGACCGTTCCGGCACCGTGGCCGCGTTGCAGCGCCTGCTGCCCGAACTGCTGGCCCGGTTCGAGCTGGAACCGCTGCCCCTCGACGCCCCGTGACGAGGGCCACCGCCACCCGCCCGGAGCCGGCGCGAACGGCGGCCCGCGGGCCGCTACCGTGACACGGATGAGCAGCACCGAGCCGACGGGCGACGCAGGGCGGGGCGCGGCCGAGGTCGCCCCGGCGGACCGGCTGACGCCGGACGAGGTCACCGAGGTGCTGGCGCTGGCCCGCGCCGCCGGCGACGCCGACGGCGCCGACCCGCTCGACGAACACGTGCTGCTGCGGCTGCGCGACCCGGCGGCCCCGGCCGTGCACCTCACCGCCCGGACCCCCGGCGGCGCCCTGACCGGCTACGCGCACCTCGACACCACCGCGCCTGCCGACGGCGTCGGCGTGGAGCTGGTCGTGCACCCCGCGCACCGACGCCGGGGCACCGGCCGGGCGCTGGCCCGGGCGGTGCTGGCCGCCGCCACCGGGCCGGTGCGCGCCTGGGCGCACGGCGACCACCCGTCGGCCGCCGCGCTCGCGGTCGATCTGGGTTTCACCCGGGCCCGGGTGTTGTGGCAGCTGCGCCGGCCGCTGACCGCCGCGCTGGCCGAGCCGAGCCTGCCCGAGGGGGTGGAGCTGCGCGCGTTCCGTCCGGGCGAGGACGACGAGGCCTGGTTGGCGGTCAACAACGCCGCCTTCGCCCAGCACCCCGAGCAGGGCCGGTGGACGCTGGACGACCTCCGCGTACGCCTCGGCGAATCGTGGTTCGACAGGGCCGGCTTCCTGCTCGCGGTCGAGTCCGGCACCGGCCGGCTGCTCGGTTTCCACTGGACCAAGGTGCACGAGCGGCCCGGGTCGGCCCCGATCGGCGAGGTCTACGTGCTCGGCGTCGACCCGTCCGCGCACCGGGGCGGGCTCGGCCGGGTCCTCACCGCCGCCGGCCTGACCTACCTGCGCGACCGGCGGGGGCTGGACCGGGTGATGCTCTACGTCGACGAGAGCAACACCGGCGCTGTCGCGCTCTACGAGCGGACCGGCTTCGCCCGCTGGTCCGCGCACGTCAACTACCAACTCGGCTGACCGCCGGCGGGCCGCCCGGGCGCGGTCACGGGAGCATCACGCGACAGGCTCGGCGCGATAACGGCTGCCCGGATAAATCGCACTAAAAGCGATAGCGGGTCGCGAGTTCACGAAATGGACAGTCCCCCCTCAGCGTACGGCCACCTCGCCGGCCGGACGTGTTCATCCCGCGTTCACTTACGACCGGCGAACCGTCCACCTGGCCCTCCTAACTTTCACGTCAGCCGGTCAGCGCCGGCCCCCGGCACCCCGGGCGACCTGACCAAAGACGTGAAGGGAAACCCCTGAAGTGAAGCTCCAGCGGCACGGCGCCATCGCCTGTCTCGCTCTTACCGCGGTTCTCGGTCTCAGCGCCTGCGGCTCGGACAACAACGAGCCGGCCGCCGGTGCCACCGGTTCCGCCGCCGCGGCGGACTGCGCCACCGGCACGCTGAACGCGCAGGGCTCCTCCGCGCAGAAAAACGCCATGGCCGAGTGGATCAAGGCCTACCAGCAGAAGTGCTCCGGCACCACGATCAACTACGAGCCGAGCGGCTCGGGCGCCGGCATCCAGGCGTTCATCGCCGGCACCGCCGACTTCGCCGGTTCCGACTCCGCCCTCAAGCCGGAGGAGCAGCCGCAGGCCGACGCCAAGTGCGCCGGCGGTCAGGCCCTCAACCTGCCGATGGTGATCGGCCCGGTCGCCGTGGTCTACAACGTCAGCGGCGCGGACAACCTCCAGTTCAGCCCGGCCACCCTGGCGAAGATCTTCGCCGGCAAGGTCACCAAGTGGGACGACGCGGCGATCAAGGCCGACAACCCGGACGCCAAGCTCCCGTCGACCGCGATCCAGGCGGTGCACCGCTCCGACGAGTCGGGCACCACCGACAACTTCACCAAGTACCTGTCCAAGACCGCCGAGGCGGACTGGACCCTGGGCAACTCCAAGGCGTGGAAGGCCCCGGGCGGCGTCGGCGCGGCCAAGTCCGACGGCGTGGCCAGCAAGGTCAAGAGCACCGACGGCACCATCAGCTACGTCGAGTGGTCGTACGCCGAGAACTCCGGCCTGAAGATGGCCAAGGTCAAGAACGGCGCCGGCGAGTTCGTCGAGCTGACCGGCGACTCGGCCGGCAAGACCATCGCCGGGGCCAAGTTCGAGGGCCAGGGCAACGACCTCAAGATGTCGATCGACTACAACACCAAGGAGGCCGGGGCCTACCCGATCGTCCTGGCGACCTACGAGATCGTCTGCAGCAAGGGCCTCGCCGCCGACAAGCTGCCCCTGGTCAAGGGCCTGCTCGGCCACGCCGCCAGCGCCGAGGGCCAGCAGGAGCTGGTGGAGCTGGGCTACGCCCCGCTGCCCGAGACCGTCCGCACCAAGGTCGAGGCCGCGGTCAAGAGCCTCTCCTGACGCCCTGATCGACACCTCCTCAACGCGAAGCGAGCGAGCAGATGGGTGACACCCCTCACCGCTCGGCGCACGCCGGCACCGGCGGGACCCCCGTGGCCATGAGCCACGAGCGGCCCGCCGGTGCCTCGGCGCGTGTGGCCGAGCGCTCCGGAAACCCCCTTGGCCGCCCCGGCGGCGACCTCGGCGGGGGCGGCGGCCTGCCCCGCGCCCGCGCCTTCGGCGCGGAACGGGCGTTCCGCGGCCTCACCCTGGCCGCCGGCACCACGGTGCTGGTGATCATCGCGGCCATCGCGATCTTCCTGATCGCCAAGGCCGTGCCGGCGCTGCGGGCCAACACCGAGTCGTTCTGGACCTTCGAGGGCTGGTTCCCGAACGACAACCCGCCGAAGTTCGGCATCGGCGCGCTCGCCTTCGGCACCGTCCTGAGCTCGCTGCTGGCGCTGCTCATGGCGGTGCCCGTCGCGCTCGGCATCGCCCTCTACCTGTCGCACTACGCCCCCCGCCGGCTCGGCAACGGACTCGGGTTCGTGATCGACCTGCTGGCCGCGGTGCCGAGCGTGGTCTTCGGACTCTGGGGCCGCGACTACTTCGCCCAGCCGGTCGCCGACCTCTCCGCCTGGCTGAACACGTACTTCGGCTGGATCCCGATCTTCGGCGACGGCCCGTACGGAAGCTCGATCCTGCTCGGCTCCGTGGTGCTGGCGATCATGGTGCTGCCGATCGTCACCTCGCTCTCCCGCGAGGTGTTCCGGCAGACCCCGACCGCCAACGAGGAGGCCGCGCTCGCGCTCGGCGCCACCCGCTGGGAGATGATCCGCACCGCGGTCCTGCCGTACGGCCGGCCGGGCGTCATCGCCGCGGTGATGCTGGGCCTGGGCCGGGCGCTCGGCGAGACCATCGCGCTGGCGCTCACGCTCGGCTCGACGTACGCCATCTCGTTCAACATCCTGCAGAGCGGCGGCAACTCGATCGCCGCGAACATCGCCAACCGGTTCGCCGAGGCGAACGACACCGGCCGCGGCGCCCTGATCGCCTCCGGCCTGGTGCTCTTCGCGATCACGCTGATCGTCAACATCACCGCGCGCGCGATCATCTACCGCCGCCGCGAGTTCACGGAGTCTGCGGCATGACCTCCACTCTCACCCCCTCCCGCCCGCGCCCGCCGGCCCAGCCGGCCACGCTGCGGGCCCGACGGCTCCCGGCGTACGCCGCGCCCGTCATCGCCGTCGCGGCGCTGCTGCTCGCGGCGGCCCTCGTGTACGGCGCCGGCATCGGCGGACCGGTCCTGGTCGTGGTGCTCGGCGCGCTGCTCTACCTGGCCGGTCTCTACGTCGCGACGAACGCGGTGGAGGGCCGGCGGTCCGCCCGCAACCGGACCTGGAGCGCGCTGATCCACTCCGCCTTCGTGCTGGCCGTGCTGCCGCTGGCCTCGGTGGTGTGGACGCTGGTCAGCAAGGGCTCCGAGCGGCTGGACGGCAACTTCTTCGGCACCTCGATGAACAACATCGGGGCGCGGGACGCCAACGGCGGCGCCTACCACGCGATCATCGGCACGCTGGAGCAGGTCGGCATCGCCGCCCTGATCACCGTGCCGCTCGGCGTGCTCTGCGCCATCTACGTGGTCGAGTACGGCCGGGGCCGGTTCGCGTTCACCATCCGCTTCTTCGTCGACGTGATGACCGGCATCCCGTCGATCGTCACCGGCCTGTTCGTGCTGGCGTTCTGGGTGCTGATCGTCTCGCCGTGGTTCAACGACGGCCGGCCGAGCTTCTCCGGCTTCGCCGCCGCGCTGGCGTTGAGCGTGCTCATGCTGCCCACCATCGTCCGGTCCACCGAGGAGATGCTCCGGCTCGTGCCGGCGCCGCTGCGCGAGGGCGCCTACGCCCTCGGCGTGCCGAAGTGGAAGACCATCCTGCGGGTCGTGCTGCCGACCGCGCTGCCCGGCATCGTCACCGGCATCATGCTCGCCATCGCGCGGGCCGCCGGCGAGACCGCGCCGGTGCTGCTCGTCGCCGGTGGTGGCGCCTCGATCAACTTCAACCCGTTCGAGAACAACCAGTCGTCGCTGGCCCTCTTCGTCTACCAGCAGGCCGGCGAGGCCTCGAAGTACTCGCCGGCGCGGGCGTGGACCGCGGCGCTCACCCTGGTCGCGCTCGTCCTCGTCCTGACCGTCGCGGCGAAGTTGCTGGCCCGTCGAAACCGGCTCGGCCGATGAACCCCGGAGGTACCGCCACCATGGCCAAGCGCGTCGAAGCCTCGAACGTCACCGCCTACTACGGCGGGTTCAAGGCGATCGAGAACATCAACCTGACCGTCGAGCCGAAGACGGTGACCGCCCTGATCGGCCCGTCCGGCTGCGGCAAGTCCACCTTCCTGCGGTCGATCAACCGGATGCACGAGGTGCTGCCCGGCGCCCGGGTCGAGGGCAACCTGACCATCGACGGGCAGGACATCTACGACCGCGACGTGGACGTCACGGCCGTACGCCGGATGATCGGCATGGTCTTCCAGCGGCCGAACCCGTTCCCCACCATGAGCATCTTCGAGAACGTGGTGGCCGGGCTGCGGCTCAACGGCGTCCGACGCAAGTCGATCCTGGAGGAGACGGCCGAGAAGGCGCTCCGCTCGGCGAACCTGTGGGACGAGGTCAAGGATCGGCTCGGCAAGCCCGGCGCCGGCCTCTCCGGCGGTCAGCAGCAGCGGCTGTGCATCGCCCGCACCATCGCGGTCGAGCCGCAGGTGGTGCTGATGGACGAGCCGTGCTCGGCCCTGGACCCGATCTCCACGCTGGCCATCGAGGACCTGATGTTCCAGCTGAAGGACAAGTTCACCATCATCATCGTCACGCACAACATGCAGCAGGCCGCGCGGGTGTCGGACCGCACCGCCTTCTTCTCGATCGAGAAGACCGGCGACCCGGGCCGCCTGATCGAGTACGACAACACCCAGAAGATCTTCAGCAACCCGAGCCAGAAGAAGACCGAGGACTACATCACCGGCCGCTTCGGCTGAGGTGCAAGGAGGGGCCCCCTGTTAACGCATTCTGCATAGCAGGGGGCCCCTCTTAACACCCCGCTCAGCGGAGCAGGAAGCGCGGCTGCGCCCCGTCCAGGTCCTCGATGCGCGGCAGGATGGGCGTACCCGGGTCGCGATCCGCGGCGGCGCGGGCCACGCCGGCCAGGTCGCCGGCGGCGGCGATCTCGCCCAGGGTGACCATCGTCGGCGGCAGCATGGTCAGCTCCCCCGCCTCCGCCCGGGCCAGCGCGTCCGCCGGGCGCAGCCACAGCGTGTGGTCGGCCTCGCCGGAGACGTCGCGGGTCCGCTGCCCCTCGGGCAGCAGCGCCACGAAGAAGTACGTGTCGAAGCGGCGCGGCTCGAACTCCGGCGTGATCCACCGGGTCCACGGCAGCAGCAGGTCGGACCGGAGCGTCAGACCGCGCCCGGCCAGCAGATCGGCGAAGCCGGTACGCCGACCCACCAGGTCCTGCCGGGCCGCCTCCCAGTCGTCGCCGCTCACGTCGCCGACCACGGTGCCCGCGTCCGGGCCGGCCAGCAGCACGCCCGCCTCCTCGAAGACCTCGCGGGCGGCGGCGCAGACCACCGCCTGCGCGTCCGCCGGGTCGAGCCGGAACCGCTCACCCCAGGCCGCCGGCTCCGGCCCGGCCCAGCCCAGGTGCGCCTCGGAGTCGGAGCGGTCCACCCCGCCGCCGGGGAAGGCGTACATGCCGCCGAACGTCATCGCCGCGACCCGGCGGATCAGGTAGACCTCGAAGTCGTCACCGGCCGGGCGGAGCAGCAGCACGGTGGCGGCGACCCGGGGCACCGCCGGCACGCCACCCTCGGCGTGGAACCGGCGGGCGTGCTCCACCAGGGCGGGGGGTGCGGCGAAGCCGTCAGTCGTCATGCGCCGAGCCTAGGCCCTGCCTCGCGGACCATGTTCGGCCGCAAGCAGCCGCCCCGTCCGCGCTCGGTTT
The DNA here is from genome assembly GCF_900089585.1 of Micromonospora sediminicola. NCBI lineage: Bacteria > Bacillati > Actinomycetota > Actinomycetes > Micromonosporales > Micromonosporaceae > Micromonospora > Micromonospora sediminicola. The sequence continues at coordinate 961,978 of NZ_FLRH01000003.1, read as the reverse complement.
CCGCCTGCGGCCGGCTTGCCGTGGCTGTGGCGCCCACCATGCGGTCGACAAGATCAATGGCATCATAGGCCGATGATCGATGGTCTCGATGCCGTGATCGCCAGGGTTCTCGACTGGGAGCCCGGGGCCGACGAAGCCCTGATCGCCGCCGGGCCGACCGGAGCGAGACGTGTCTTCGACCTCTACTACGGCAGGGCCACGGCGAACCTGGCCACGAGCGCTACTGGCCGGGATCTGGGCGACGGCTGGTCGGCCGCCCTGCACATCGCCGCCCTGGTCGCGCCCGAGGAGTTTCTCGCCCAGATGCCGAGCCGCGTCGGCACGACGGAGATCGTGATCCTCGGCGACATCAACGATCCCCGCGCTACGCGCATCCTCTGCGAGCAGGCTCGGCACGAGGACTTCCTGCACCGCGTCAACGCCGTCAGGGCACTGGCCAAGCACACCGGCCGGGCGAGCCGGGAGGCGGTCGAGCGGGCCCTCGCCGATGTGGACCTCGTGGTCCGCAGTGCGGCGATCCGCTGCGTCGCCGACACGGATCCCAGCCGGGGCAGGACCTTGTACGAGGCATTCCTGGAAGAGCCCAGCCTCACCCCACTCCTGCGGCAGGAGGCGCGGCGGGCGTTGTCGTATCTGCGTGAAGGCACTCCCATACCGCCCCAGCCGTGGTGAGGCGGCCGGATTCAGCTCGGTGGAGACGGCCAGTTCCTCGTCGACTTTCGCGATGAGAGAAGGTCCCGAACCGGTACTGACGTCCCGACGGGTGGATCACCCTGCCGGTCCCGGAGCGGGAAGGGATAACGTGCCGGGAATGACGCGTTGGGGAATCCTGGCCACCGGGCACATCGCCACCTGTTTCGCCGACGACCTGCGGCTGGTGCCGGACGCCGAACTGGTGGCGGTCGGGTCGCGCACCCGGGAGAGCGCCGAGACGTTCGCGCGGCGGCACGACGTGCCGCGGGCGTACGCCTCCTGGGCCGAACTGGCCGCGGACCCGGACCTGGACGCGATCTACGTGGCCACGCCGCACGCCGCGCACCACGAGGCGGCGCTGGCCTGCCTGGCCGGCGGCAAGGCGGTGCTGGTGGAGAAGCCCTGCACGCTGGACCTGCCCACCACCACCGAGCTGGTGGAGACGGCGCGCGCTCGCGGGCTCTTCCTCATGGAGGCCATGTGGATGCGGACCAATCCGCTGATCCTGCGGGTGCTGGAGCTGATCTCCGACGGCGCGATCGGCGAGGTGACCCACGTCCGGGCCGACTTCGGGGTGGCCGGGCCGTTCCCGCCCGAGCACCGGATGCGGAATCCCGCGCTGGGCGGGGGCGCGCTGCTCGACCTCGGCGTCTACCCGCTGAGCCTGGCCCACCTGGTGCTCGGCGCGCCGCAGCACGTGCGGGCGTGGGCGCGGCTGAGCCCGGAGGCGGTGGACGAGAACACCGACATCGTCCTGGGCTGGGACTCCGGCGCGGTGGCGACGTTGAGCTGCGGCATGGTGGGCGCCACCGCGATCACCGCGTCGATCACCGGGACCACCGGCCGGATCGAGCTGCCGGAGCCGTTCTTCCGGCCCGGGTCGGCGGTGCTGCACCGGCTCGACGCCGAGCCGGAGACGATCCCGGCGGACATGACCGGCGGCGGTTACCAGTACGAGGCGATCGAGGTGCAGCGCTGCCTGGCGGCCGGGCTGACCGAGAGCCCGCTGGTGCCGCACGCCGCCACGCTGGAGGTCATGACCCTGATCGACGACATCAAGGCCCGGATCGGCGTCTCCTACGTGTAAGGAGGGGCCCCTTCTTAACATCGGATGTTAAGAAGGGGCCCCTCCTCTACCTGAGGCGTTAAAAGGGGGCCCCGCCTTAAAACAGCGGGCGCACCAGCAGATACGCGAGGCAGGCGATCGCGGCGGCGGCCGGGAACGTGATGATCCAGGCGATCACGATGTTGCCGGCCACGTTCCAGCGCACCGCGGAGAGCCGCTTCGTCGCGCCCACACCCATGATCGCCGAGGTGATCGTGTGCGTGGTGGAGATCGGGGCCTTGAGCACCAGCGCGTTGAAGTAGAGCACCGCGCTGGCCACCGTCTCGGCCGCGAAGCCCTCCGCCGGGCCGAGGTCGATGATCTTCCGGCCCAGCGTCCGGATGATCCGCCAGCCGCCCGCGTACGTACCGAGCGCCAGCATCGTCGCGGAGGTCCAGAACACCCAGCCCGGGATGTGCGTCTTGCTCTCCTGGAAGCCGCCGGTGTAGAGCGCCAGCACGATGATGCCCATGGTCTTGGCGGCGTCCTGCATGCCGTGGCCGACCGACATGGCGGCGGCGGACACGGTCTGCGCCCAGCGGAAGCCCCGGCTGAGCTTGCCCGGCTGCCCCTTCCGGAACAGCCACATGATCGCGAGCATCACCAGGAAGCCGAGCACCAGGCCGACCACCGGCGAGAGGACCATCGGGATGATGACCTTCTCCAGGATGTTGCCCCACTGGACGATGCCGTCGGCGGCGAACAGGGTCGCGCCGACCAGGCCGCCGAAGAGGGCGTGCGAGGAGGAGGACGGCAGGCCGAAGTACCAGGTGATCAGGTTCCAGGCGATCGCGCCGAGTACGCCGGCGAAGACCACGCCGAGGCTCTCCACCCCGGTCGGTAGCGTCACCAGTCCGTCGCCGACCGTCTTGGCGACCCCGGCGCCGAAGTGCGCGCCGACGAAGTTGCCGACGGCGGCCAGGCCGAGCGCGATCCGGGGGGTCAGCGCCCGGGTCGAGATGCTGGTGGCGATCGCGTTGGCCGCGTCATGGAAGCCGTTCGTGTAGTCGAACGCCATGGCGACCGCGATCACCGCCAGCACGGCGATGAGTTCGGGTGTCACGGGATCAGGACTCCTTGACCGCGATGGTCTCGACGGTGTTGGCGACGTGCTCGAAGGCGTCGCAGGCGGCCTCCAGCTCGTCGGCCACCTCCTTCATCTTCAGCACCGTGAGCGCGTCGTACTCACCGGAGAAGAGCCGGACCAGCAGCATCCGGTACGCCTGGTCGCCGTCGTTCTCGAGCCGGTTGCACTCGATCCAGTAGTCCTCGAGGTCCTTCATCGACTTCAGTCGGGGCATCGCCTCGGCGGTGAGCTTGGCCTGCTGGTCGAGCACGTTGACCAGCTCGTGCAGCTCGCGCGGCAGCGACGGGAGCTTGGTCAGGCCGTACAGGTAGAGCAGGTTGCCGACCGCCTCCAGGTGGTCCATCACGTCGTCGAGCAGCGAGCCCAGCCGGTAGATGTCCTCCCGGTCGAAGGGCGTGATGAAGGTGGAGTTGATCTTCTTGTAGAGGTCGTGCGTGATCTGGTCGCTGTCGTGCTCGACCTCGGTCAGCCGCTCGCTGATCGACTGCACGTCCGCGCCGGGCAGACCCAACTCGTTGAGCAGGTCGGTCCCCTTCACCAGGTTCTGCGCGGCCCTGGTGAAGAGCTCGTAGAAGGCGCCCTCGGTGGGACGGAAGGAAAACTTCACAGCACGGACCTCGTCGTGTCGGTGGAAGGGTGGCCGTCGCCTGCGAGAGGCGTCTGCTCTGGGCATGCTAGGGACACGGTCGAACCCGGCATCGACCGGCCCACCCCTGGTCAGGCCCGATTCACCGCTCGTTCACCTGATGTTCACCTGATCACTTGCCGCCCTGGTCGCGTAACCGGTCACGCTCCCGTTCGACGTCGAAATCGGCAGGCGGATACCCCAGATCCAGCCCGTCGAACGTCTCCCGCAGCAGGTGGGCCAGCGCCCAGTCGCGGTACCACTTGCGGTCCGCCGGCAGCACGAACCAGGGCGCGGCGTCCGTCCCGCAACGCTCCAGCGCCTCGGTGTACGCGGCCCGGTAATCGTCCCAGCGGGCCCGGGTGTCCAGATCGCTCGGGTTGTACTTCCAGTACTTCGTCGGGTCGGTGAGCCGCTCCATCAGCCGCTCGCCCTGCTCCGCGTACGAGATGTGCAGCATGACCTTCACCACGGTCACGGACTGCTCGACCAGCTCCCGCTCGAAGTCGTTGATGATCGCGTACCGGGACCGCCAGGTGGCCTCGTCGACCAGTTCCTCCACCCGGGCGATGAGCACGTCCTCGTAGTGCGAGCGGTTGAACACGCCCACGTAGCCCGGTGGCGGCAGCGCCCGCCGGACGCGCCAGAGGAAGTCGTGCCGCCGCTCCTCCTCGGTCGGCGGGCCGAAGGAACGGATGTGCAGCCCGAGCGGGTTCATCGCGCCGGCCACCCGCTTGACGGCGCCGTCCTTGCCGCCGCAGTCCATGGCCTGGAGCACCAGCAGCACCCGGCGCGGCCGGTCACCGTCCAGCCGGGCGCCGGCCTGACTGGGCGCGCTGGTGGCGCTCCCCGGCCCGGCCGCGCCCTGGGCGGCGGCGTAGAGCATCTCCTGCTGCCGGCCCAGCTCCGCGCCGACCAGCTCGACCTGCCCACGGGCCCACTCCTTGCGCGCCGAACCGTGCCCGGCCGCCGCCGGCAACCCCGGCGTCGACCGGGGGTCGATCGCCGCCAGGTCCACCGCCCCCGGGCCCACCCGCAACAACTCCCGCATCGACCCGCCCTCGGGCCCCACCACGCCACTCATCCCCCGATCCTCACCCCGCAACCCCGATCATGGGTACGGCGTGCCCGGTACGCCCGTTTCGCGACCCAACCTCCACCCGCCCACCTCCTCCACCCGTTCCCAGGCCCGCCCCGCCCGTCGGCAGTCCCCGCCCCCGCCCGCCCGTTCACGGACCCGCCCCACCCCGTTCACGCACCTCACCCCATCTCGGAACCAGCGCTCACCTAACGGAATCGATCTTCCACAAAGTGGGATCGGTCCAGATCTTGGTACGAAACGGCGCCTATAGGGGCCGTTTCGTACCAAGATCTCCCGCCGGGATGGGCCGGACGGGCGCGAACGGCCGAACGCCAGGCGGCTTGGTCGCGGCGGCCGGCAGGGAGGACGGGTGAACGGCGGAGCCGGGCGGCGGATGAGCGGCGGACGGCAGGCAACGGAGCGGGCTGCGGACGGCAGGCAGCGGGCGGGCACGGCGGACGGTGGACGGTGGGCGGTGGGCGGTGGGCGGTGGGCGGTGCGGGTGGGCGAGCGGGAGAATGGGTGGGTGGACGAGCTTGCGGGGGAGTTCGAGGCGGAACGGGGGCACCTCCTGGCGGTCGCGCAGCGGATGCTGGGCAGCCGCAGCGAGGCCGAGGACGCCGTGCAGGAGACCTGGCTGCGCTTCTCGGGCGCGCTCGCCGACCCGGCCGAACGGGCCCGCGTCCGCGACGTGCGCGGCTGGTTGACCACCACCTGTTCCCGGATCTGCCTGGACGTGCTCCGCTCCGCCCGCGTGCGCCGCGAGGCGTACCCGGGTCAGTGGCTGCCCGAGCCGGTGGTGCGCGGCCTCCCTGCGGCGGACGGGTTCGCCCCCGACCCGGCCGAACGCGCGGTCCGGGCCGACCAGCTCGGCACCGCGCTGCTGGTGGTGCTGGAGCGGCTGACGCCGGAGCAGCGGGTGGCGTTCGTGCTGCACGACGTCTTCGCGGTGCCGTTCGGCGACGTGGCCGACGTGCTCGCCGTGACGCCGGAGGCGGCGCGGCAGCTCGCGTCCCGGGGGCGTCGGGCGGTGCACGGGCCGGACGCGCCACGGCACAGCGCCGACCTCGCCGAGCAGCGCCGCGTGCTCACCGCCTTCGCCGCCGCGGTGGAGTCCGGCGAGCTGGACCAACTGGTCCGGGTGCTGGCCCCGGACGTCATGTCGATCGGCGACTCCGGCGGGCACTTCCCGGCGGGGCGCCGGCCGGTGGTCGGCACCGACGCGGTCGGCCGCCTGCTCCTCGGCCTGTACGGCCAGGCCCGGGGGCGGGGCGCCCTGCGCGGCCGGCCGGTGCTGGTGGACGGCACGCTGGGGTGGCAGTCGGAGTTCCTCCACCGGGACGGGCGGACGATCCGGATGGTCACCTCGTTCGCGGTGCACGACGGGCGGGTCACCGGCGTGTTCAACCAGCTCAACCCGGACAAGGTGGCCGACCTGCCGCCGCTCGGGCCGGACGCCGCCTGGCCGCCGCGCTGGTGACCGCGGTTCAGACCACCAGGGCCAACCACTTGCGGTACGAGGTGGCGAACGGCTCGCTGCCGTCGCCGAGCGCGCCCAGCAGCCAGCGGGCCGCCGCCTCGGCCTCGGCGACCAGGTCGTCCGGGTAACCCCACCGGGCCCGGTGCTCGGCGAACTCGTCCTCGTCGCGCAGCTCGACGACGCCGGTCTCCCGGCGACGCACCACGTCCAGGTCGAGGTCGACCAGGTGGACCGTCTCCTCACCCTCCCAGCGGGCCGGGGTGGCGATGTCGCAGTAGACCTCGCTGGTGCGCGGCGGCGGGTTGAACATCCCGGTCCACCAGCCGTGCCGGGGCACCAGCAGGACGAACGGGATCTGCTCGACCGAGGGGCGGCCGTGGTAGACGGACTCGGTGCCGGCCGGCACGCCGAGCCAGACGCCGAGGTCGTCCTCGGCGAGCCGGCGGGCCGGGTAGTCGCGGTGCGCGCTGCCGTCGTACTTGCGGTAGATCACGCGGACCACGTCGCTCGGCATGCCTGGCACCCTAACCGATTCCGGCCACGCCTCGCGATCGGGAGGTAACCGGACGCGACGCAGGGTCCGCGCCACGCGGCCGGAGCGGCGGGACCCCCGTCGGTGCCGGCGGGTACGGTCGCACGGTGAGCCCGTCCCGCACCGCCACCGGCCCCGCTGTCCCGAAGAAACGCCGGGCCGGCCGCGCCGACGGCGGGGCGCTGCTGGCCGCCGCGGTGGGCGCGGTGCCGGGCGGCGCGGCCCGGCCGGGCCAGCAGCAGATGGCCGAGGCGATCGAGCGGAGCATCGCCTCCGGCGAGCACCTGCTGGTACAGGCCGGCACCGGCACCGGCAAGTCGCTGGCCTACCTCGCCCCGTCCCTGACCGTGGACGGTCCGGTGGTGGTCTCCACCGCGACCCTGGCGTTGCAGTCCCAGCTCGTCGACCACGACCTGCCCCGGCTGGCCGACGCGGTCGAGCCGGTGCTCGGCCGCCGCCCCACCTTCGCCGTGCTCAAGGGCCGCCACCACTACCTGTGCCTGGCCCGGCTGGACAGCTCGGTGGAGGACGAGCCGGACGACGCGCTCTTCGACGCGCCCCGTCCCGGCGGCACGAAGTGGCTGGGTGAGGCCGGCCGACTGGGCAAGCAGGTGCAGCGGCTGCGCGACTGGGCCGAGAAGACCGCCACCGGCGACCGCGACGAGCTGGACCCGGGCGTCGACGACCAGGTGTGGCGCAGCGTCTCCATGCCGGCCCGGGAATGCGTCGGGGCCAGCCGCTGCCCGTTCGGGCAGGAGTGCTTCGCGGAGGCGTCCCGGGCCCGCGCCCGGGAGGCCGACATCGTGGTGACCAACCACAGCCTGCTCGCGGTCGACATGCTCGCCGGGCGGCACATCGTGCCGCCGCACAAGCTGCTCGTGGTGGACGAGGCGCACGAACTGGCCGACCGCGTCTCCTCGGCCGCCCAGGCCGAGCTGGTGCCCGAGCTGATCGACCGTTCCACCCGGCGGGCCCGGCCGCTGCTCCGGCCCGACCTGGCCGACCGGCTCACCGAGGCCGGCGACGCGCTGACGGTGGGGCTGGCCGAGGCGCCGGCCGGTCGGCTCACCGCCGGCCTGCCGCCCGCGCTGCGGGAGGCGTGCACGCTGCTCGACGCGGCGACCCGGGCCGCGCTGGAGTCGATCGGCGACGTGAAGGCCGACGACCCCGACCCGGTCCGCAAGCAGCAGGCGAAGGCGGTGCTGGACGAGCTGTCCACCACCGCCCAGCGGCTGCTGGAGGAGGCCGACCACGACGTGGCCTGGGTGGAGAAGCCGGAGAACGGCAGCCGCCGGGCGCTGGTGGTGGCGCCGCTGTCGGTGGCCGGCACCCTCGCCACCCACCTCTACGACGAGCGCACCGTGGTCGCCACCTCGGCCACGCTCGCCCTGGGCGGTCGCTTCGACACGGTGGCCCGGGCGCTCGGGCTGGAGGCCCCGCCGCCCACCCCGCCGTCGCCGGCCGCCGCCGCGCTGGCCACCGCGGCCGCCGCGGGTCGCACCGCCGGGCCGGCCCCGGTGGCCAGCACCGAGGGCAGCCGGGCGGCGATCGGCACGGTCCCGGCCACGGAAGGGCCCGGCTGGCGGTCGCTCGACGTGGGCTCGCCGTTCGACTACGCCCGGCAGGGCATCCTCTACGTCGCCGCGCACCTGCCCCGCCCCAGCGTGTCCGGCCTGCCCACGGCCGCCGGCGAGGAGTTGCTGGCGCTGGTCGGGGCGCTCGGTGGGCGTACCCTCGGGCTCTTCTCGTCGCGACGGGCCGCCCAGCAGGCGGCGGAGCTGGTCCGGGCGCGGACCGACCTGCCCGTGCTGCTCCAGGGCGAGGAGGCGCTGCCGCTGCTGGTCCGCCGGTTCCGCCAGGAACGGGAGAGCTGCCTGTTCGGGGTGATGTCGCTCTGGCAGGGGGTGGACGTGCCGGGCGACGCCTGCCAGCTCGTGGTGATCGACCGGCTGCCCTTTCCCCGCCCCGACGAGCCGCTCGCCGCGGCCCGCGCGGCGGCGGTGGACGCGGGCGGCGGCTCCGGGTTCGCGGCGGTGAGCGTGCCGATCGCCGCGGTCCGGCTGGCGCAGGGCGTCGGCCGGCTGATCCGGGCCACCGGTGACCGGGGCGTGGTGGCGGTGCTCGACTCGCGGCTGGAGACGGCGCGCGGCTACGGCCCGTTCCTGCGCCGGTCGTTGCCGCCGTTCTGGTACACCACCCGGCCCGAGGTGGCCCGGGGCGCGTTGGAACGGCTCGCCAAGAGCTGACGCCCGCGCCTCCCCGGGTGGGGTGACGCGGGCGTCGACGGGTCGGGCCGGGTCAGGGCGCCTGGGAGGCGACCACCACGGCGTCCGGCGGGGTGTCCGGCACGGTACGCGCGGCGAGCCGCCGGACCGCGGTGTTGAGCACGGCGATCAGCGGCACCGCGACCAGCGCGCCGGCGATGCCGGCCAGCACCACGCCGGCGGCGATGCCGATGATCACGGCGAGCGGGTGGATGGCCACCGCCCGACCCATGATCAGCGGCTGGAGCACGTGCCCCTCGACCTGCTGCACGCCGATGACCACGCCCAGGATGATCAGGGCGGTCACCGGACCGCTGTCGACCAGCGCCACCAGCACGGCGACCACGCCGGACAGGAAGGCGCCGACGATCGGGATGAACGCGCCCAGGAACACCAGCGCGGCGAGCGGGAACGCGAACGGGATGTCGAAGACGACCAGGAAGATGCCGATGCCGACGGCGTCGATGAACGCGACCAGGACGGTGGCCCGGACGTACGCGCCGAGCGTCGCCCAGGACGCGCGCCCGGCGTCGTCGACCTTCCAGCGCGCGGCGACCGGCAGCAGCCGCACCAGGAACCGCCAGATGTTGTTGCCGTCGCGGAGGAAGAAGAACGTCGCGAACAGCACCAGGACGGTGCCGGTGAGCACCTCGGCCAGCGTGGCGGCGGTGCTGAGCGCGCCGCTGGTGAACCGCTCCGTGTTGCCGTTGATCCAGCTCTGCGCCTCGTCGATGTAGCGGTTGAGCTGGCTGTCGGACAGGTGCAGCGGGCCGGTCTTGAACCAGTCCTGGATCTGCCGGACGCCCTGGGAGGACTTCTCGCTCAGCTCCGGCACGCCCTGGATGAACTCGTTGACCACCAGCGTCAGCGTGCCGATCACCGCGGCCAGGCCGCCGACCAGCACCACGCCGGTCGCCAGCGAGCGGGGAAGTCGGGCCTTGAGCAGCCAGCCGACCGCCGGCGCGAGCAGCGCCGAGAGGAGAAGGGCGACGGTCAGCGGGATGATCACGATGCTGATCGTGCCGACGATCTTGAGCAGCGCCCAGGTCACGATGCCGATCACGATCAGGCGCCAGCACCACGCGGCGGCGATCCGCAGCGCGTGCGGCACCTCCGTGTCGTCGCGGCTGACGGTCGAGTTGTGCATCGCGGCCGGCGGCTCCGCGCCCACCACGGTCGCCGACGGCGCCGCCACCGGACCCGGCGAGACGGGCGAGGCCACGCCCGCGCCGGGCGGTGCCGCGTCCGGCTCCTCCCGGCCGGACCGGACGGACTCCCGGCCCGACTCGTACGCGCGGCGGAGCCGTCCGCGCATCCGCTCGAAGCGGCTCAAGCGCACCTCCGGCAAAGTTGGCCCACCCACGTCACAGGGGGGACAGGATACGTCCGACCGCCCCACCCTAGGGCGGCTCCGCCACACATTGCCCCGCCACGGCACGGGCCAACCACGCCGGGATCGACAGCGGGGCACGCGGTAGCGTCTTCGCGTGACCGCCGACCAGAGTCTCGACGCCGGGCTGCCCATCCGCCTGCTGCACGACCGCGTGCTCGTGCGTACCGAGGGCGCCGAGGGGGAACGCCGCTCCACCGCCGGCATCGTGATCCCGGCGACCGCGGCGGTCGGCAAGCGGCTGGCCTGGGCCACCGCGGTCGGCGTGGGGCCGAACGTACGCGCGATCGTCTCCGGCGACCGGGTCCTGTTCGACCCCGACGACCGCTCCGAGGTCGAGCTGCACGGGCGGGCGTACGTGCTGCTGCGCGAGCGGGACGTGCACGCCGTGGCGGCCGAGCGGGTGGAGACCACCGCCGCCGGGTCCACCGGCCTCTACCTGTAGCCCGCCCCCGGGCGCTGTTTGCGGCGCGGCCCGGCGGGAAGCCCAGGCACCTCAGCGCCCTGGGGAGGGACCATGCCGGTAGTGATCAAGAAGATCCTCGCCTGGGGATTCCTCGCGTTCCTGATCTACTTCATGGCGTTCCGGCCCGACGGCGCGGCGCAGCTGTTCAAGGGGATCGGCGTGGCACTGATGGCCATCGCCCAGGGGCTCGGCGACTTCCTCACCGGGCTGGTGGCCTGACGGTCAGCCGCCCGGGTGCCACGGGTGCGGGCCGTGACCGACCGGCGGCGGTGGCGGGGCCAGCACCACCGGGATCGGCACCACCGGCTCGTCCGGCGCGTCGACCGTGCGCTGCGACCCGTCCGGGAACCGCAGGTGGTAGCGCTGACCGTCCCACACCCCGACCGGCGCCTGCGGGTCGCGGCCGACGAAGAACGACCGGTACGCGGCGATCGCGTCCAGCAGCTCCCGTTCCTCCCGTGCCGTCCGGTCCCGCTCGGCGGGCTTGCGGTCCAGCCCCCGGCGCATCCCGTCGCGCAGCAATGCCAACCGGGTCGCGGCGAACTGGTAGCCGCGCATCGCCTTCACGCCGCCGTCGCCGGCCACCCGGCGGGCCCAGGTGCGGGCCGCGTGCCGCCGGCCCAGACTGCCCAGCGCCGCCACCTCCGGCGGGGTCAGCCAACCCGCCCGCACGTAGTCCGGCAGGGTGCGTTCGGTGAGCCGCCCCTCCCAGGCCCGCAGCCACACCGCGAGCCCCACCATGGCGAAGAAGATCGGCACCATCACGCCGAGGTAGCCGTAGAGCGCGATCACCGGCTGCCCGGTGGCCTGGGCCAGCGAGGGCAGCAGGTTCCAGGTGCCGTGCAGCATCATGGCCAGCAGCAGGCCGGCCAGCGGGGCGAGGATCCGGACCCGGCGGTCGGCGGTCCGCGCGGCCACACCCAGCCCGACGCCGGTCATCGAGGTGAACAGCGGGTGGGCGAAGCCGAACAGCAGGATCCGCACGATGAAGATCGCGATGACCTGCTGGGCGCCGGTGGCCGGGCCGTACTCCTCCACGCCGGTGCGGTAGCCGTAACCGCCCAGGTAGAGGATGTTCTCGACCATGGCGAAGCCGACCGCGGAGAGCCCGCAGTAGACCAGGCCGTCGGTGACGCCGGAGAACTCCCGCCGGCGGAAGATCAGCAGCAGGATCGGGCCGGCCGCCTTGGTCAACTCCTCGATGAACGGCGCGACCAGCACGGCGGTCAGCGCCGTGGGCAGCCCCCGGTCCTCGAACAGCCGCGCGCCCGTCTCGTTGACCAGCAGCGAGATCGCGGTGGAGACGAAGGCGCCCCAGGCGAAACAGAAGATCAGGTATTTCAGCGGCTCGGGCTCGTAGCGGTCGAGCCAGAGGAAGCAGGAGACCAGCACCGGCACCGGCAGGATCGCCGCGATCACGCCGACCAGCAGCGCCTCCGCGCCCAGGCTCTCGCCCAGCGTGAAGACCATGAACAGCGCGCCGGCCGCGATCAGCAGCACCACCCCGGCCAGCGCCAGGAAACGTCGCCAACCGAGCCGGCGCAGCGGCATCCGGGGCGTCGGCGCGCCGGGCGGCGGGGCGGCGGGCGCGGACGGCGGCGGCGGCGCTCCGCCGGGCGGGGTGACGACCATGCGGTCAGCGTAGTCACCCGCGCCCCACTGGTCCGGCCGCATCGCGACGGCTATGCTCCCGACAGGTCACGAGCGCCAGCGTCAAGCCCCGGCTTGCTGGCCGGCAACCCTCGTCGAGGTTCGCGGTGGGGTGCCCCGGGTGATGACCGGGCCCCGCGCCGATCCGTGCGCTGGGCAAGCGCGGACCCCGTCCCGACACCTCGGGGTCCCCCGGTGACCCGGAGGCTCCGGCATGACCCTCACCCTCGTACCGCCCGCTCCTGTGCTGCCCACGCCGGTCCGGCCCGACCCGCTCGGCGTGCTCGGCGTACCGGGGGAGATCAACCTGGACCACGCCGCCAGCGCGCCGTGCGCGCGGGCCGCGGCCGACGCGGTGGCCGAGCTGCTTCCCTGGTACGCGAGCGTGCACCGCGGCGCGGGCGCGCTGTCCCGGCGCTGCACGCTGGCCTACGAGCGGGCGCGGCAGAGCGTGGCGGACTTCGTCGGCGCCCGCCCCGACGATCACGTGATCTTCACCCGGAACACCACCGACGCGGTGAACCTGCTGGCCCGGGCGCTTCCCGCCGGCACCACGGTGGTCACGTTCGGCGGCGAGCACCACGCGAACCTGCTCCCCTGGCCGCGCGGCTCGGTGCGGCTGCCGGTCCCGGACAGCCCGGCCGGCGCGGTCCGGTCCCTCGCCGCGGCGCTCGGCGAGCTGGCCCGTGACGCCCGGCCCGGACTGCCGGTGCTGGTCGCGGTGACCGGCGCCAGCAACGTGACCGGCGAGTGCTGGCCGGTCGCCGACCTGGCCCGGGTGGCCCACCGGCACGGCGCCCGCATCCTGGTCGACGCCGCCCAACTGGCCCCGCACGCGCCGGTCGACCTGACCGCGTCGGACGTGGACTACCTGGCGCTCTCCGGTCACAAGCTCTACGCCCCGTTCGGCGCGGGCGTGCTGGTCGGGCGGGCGGACTGGCTGGACGCCGCACCGCCGTACCTGGCCGGCGGCGGGGCCACCAGCCACGTCGGCGCGGCCACCCACGAGGTGCGCTGGGCGACCGGCCCGGCGCGCCACGAGGCGGGCACCCCGAACCTGCTCGGCGCGGTGGCGCTGGGCGCGGTCTGCGAGGCGCTCGCGGCCGCCGACCGGAGCGCGCTGCACGCCCGGGAGCAGGCCCTGCTGGCCCGGCTGCGGTCCGGTCTGGCCGCCCTGCCCGACGTGGTGGAGCTGCGCGCGTTCGGCCCGGAGGCGCCCCGGGTGGGCATCGTCAGCTTCGTGGTCGCCGGGCGGGACTCCGCCGAGGTGGCCGCCCACCTGGCGACCCGGCACCGGATCGGGGTGCGGGACGGCCTGTTCTGCGCCCACCCGCTGACCCGCCGCCTGCTGTCCGAGGCCGCCGCGCGCTCCGGCCGCACCGACCTGCCCCCCACCGCCCTGCGCGCCAGCCTCGGCCTGGGCACCACCGCACAAGAGGTGGACACCCTCCTCACCGCCCTCGCCACCCTCCCCTGACCACCCCCGCCGGTCGGTGGAGGGTCAGCCGACGGGGGGTGCGGTGGGGGGCTTGGGGGCCGGGCTCTGCTCGGTGGGCTCGCCGCTGCGCTGCTCCTTCTCGCCGAACGCCTGCCGGATCAGCCGGTTCGCCTCCTCCTGGTCGACGCCGGAGGCCACCAACAGGTCGCTGGCGGTGGTCCGCACCTGCGCGATCACCACGCTGCCGGAGAAGCCCACCCCCTCGGCGTACGCCCGGCCGGCCTCGCTGACCGCGCGCAGCGACCGCTCGCGCGCCTGCTCCGGCTCCTCGCCGGCGGCGAACTCGTGCCGCAGCAGGCGTACCGACTCGGCGAGGTGGGCGATCGCGTCCGGCATCGGCTCGGGGATCGGCTCCTCGTCCTCGATCATGGTGACCGAGCGGCGGATCAGGGTGCCGCTGTTGCGCATCGCCCGGTCGATCGGCTCGGCCGCCTCCGCGTAGTGGGTCAGCTCGCTGCGCCGGTGCCAGCGGGCCGGCGAGATGGTGATGGTCTCCTTGGCGCCCTCGATCGCCTCGGAGAGCGCCGCCAGTTCCTCCTTGTTCTCCCGCAGCCGGAACAGCGCCCGCTGGGCGGCGCCCCGGTCCTGGTTGCGCAGCGCCTCGGCGCAGGTGTCCAACTGACCGGCGAGCAGGTCCAGCGCGGGGCGGGCGGCCCGGTTGATGACCCGCAGCGGGTTGAGCGGGAGCAGGATGGCGGTGACCAGCAACGCGATGCCACCGCCGAGGAAGGCGTCGACGAAGCGGGGGAACTCCAGGTTCTGGGTGGACGGGCTGAGCGTCACGATCAGCACCGCGGTGGCCGCCGCCTGGATCACGATGGCCACGCTCGCCCCGGCGAAGATGGTCAACAGAATCGCCGACGTCACCACCAGCGCGAGCTGCCAGGCGCCGGTGCCGAGGAAGTAGATCAGCACGTCGCCGACGAGGACGCCGACCGCGACCCCGACGATCAGCTCGACGGTGCGCCGGAACCGCTGGCCCACCGAGGCGGCGAGCGTGCCCACCGCGGAGATCGGGGCGAACACCGGCTGCGGGTTCTTCAGCAGCCGGTGCGAGATCAGGTACGCCAGGCCGGCGGCGAGCCCGGCCTGCAGCGCCAGACCGAAGGCGGTACGGACCCGGTGCAGCCGGTCGTGCAGGGTGGCCTTGCTCCGATCCCGCAGCTCGTCCATGGCGGCGGCGATCCGGGGCCCGTCGAGGTCGCCCAACGCTTCGCGTGACGTCATGCGCCGCAGGAACGGCTGTCGTCGGTCCCGGGCCACGGCCATGGCCGGTACTACCCGTCCCACCCCGGGTGAATCCTCGCGCCGCCCGCGATGGGGCAGACTTCAGCCGATGGACGACCTGACGGCACGGTGGCGGGACGCCGCCCTCGCGGCCGGCGCCACCGACCCGGCGGGCGTGGACCGGGCCGGGGCGCGCCTGCTGGCCGGCTGGCGGGAACCCCACCGGCGGTACCACACGGTGGACCACCTGCGGGCGGTCCTCGACGTGGTGGACGCGTACGCGGACTCCGCCCGCCGACCCGACCTGGTCCGGCTGGCCGCGTGGTGCCACGACGTGGTCCACGACCCGCGGGCCGGCGGCGACACCAACGAGCGGGCCAGCGCCGAGCTGGGCGACACGTTGCTCACCGCCGCCGGACTGCCGGCCGCGGCGGTGACCGAGGTACGCCGCCTGGTGCTGCTCACCGCCGACCACGCGGTCGGCCCGGACGACCCGGACGGCGCGCTGCTCTGCGACGCCGACCTGGCCGTGCTGGCCGCCCCACCGGACGGCTACGACCGCTACGCCGCCGCGATCCGCCGGGAGTACGCCCACGTCCCCGAGCCGGACTTCCGCGCCGGCCGGGCGGCCGTGCTGCGGCACCTGCTCGGCCTGCCGGCGCTCTACCGCCTACCCGAGCCGCACGCCCGCTGGGAGGACGCCGCCCGGGCCAACCTGAGCCGGGAACTCGCGCGCCTCGGCTGAGGCTCGGGGCTTGGGGCGGCGCAGGTCGGCGGCGCGCAGCAGGCGGACGATGTCCCGGGATCCGACCACCGTCGCGCCCAGCCAGACCGCGACCCGGAACCGCTCGGCGGGCAGGTCGTAGTGGTCCCGGTCGAAGCCGCGCCGGGGCGCGCCGAGCATCTCGGCGAAGGCGTGCAGCTCCGCGTAGGAGACGTCGCTGATCAGGTGCGACCACAGCCGGCCGCGCCAGGGCACCGTGGGCGGGTCCAGGTAGAGCACGGCGACCAACGGTACGCCGGTAGCCTTCCCGGCATGGCCGCCCATCCCCTCCTCGACGACCTGCGGGCAGCGCTCGGCGACGCCGCCGTGCTGACCGATCCGGACCTGCTGGCCGGGCACGAACGCGACGAGGCGGACATGTGCGCCGCGGGCACCCCGCTGGTGGTGGTCCGGCCGCGGGACACCGAGGGCGTGGTGGCGGCGGTCCGCGCGGCCGGTCGGCACGGCGTACCGGTGGTGCCGCAGGGGGCGCGGACCGGGCTGGCCGGCGCGGCGAACGCGGTGCCCGGCGCGCTGGTGCTGAGCACCACGGCGATGGACCGGATCCGGGAGATCGACCCGGTCGGCCGGTTCGCCGTGGTGCAACCGGGCGTGGTCAACGCGGCGCTGGCCCGGGCGGTGCGGGAGCAGGGTCTCTGGTACCCGCCGGACCCGGGCTCGTGGGAGTCGTCGACCATCGGCGGCAACGTGGCCACCAACGCGGGCGGCATGTGCTGCGTGAAGTACGGCGTGACGACCGAGTACGTGCTCGGCCTGGAGGTGGTGCTGGCCTCCGGCGAGGTGTTGCGCACCGGCCGCCGCACCGCCAAGGGCGTCGCGGGGTACGACCTGACCCGGCTCTTCGTCGGCTCGGAGGGCACGCTCGGCGTGATCACCGAGGTGACGGTGGCGTTGCGCCCGGCGCCGGAGGCGTCACTGACCCTGGTCGCGGTCTTCCCGACCACGGCGGCGGCCGGTGGCGCGGTGGCCGGGATCGCCCGGCGGGGTCTCACCCCGAGCCTGTTGGAGCTGCTGGACCGGACCCACCTGCTGGCGATCGAGGCGTACCGGCCGATGGGTCTGCGCACCGACGCCGAGGCGCTGCTGCTGGCGGCGGTGGACACCGGCGCAAGGGCTGCCGACGACCTGGCCCGGATCGCCGAGGTGTGCACCGGGGCCGGCGCCGACGAGGTCTGGGCGGCCACCGACGCGACCGAGGCGGCCGCCCTGCTCCAGGCCCGGCGGCTGGCCCATCCGGCGATGGAACGGTTCGCCGCGGAGACGTTCCCCGGCGGCAACGGCGGCCTGGTCATCGACGACGTGGCGGTGCCGCGCGGCCGGCTGGCCGAACTGCTGGACGGGGTGGCCTGGATCGCCGAGGCGTGCGACGTGCCGATCGGCGTGGTCGGTCACGCCGGGGACGGCAACATGCACCCCAACATCGTGGTCGACCGGGCCGACCCGGTGAGTCTGGACCGGGGGCGGCGGGCCTTCGACGAGATCATGCGGCTCGGGTTGGAACTGGGCGGCACCTGCACCGGGGAGCACGGCGTCGGGCTGCTGAAGCGGGACTGGCTGGCCCGGGAGATCGGCCCGGTGGGCGTCCGGGTGCACCAGGCGATCAAGGCGGCGCTGGACCCGGCCGGGCTGCTCAACCCGGGCAAGGTGATCTGAGTCAGCCCTTGTCCTCGGCCGGGGTCGCCTGGGTGAGCAGCAGCAGCACGTCGTAGGCGACCGTCGGCTTCGGCTCGCCCGGGCAGTCCTGGATGGTCACGGTCAGCCCGGGCGGGACGAGCAGCGTCGAGGTCAGCACGCCGATGCAGCCCTGCTTGTACTGCCGCGCCTGGTCGGTCTCCCCGACCAGCGCCGGGTCGGTGAGCATCTGCTGCAACCGCTGCGTCTGCTCGGGGTTGAGCGTGCCGGTCGCGTCGACACCGTCGCCGGCGCAGTCACGGCACTGCCACCGGCCGGTCGGGTCCACGTCGAGCGTGCGGACCGGCCCGTCCGCACCCAGCCGCTGCACCAGGGAGACACGTTTCCCGGCCGGGGTCGGTGCGGCGGAGCCCTGCTGACCGGGTGTGGTGGCCCCTTCGGCCCGGCCGAAGAGTGTGCAGCCGGTCAGGGTGGTCGCCAGCAGAATGCCGGCGGAGAGGGCGGCGACGCGCGACCAGGTTGGGCGAACCACGCGGGAAACCTACACTTCCGTAGGTAGCGCGCACCACCGGCCGAGCGGCCGGTAGGGGTTCCGGTTTTCTCAGCGCGGCGAGGTGGGGAGTTCGGTCCCCCGGTCGGCGGCGAAACCGCGCACGTCCGGCGCGCCGAGCCGCGCCGCGTCGGCCGCGACGTCGTCCGACATGAGCTGCGACTCCCGCTCGGCCTCGACCCGCGCCCGGTAGTGGGCGACCTCCCGGGCCCGGGTCGCCGCGTCCCAGCCGAGCACCGCGCCCATCAACTCCGCGGTGTGCTCGGCCGACTCCATTCCGCGATGACTGGTCTCGATGGAGATCCGGGTACGCCGGGTGAGCACGTCCTCCAGGTGCAGCGCGCCCTCGGCGCGGGCCGCGTACGTCACCTCGGCGGCCAGGTACTCCGGCGCGCCGGCCAGCGGCGAGCCGAGCAGCGGGTCGGCGTCGACCAGGGCGAGCAGGTCCAGGGTGAGGTTGCCGTAGCGCTCCAGCAGGTGCTCGACCACGCCGACCGCCACCCCGTGCCGGCGGGCCAGGTCGGCCCGGTCCCGCCACAGGGCCGCGTACCCGTCGGCGCCGAGCAGCGGCAGGTCGGCGGTGCGCGACGGCCGGGTCTGCCCGAGCCGGTGCATGGCCCGGTCGACCACGTCGGCGGCCATCACCCGGTAGGTCGTGTACTTGCCGCCGGCCACCAGCAACAGGCCGAGCATCGGCTCCACCACGGCGTGCTCCCGGGAGAGCTTGGAGGTGGAGTCCGCCTCGCCGGCCAGCAGCGGTCGCAGCCCGGCGTAGACGCCCTCGATGTCGGCGGTGGTCAACGGCCGGTCCAGCACGGTGTTGACCTGCGACAGCAGGTAGTCGATGTCGCCCGCGGTCGCGGCCGGGTGGGACCGGTCGAGCTGCCAGTCGGTGTCGGTGGTGCCGATGATCCAGTGGCCGCCCCACGGGATGACGAACAGCACGCTCGTCGCGGTGCGCAGGATCAGCCCGGTCTCGCCGACGATGGCCGAGCGGGGCACCACGAGGTGCACGCCCTTGGAGGCCCGGACCCGCAGCTTGGGACGGAGCCCGACGTCGTTGAGCATCCGCGACATGTCGTCGCTCCACACGCCGGTCGCGGCGATCACGGTGCGCGCCCGTACCTCGAACTCGGCGTCCGGCGCGTCGGCCGGCGCCTCCAGGTCGCGCACCCGGACCCCGGTCACCTCGCGGGCCTGGCGGGTCAGGCCGACCGCCCGGGCGCTGGTGACCACTGTCGCGCCGAGGCTGGCCGCGGTGCGGGCCAGCGTCACCACGAGGCGGGCGTCGTCGACCTGGCCGTCGTAGTAGCGGATCGCGCCGGCCAGCGTGTCCGGCCGGAGGCTGGGGAAGATCCGCCGGGCGCCCTCGCGGGTCAGGTGCCGGTGCAGCGGCATCCCACGGCCCCCGCCGAACACCCCGGCGAACACGTCGTACGCGGCCACGCCGAGCCCGTAGTAGGAGCGGCGGAAGATCCGTCGGGGCACGTCACGGGCGCCACCCTCGGCCGGCAGCGGCACCAGGATCGGCACCGGGCGGACCAGGTGCGGGGCGAGCCGGGTGGCCAGCAGCCCGCGTTCGGTCAGCGCCTCGTGGACCAGGTGGAACTCCAACTGTTCGAGGTAGCGCAGACCACCGTGGATCAGCTTGCTGGACCGGCTGGAGGTGCCGGCGGCATAGTCGCGCGCCTCGACCAGGGCGACCTTCAGGCCCCGGGACGCGGCGTCCAGCGCGGCGCCCGCACCGGTGACGCCACCGCCGATGACCAGCACGTCGAACCGCTCGGCGCGAAGCCGGCGCAGGTCGTCGGCGCGGCGCTCGGCGGAGAGCTGACCGGCCTCGGATCGGGACACGTTGGGGTCGCGCACCCGTCCACGGTAACCGTCCCCGCGCCACCGCGACACGTCCCGGCCGTACCGTGATGACCATGCTCACCGGCCCGCCCGCTGTTCCCGTACCCCCGCCACCACCCCGCGAGACCGGGCCGTGGCCGGTCGTCGCGGCGGTGCTGACCGGCCTGTGGGCCGTGCTGGTCACCGTGCCCGGCCAGGTCACCGGCTGGTTGGTCGACCAGGTGGTGCTGGTCAGCGGGCTGGACCGGGCCCTGGCGGTGTGGCCGGTGGTGGCGGCGGCCACCGTGCTGCTGGTCGGCGCGCCCGCACTGGCGTTGGCGCTGGCGCCCCGCTCACCGGCCCTGCGGGCGACCGGCCGCGCCTGGACCGCCGGGGTACTCGCGCTCGGCGCGGCGACGTTGCTCCGGGTGGTGCCGCCGGTGCACCACGAGGCGTACCTGGGGGCGCTGGCGGTGACCGCCGCGCTGCTCGCGCTGGTGGCGACGCGGCTCGACCGCCGTCGCCCGGTCGCCCCTCCGGCGGCGCCCTTCCCCGCCGGGCCGCCGACCCCCGGCGCCGGCCCGACGGCGCAGGCCGGCCCGGCCGCGACGGGTGCTGTGGCCGGGGAGGTGGGCCGGGGCGGGCGGTTCGGGGCGGTGCCGTTGCTGGCGATCGCCGCCGGGCTGGCCATGCTGCTGCCCTGGGCCTGGATCGGCGCACTGGGCGGGGCGTCGGAGACGCTGCTCGCCGGGCTGGCCGCCGCCGCGCTCGGCGTCCTCGCCGGGGTGCTGCTGGGTCCCGGGTTCTGGGCCGCGTTCGGCGCCGGTTCCGCGCGCCGGCCGGTCCGCCCGGTACTGCTCGGCGGCCTGGTCGCCGGCGTCACGCTGACGATGCTGGCCGCCGGGGCCGGGCAGTCCGGCGCGCAGCTCCCGGCGCTGGTCCTGCTGCCACCGCTCGGTTTCGTGCTGGGCGCGCTGGACGCCGCGGCCCGGCACGGCGGCCGGGCGGCCGGCTCGGCGCCGGCGGGCTGGCTGGTCGGCCTGGCACTCGCCGGGCCGCTGGCCTTCACCGACCCGGAGGAGGTCACGCTCCTGCTGGCCGCCGCCCGCGACGTGCCGTACTGGGTCGCGGTCGGCACCGGCGCCGGGTTCGCCGTCGCGGTGCTGCTCGCCGTCGGGTACGGCGTGTTGTTCGCCCGTAGCCGCGCCGGCGCGCCCCGGCGCGGTCCGGCCGCGTTGGCCGCCGGCGCGCTGCTGGCCGCCGTGGCGGTGGTGTACGTGGTGCCCGGCCAACCGGGTCTGTACGGCGAGCGGCTGCTGGTGGTGCTGCGGGAGCAGGCCGACCTGAGCGGCCTGCCGGCCGGCGCCCCGGGCCGGGCGGGACGGGACGCGCGGGCCGCCGAGGTCTACCGGCGGCTGGTCGCGACCGCCGACCGGACGCAGGGCGACCTGCGCCGCACGCTGCGTGGACTGCGCCTGAACCCGACGCCCTACTACCTGGTCAACGCGATCGAGACGGACGGCGGGCCGGCGGTGCGGGCGTGGCTCTCCGGCCGGCCGGAGGTGGCCCGGGTGCTGGTCGGCCAGCGTCCGCGCCCGCTGCCCGCGGCGGCGCCGCCGGCCCGGGGTGACACCCCGGCGCCGACCGGCCCGACCTGGAACGTGTCGCTGATCGGCGCCGACCGGGTCTGGTCGGAGCTGGGCGTCACCGGCACCGGCGTGGTGGTGGGCAGCTCGGACTCCGGGGTGGACGGCCGGCACCCGGCGCTGGCCGCGGGCTTCCGGGGCGGCGACGACTCCTGGTACGACCCGTGGGAGCACCGCCGCGCGCCGGCCGACCGGGGCGGCCACGGCACCCACACGCTGGGCAGCGCGGTCGGCCGCGACGGGATCGGGGTGGCGCCCGGGGCGCGCTGGGTGGGCTGCGTCAACCTGGACCGCAACCTGGGCAGCCCGGCCCGCTACCTCGACTGCCTCCAGTTCATGCTGGCCCCGTTCCCGCCCGGCGGGGACCCGTTCACCGACGGCCGTCCGGCGCGCGCACCGGACGTGCTGACCAACTCGTGGGGCTGCCCGCCGCTGGAGGGCTGCGACCCTGGAGCCCTGCGCCCGGCCACCGCCGCGCTGGCCGCCGCCGGCATCCTGGTGGTGGCCGCCGCCGGCAACACCGGTCCGCACTGCGGGTCGATCGTCGACCCGCCGGCGCCGTACCCGGACGTGCTCACGGTCGGCGCGGTCGACCGGAGCCGCCGGCTCACCGACTTCTCCAGCCGGGGCCCGGCCGCAACGGCCGGCAAGCCCGATCTGGTGGCTCCCGGCGCGGCGGTGCCGTCGGCGTTCCCCGGCGGCGGTTACACCACCCTGGACGGCACCTCGATGGCCACGCCGCAGGTGGCCGGCGTGGTGGCGCTGATGTGGTCGGCGAACCCGGCGCTGGTCGGCGACCTGGACCGGACCCGGCGGATCCTCGCCGACACGGCCACCCCGGCCACGGTCCCCGCCGGCGCGCCCTGCGGGGGCAGCCGGGACCTGGTCGGCGCGGGCCTGGTCGACGCGTACGCGGCGGTGCGGGCCGCCCGGGCGACCTCCAGCGGTTAGGAACCCTGTCCATTGCGGCGTCGATGACCTAGGGTCGGCGACCATGGACGTGGAGATCATCGAGCTGGGCCGGGACCGCCTGCCCGAGGTCGTCGAACTCTGCCGGTGGTCGCTCGACCTGCCGGAGGACGCGGCCGAGGCGTCGGCCGTGGTGACCACGCTCGCCGACCGGGCCGCGGCCGACCGGACCGTGCTGCGGCTCGGCGCGGTACGCGACGGCAACCTGGTCGGGGTGCTGGTGGGTTCGCTGTCGGCGACCGATCCCCGGCTCGGCCACGTCGACCTGGTCGCGGTGGCCCCGGCGGAACGCCGCCAGGGGGTCGGTGGCGCGCTGCTCGCGGAGGCGGAGGCCCGGCTGGCCGCGCTCGGCGCCGCCGAGCTGCTGCTGGCCGGCAACCCGCCGCACTACGCCTGGCCGGGGATCGACGTGCGTTACACGCCGGCGGTCTGCGCCGCGTCACGGCTCGGCTTCCGGCAGGACCGGACGGCCTGGAACATGACCGCCGAGCTGACCGAGGGGTCGCCGGCGCTGCGCTCCACCGAGGCCGCCGAGCAGCGGCTGGCCGGGCGGGGCGTGACCGTACGTCGGGCCGGACCGGCGGACCTGCCGGCGTTGACCGCGTTCGCCCGGGCCACGTTCGGCGGCACCTGGGACGGCGAGCTGGCCGGTTCGGCGGGTCGCCCGGACGCGGGCGCGCACCTGGCCGAACGGGACGGGGAGATCCTCGGCTTCGCGGCCTGGGGGTCGGCGCGACCGAGCTGGTTCGGGCCGATGGGCACCGCCCCGGCGGCCGAGGGGTCCGGCATCGGCGGGGTGCTGCTGCGCCGATGCCTGCGGGACCAGGCGGCGTCCGGGATCGGCGCGGCGCAGATCGGCTGGGTGGGCCCGGTGCCGTTCTACTCCGGCGCGGCGGGCGCCCGGATCGAGCGCGTCTTCTTCCTCTACCGGAAAGCCATCAAAAGGGCATAACGCCGTTCACCCTCCATGGCGTCACCCGGGCCCTACGGTCGGTAGGCAGGAGGAGGCGGTGCATGAGCACGGATGACGAACGGGCCGACGACCCGGCCACGGGCCGACGCCCGACCGACGAGCTTCCCGGGCAGCTCCCGTTCGACCGGCTCGACGTCGGCGACGCCGAACAGCTCGCCGAGCTGGCCGGGGCCGACCAGCCACCCGTGGAGGAGCCACGGCAGCCGGTGGACGAACCGAGGTGGCTGCCGCCCCCGTACGACCGGGCGAAGAAGCGCCGCAACCAACGCCCGCTGCCCACCTGACACGTACGCGGAAAGGGGGCGGACCGCTTGACGCGGCCCGCCCCCTTCGGCGTACGGGATGGAGCTGGACTCAGAAGTCCATCTCCCCGCCACCCGGACCAGCCGGGGCGGCCGGGGTCTTCTCCGGCTTGTCCGCCACGACGGCCTCGGTGGTGAGGAACAGCGCGGCGATCGAGGCGGCGTTCTGCAGCGCGGAACGCGTCACCTTGGCCGGGTCGATGATGCCCGCGGCCAGCAGGTCCACGTACTCGCCGGTCGCGGCGTTGAGGCCGTGACCCGGGTCGAGGTTGCGGACCCGCTCGACGACGACGCCACCCTCCATGCCGGCGTTGACGGCGATCTGCCGCAGCGGGGCGTCCAGCGCGATCTTGACGATCTGCGCGCCGGTGGCCTCGTCGCCGGCCAGGTCCAGCTTGTCGAAGGCGGTCTTGCCGGCCTGCACCAGCGCGACGCCACCACCCGGGACGATGCCCTCCTCGACGGCGGCCTTCGCGTTGCGGACAGCGTCCTCGATGCGGTGCTTGCGCTCCTTCAGCTCGACCTCGGTGGCCGCGCCGACCTTGATCACCGCAACACCGCCGGCCAGCTTGGCCAGACGCTCCTGCAGCTTCTCCCGGTCGTAGTCGGAGTCGCTCTTGTCGATCTCGGCCCGGATCTGGTTCACCCGGCCCTGGATCTGCTCGGCGTCGCCGGCACCGTCGACGATGGTGGTCTCGTCCTTGGTCACCACGACCTTGCGGGCGCGGCCCAGCATCTCGAGGCCGGTCGCGTCCAGCTTGAGGCCGACCTCCTCGCTGATGACCTGGCCACCGGTGAGGATGGCGATGTCGGTCAGCATGGCCTTGCGGCGGTCACCGAAGCCCGGCGCCTTGACGGCGACCGACTTGAAGGTGCCCCGGACCTTGTTGACCACCAGGGTGGCGAGGGCCTCGCCCTCCAGGTCCTCGGCGATGATCAGCAGCGGCTTGCCCGACTGCATGACCTTCTCCAGGATCGGGAGCAGGTCCTTCACCGACGAGATCTTGCTGTTGACGATCAGGATGTAGGGGTCGTCGAAGACGGCCTCCATACGCTCCGGGTCGGTCATGAAGTAGGCGGAGATGTAGCCCTTGTCGAAGCGCATGCCCTCGGTGAGCTCGAGCTCCAGGCCGAAGGTGTTGCTCTCCTCGACGGTGATGACGCCTTCCTTGCCCACCTTGTCCATCGCCTCGGCGATGATCTCGCCGACGCTGGGGTCGGCGGCGGAGATGGAGGCGGTGGAGGCGATCTGCTCCTTGGTCTCCACGTCCTTGGCGAGCTTGAGCAGCTCCTCCGAGACGTTGGCGACGGCGGCCTCGATGCCCCGCTTCAGGGCCATCGGGTTGGCGCCGGCGGCCACGTTGCGCAGACCCTCACGGACCAGGGCCTGGGCCAGGACGGTCGCCGTCGTCGTGCCGTCACCGGCGACGTCGTCGGTCTTCTTCGCGACCTCCTTGACCAGCTCGGCGCCGATCTTCTCGTACGGGTCCTCGAGCTCGATCTCCTTGGCGATGCTCACACCATCGTTGGTGATGGTGGGGGCACCCCACTTCTTCTCGAGCACGACGTTGCGGCCCTTGGGGCCGAGGGTCACCTTCACGGCGTCGGCGAGCTGGTTCATGCCCCGCTCGAGGCCGCGGCGCGCCTCTTCGTCGAACGCGATCATCTTGGCCATACGGCGTTGTCCTCCTGGACACTCACGGGCCACCCGGATGCCCGGATGGGCCGTCTGGTGTACGCACCTTGGGGACGTCGCCACCTGGCGACGACGACGTCTCCTCGGTCGGGCCGGACAGCCCGCGACGACCGGCCTCGTACCGCTCCGGCACCCCTTCGGCACCGGCGCGATCGTGGCCCTACCGCCCCGACCTTCTGGCACTCACCGTACGCGAGTGCCAATGACTTGTTTAGCACTCTCCCTAGCCGAGTGCAAGCACGACGGCCCCGCTCAGCCGAGTTCCGCCGCCAGTCGGGCCGCGTTCACCGGGCCTTCCTGCGCCCGCTGTTCGGCGTAGGCGACGACCAGCCCGACCAGCTGCGCCAGGTAGGCCGGCGCGGCCAACGCGGCGCCGACCACGGCCAGCGCCACCGCGCCGACGGTGGTGCCCGGCGCGCTCGTCGGGTCGGCCCCGAACACCACCCCGCTCACCGTGCTGACCACCAGGTCCAGCACGGTCGCCGCGAGCAGCGCGCACATCACCAGCGCCACCCGGCCCAGCACCATGCCGAACCGCTGGTGGAACATCCGCCAGGCCCGCCCGATCGGCTCCTGCCGCTCGAACAGGTAGACCGGTCCGAACAGGGCGACCGCGAACCCGACGTAGACGCCGGGCAACAGGCAGAGGCACGCGCCCACGGTGATCAGCAGCGAGGCCACGATGGTCCAGCCCCAGAGACCGAGCGCGCGGCGCAGCCCGTACCGGAGGGCCGCGCCGAGACCGGCCGGCTCACCGGCGGCCTGTCGGGCGACCACCCACGTGCCCGCGCCCCAGCCGGCGGCCTGCACCGGGCCGAAGATCAACGCGGCGAGCATGACCACGCCGTAGAAGGCGAACATGTGCTCCAGGTAGCCGTCGGGCAGCACCGGCGCGCCGTCCGGGCCGGTCACCGGCTCGTCGGTGGGCACCAGGTAGAGCGAGAGGACCGAGATGATCGCCGCCGGGACGCACTGGGCGAGCAGCACGATCGGCAGGAGCTGCCGCCAACCACGCCGTACCGCGCCGGCGCACCGCGAGAACCAGCCGGCGACACCGGCGTGCGGCGGGGTGACCAGCGGGTCGTTCGGGTCGGTGGGCGGATACCAGCCGTAGTGGCCACCGGGCATCGGCTGGGCCGGGTACGGCGCGCCGGGCATCGGGTGGCCCGGATACGCCGGCCCGCCGGCCGGCCAGCCCCAGCCCGTCGACGGGTCACCCGGCGGCGCGGGCCAGCCGGGCGGGGGCGTGGGGCCGGACGACGCGGGCCAACCCGGCGGAGGCGTGGCGCCGGACGACGCGGGCCAACCCGGCGGAGGCGTGGCCGGGGTGGCGGGGTCGGCGTGGGCGGGCGGCGAGGCGCCGGGGCCCGGCTGCTCGGGCACGACCGGCCGGGCCCAGGGGTCGGCGGCGGGTGCGGGCGATCCGGACGGGCCCGGCTGCCCCGGCACCGGCCCGGCGGTCGGCGGCGTGGACCGGGTCGGGTCGGTCGGCGCACCGGACGACGCCGGGGGCATCGGTTCGGTGGAACCCGACGGGGGCAGGTCGGACATGGGCCCTCCTCAGCGGCAACGGCTGGAACGGCTCATGATCTTCCACGGTGCGAGGCCGCACCGCAGCCCCGGTCGGGGTGGCTCGGCCGCCGGCGGCGGGCCAGGCCCGGTCAGGCGATGACGCGGACCCGCTCGGCCTGCGGACCCTTCTGGCCCTGGGCGATCTCGAACTCGACCCGCTGGCCGTCGTCCAGCGCCTTGTAACCGTCCATCTCGATCGCGGAGAAGTGGACGAACACGTCCTGCCCGCCGTCGACGGCGATGAAGCCGTAGCCCTTTTCGGAGTTGAACCACTTCACGGTGCCCTGTGCCACGGTGCACTTCCTCACTCTGCGCGGCGTTCCAAGACCCGGGAACCGGCGGACCGGCACCGGCGGCGCACCGGTTTCGGCGATCGGCGACGGCCGCTGAATCGGTGACCGAAATCGCACGCTACACGAGGCGTGACGACCGCGCACGACCACAAATCGGGCATATTCCGGCCCGGAACACGGCACCCGCGTACACCGTCCGGGGACCGTCCGGTATGCATGCGGCATGACCAGCACGACCGTCCTGACCACCGTCCGCCGGATCCGTCCGGAGGACGCCGCCCGGATGCGCGCCCTCCGGCTGGAGATGCTCGCGGACAGCCCGCTGGCCTTCCTGGAGACCGTGGCCGAGGCGGCGGCCCGGCCGCACGCCGACTTCGCCGCCCGGGTGGCGGCGGTCTCGCGCGGCGACCACACCGCCCAGTTCGTGGCGGACCCGGGCGGCCGCCTGGTCGGTCACGCGGGTGGGGTCGCCGCGCCGGACGAGCCGGGCCTGACGCTGGTCTACGCGGTCTACGTGACACCGGCCCGGCGGGGAAGCGGACTGCTGGCCGCGCTGGTCGACGAGGTGGCGGCCTGGTCCCGGGCCTGCGGGCGGCCCGAGCTGATGATGGAGGTGGTGGTCGGCAACGACCGCGCCTACCGGGCCTACCAGAAGCTGGGCTTCACCGACACCGGGGTACGCGTCCCGCACCCGCGCATCCCCGGCCTGCACGAACTCCAGATGCGCCGCGCGGCCTGACGGGTTGTTAAGCGGGGGCCCCTTCTCTACCGGAGGCGTTAAGAAGGGGCCCCGCCTTTCACGCGTGCCGGCGGCTCTGCACGACCCGGAACCGGTTGGCCACGTACGCGCCGTCGGTCAGCGCGGAGTTCGCCGCCGGGTTGGCGCCGGAGCCGTGGAAGTCGGAGAACGCCGCCGACTGGTTGACGAAGACGCCACCGGTCAGGTTGCAGGACAGGTGCACCCCGGCGTCGATCGCCGCCGCCTCGGCCGCGTCCAGCACCGCCTCGTCGGTGGAGTAGACCGCCGCGGTCAGCGCGCCCTTCTCCCCCACCGTCTCGCGCAGGATGCGCAGGCTGTGCTCGGTGGAGTCGGTGGCGATGGCGAACGAGATCGGCCCGAACCACTCCCGCGAGTAGGTCGCCGTGTCCCCGGCGTCCAGCTTGACCACGGTCGGCGTGCGCACCACCGCGCCCGGGAAGGACGGGTGCGCGACGGACCGCGACTCCAGCACCGGCTCGCCGACCTTGGTGACCTCCTCCAACCGCTCCAGCACCCCGTCGTTGACGATCGCGCCGGTCAGCTCGACGCCGCGGGCCGGGTCGGCGGTCAGCTTGGCGACCGCGCCGGCGATCCCGGCGGCCACCTCGTCGAAGCTCTTGTGCCCCTGGTCGGTGTCGATGCCGTCGCGCGGGATCAGCAGGTTCTGCGAGGTGGTGCACATCTGGCCGCTGTAGAGCGTCAGTGTGAAGCCGAGGTTGCGGCAGAGCCCGGCGAAGTCGTCGGTGGAGTCGATCACCACCGTGTTCAGGCCGGCCTTCTCGGTGTAGACGGCGGCCTGCCGGGCGTTCGCCTCCAGCCAGTCGCCGTACTCGGTCGAGCCGGTGAAGTCGACGATCTTCACGGCCGGGTGCAGGGCCAGCGTCGAGGCGAGCTTCTCACCCTGCGCCTCGGGGGCGAGCTGCACCAGGTTCGGGTCGAACCCGGCCTCGGCGAGCACCTGCCGGGCGTACTTCACAGTGACGGCGAGCGGCAGCACCGCGCGCGGGTGCGGCTTGACCACCACCGGGTTGCCGGTGACCAGCGACGCGAAGAGACCGGGGTACGAGTTCCAGGTCGGGAACGTGTTGCAGCCGATGACCAGGGCCACGCCGCGGGGCACCACGTGGAACGTCTTGGTCATCCGCAGCGGGTCGCCCTTGCCGGCGGCCTTCTCCCAGCCGGCCGTCCCCGGGTGGCGGCTCATCTCCGCGTACGCGTAGGCGACCGCCTCCAGCGCCCGGTCCAGCGCGTGCGCGCCGCCGGCCTGGAACGCCATCACGAACGCCTGGCCGCTGGTGAACTGCACGGCGTTGGCCAGCTCGAACACGTTCTTGTGGAGACGGTCGAGGATCTCCAGGCAGACCCCCGCCCGAGCCTGCGGACCGGCGTCGCGCCAGGCCGGCAGCGCGGCGGTCGCGGCGGACACCAGCTGGTCGGCGCCGGCGTGCGGGTAGCGCACGTCCAGCGGCACACCGAACGGGCTGGCCTCGGTGGCGACGCTGCTGCCGTCGCCCGGCTGGTCGAGCGGGAAGTCCCCGCCCAGGTACGCCTCGAACGCGGCCTTGCCGTCGGCGGCGGCGGTCTCGCCGTACACCCGAGGGCTGGGCGACTCGGGATAGGCCGACCAGTACCCGCGCTCCGTGATCGCGGTCAGCGCCCGGTCGAGGGTCTCGCGGTGCCTGTCGTACAGGGGGTGCGGGGTCTCCGTCATGCCCGCCATCATGCAACAGGAAGCCACCAGATCAGTAGGGGCGTGTCACAACTGAAGATCGGTCGCCGGCGAGCGGATCGGGCCGGAACGGCGACAGGGCCAGCGGATGTCCGCTGGCCCTGCGCGAGGTTGGTCGGGAGGGACGTCCGCACAACGCCTCCGGCGTTGGGTCGCAAGAACTTGAAAAGTCTCCGGCGGATGCCCTCCCGCACGAAGCATCTTGCGCCGTCCGGTTCCTGCCGTCAAGTCCTTGTGGGTGGGTTTCTGGCACTCACCGCACATCGCCGGTTACCCACCGGTCCTGCCCGATCCCCCACCCGGGCGAGTCCCACCTCCACCGCCCGACCGAGTCGATCAAGGCTCAGGTGAGGAGGTCGGCGTCGCGGGCGGCGCGGAGGCTGGGCTTGATGCGGTGGGTGGGGCCGACCTGGGCGGCCACCGCGTCGAGCGTCTTGAGACCCTCGCCGGTGTTGAAGACGACCGTCTCCGCCGTCGGGTCGAGCCGGCCCGACTCCACCAGCTTGCGCAGCACCGCGACCGTGACGCCGCCCGCGGTCTCGGCGAACACGCCGGTGGTGCGGGCGAGCAGCCGGATGCCGGCCCGGATCTCGTCGTCGTCGGCGTACTCCATCCAGCCGCCGGTGCGGCGCACCGCCTCCAGCGCGTAGAGGCCGGCGGCCGGGTCGCCGATGTTCAGCGACTTGGCGATGCCGGTCGGCTTGACCGGGACGATGGTGTCGCTGTCGGCGTGCAGCGCGGTGGCGATCGGGTTGCAGCCGGCGGACTGCGCGCCGAACACCCGCCAACCGCCGGCCGGCGCCTCGACCAGGCCGATCTCGACCAGCTCGGTGAACGCCTTGTCGATCTTGGTGAGCAGCTCGCCGCTGGCCATCGGGATGACCACCTGGGCCGGGATCCGCCAGCCGAGCTGTTCGGCCACCTCGTAGCCGAGCGTCTTGGACCCCTCGGCGTAGTAGGGCCGGACGTTCACGTTGACGAACGCGGTGTCCTCGAAGTCGTCGGTCTCCACCAGCTCGCCGCAGAGCCGGTTCACGTCGTCGTACGAGCCGTCGACGGCGACCAGGTCACCGCCGTAGACCGCGGTGGTGACGACCTTGCCCTGCTCCAGGTCGCCGGGGATGAAGACCACCGACGGCACGCCGGCGCGCGCGGCGTGCGCGGCGACCGAGTTGGCCAGGTTCCCGGTGGACGCGCAGGCGTAGCGGGTGAAGCCGAGCGCCCGGGCGGCGGTCAGCGCCACCGACACCACCCGGTCCTTGAACGAGTGGGTGGGGTTGGCGCTGTCGTCCTTGACCCAGAGCGGGCCGGTGAGGCCCAGTTCGGCGGCGAGGTGCGGGGCGGACACCAGCGGGGTCAACCCGGGGTCCAGGGTGACCCGGGTGTCCGGGTCCTGGCCGGCCGGCAGGAGGTCCGCGTACCGCCAGATGCTGTTCGGGCCGGCCTCGATGCGCTCCCGGGTGACGGTGGCCAGGGCGGCGGTGTCGTAGTCGACCTCCAGCGGCCCGAAGCACTCGTAGCAGGCATGCTGAGCGGCCAGCGGGTACCGCGCGGAACAGGCGCGACAGACCAGGGCGCGGGCCGGGCTGCGGGTGGTGTCGATGCCGGGTGCGGCGGGAAGCGTCGACGTCATGTCGAGGGTGTCCTCTCATCTTTCCCCGCATCGCCGGGTGCGGCGGGGACGGAATTGGCACCTGCCCGCTGTCGCTCGTCGTCGAGCGCGCGGGTGGTTGCCGGGGCGTCTTCGGGCCGTATCCCTCAGCCCCTCTGGATGAGGTATGCAGTTGTGCCGCCGAGTCTATGCGCCGCTCACGGCCACGCCACCTCGGGATCCCACGCTGTGGGCCGGCTCAGCGGCCGACCACCGCGACCGGCTCGACCACCGCCGGCCGGTCCACCACGGCCGCCGGCACGGGGGTCGCCGTCGTGGCCCGCCGGGCCGGGGTACGGGTGACCAGGTTCGCCGCCACCAGGGCGGCGACGGTCAGCCCGGCGCCGGCCAGCTCGACCGCGCCCGGCCGGTAGCCGCGCAGGATCTGCACCGCGAACGTGGTCACCGGGACCAGGTTCATGAACAGCGCGGCGTCCGCCGCCCCGAGCCGCCGGACGCCGGTGTTCCAGGCCAGCACCGCGACCACGGCGGCGACCAGCACCGCGTACGCCAGCTGGGGGGCGACCGCGACGAGGTCGGCGGCGTGCGGGGCGTGCTGGACCCCGGTGAGGTCGGCGGCGGCGCTGGCGGCGAGCATGGCGATCGTGCCGGCGACGGCGGTCAGCGCGGTGTAGCGCAGCGGTGACCACTCGGGGAACCGGGTCGCGCCGTGGGTGTAGAACGCCCAGCCGAGCACGGCGCCGACCATGAGCAGCCCGCCGAGACCGAACTCGCCGAGCCCGTCGAGCCGGCCGCGGGTGATCACCAGACCGACGCCGACGAGCGCGACCACGGAGAGGCCGAGCATCGCCGGCCGGGGCCGGATGCCGTCCCGCGCCCAGCGGACCAGCTGGGTGACGACCGGCACGGTGGCGGCGAACAGGGCGATCTGCTGCGGGGCCGCGTGCCCGAGCGCGAGGTTGGTGAGCGTGTTGAAGCCGGCGAAGCCGAGCGCGCCGAGCAGCAGCACCTCAACCCCACGGCGCTGCGTGGTCAGGG
This sequence comes from Micromonospora sediminicola, assembly GCF_900089585.1. NCBI lineage: Bacteria > Bacillati > Actinomycetota > Actinomycetes > Micromonosporales > Micromonosporaceae > Micromonospora > Micromonospora sediminicola. The sequence continues at coordinate 929,491 of NZ_FLRH01000003.1, read as the reverse complement.
CGGTCACCCCCTCCCGGGCCAGGAGCAGGGCGACCAGCACGGCGGTGGCGAGCACGTACCGGGCGGTGGTCAGGTTGAGCGCGTCCACCCGGGTGAGCGCGCTGGCCAGGACGGGGAACATGACGCCCCAACTGAGCACCGCGAAGAGCGGGAGGGCGGCGGAACGGGATCGCATCGCGGCTCCTATGTTCGAGTATCGTCGAACCAACGAAGCCGACTCTAGGAGGTTGTTCGACGGATGTCGAACATGGGTTACCCTGGTCACATGGAACTGCACGAACCCGAGTTGCGCGACGTGCCGGTGACCGCGGTGCTGGCGGCGCTGGCCGACGACGTCCGACTGCAGATCGTGCGCACGCTGGCCCGGGGCGGCGAGCACGCCTGCGGCACGTTCGAGTTCGGCGTCTCCAAAGCCACCCGCAGCCACCACCTCCGGGTGCTGCGCGAGGCGGGCGTCACCCGCACCCGCGTCGCCGGCACCAGCCGCTACGTGCGCCTGCGCCGCGAGGAACTGGACCGCCTCTACCCGGGCCTGCTCGACGCGGTCCTCGCCGCGCCCGACCGGGTGGCATGATCACCGGATGCGGAACCCGGCGCGCCGACTCGGCGTCATCGCCGGGCTGACCCTGCTGACCGCCTGCACCGCGACGCCGCGCCCGGTGGACCCACTGTCCACGCCGCCGCAGCGGCCGGGGGCCGCGCCCGACAGCGCGACGGCCACCCCGGCCTGCTCCCCGGAGGGCATCCGGATCGTCGAACTCGGGGTGAGCGCCGCGATGGGGCTGCGGGCCATGGGCCTCGACCTGGTCAACTGCGGCGACCGGCCGTACGAGCTGCGCGGCTATCCGGCGGTCGCGCTGCGGGACGCCGACAGGGACCCGATCACGGTGCGGGTGATCCCCGGGGCCGCCCCGATCACCTCGGGCTTCGACGACCCACCCACCGCGCTCGTGCTGCGTCCCGGCGAACGGGCCGGCGCCGCGCTGATCTGGCGCAACCTGGTCACCGACGCGACGGTGGTGGCGACCGACGGCGTCGAGCTGGACGTCGCCCCGGTGGCCGGCCGGCCGGCGTACCCGGTCGCGCTGGACGGGCCGATCGACCTGGGCAACACCGGTCGGCTCGGCGTCAGCGCCTGGAAGCGCCGCGACCCGGCGCCGACCACACAGGCGCCCGCGCCGTCCGCGCCGATCGGTCCGCCGTCGCTCGCGACCACCCCGGTCAACCCGCTCTGAGGCCCCGGCACGGGACGGGAGCCCCGCACCAGGACCCGGTGGGCGACCGACTCAGGCGGGGACCGACGCGCGAGGCGCGGGGGTGGCGTCCGCGGGCTCGCCCCGGCGGCGGGACAGCAGCGCGTCGAGCGCCCAGGGGCCGGGGCCGAGCACCGCGACCAGCAGGAACGCCCAGCAGAAGAGCGCGGCCAGCTCACCGCCGTTGCCGAGCGGCAGCAGGCCGTGCGGCTGGTGCACCACGAAGTACGCGTACGCCATCGAGCCGGAGGCGAGCAGCGCGGCGGGCCGGGTGAGCAGGCCGACCAGCACCAACGCGCCGCAGACCAGTTGGATCAGCGCGGCCCACCAGCCGGGCCAGGTGCCGAACGGGACCGCCCCGCCGGTCGCCGGGTTGCCGCCGAGTATTCCGAAGATCGACGCCGCGCCGTGGAGCAGGAAGAGCAGGCCGACGACGATGCGGAACAGGGAGAGCACAGGGCCTTTCAACTGGCTCGGGACCATGGGAAACCTCCTGGGACGGGTATCGGACGACGTCCAGGATGGCGGCGCAGAAGATTGAAGTTAATCGATTCTTTGCTGGCGGGACAACTTCGTGGGAACGCTCCCATGATATGGAAGTCCGAAAGCCGCCGGGAAGACCTGCGGCTCGACTCGGCCCGGCTCGGCGAACCCCAGTTAGTCAGGCCCTCCCCAGTCGGCCCCGCACGGTCGGGTGAAGCTTCTCCCGAGTGCGATATGACTCAGAGTCATAATTATGACGCTGAGTCATAAGAGGTTCGAGGCGACATTGCTTCTGACGAAGCGTTGCGGAGAGTGACCGCCGTGGCCAGGCGAGAGTCGAGCTGGCCGACAGCCGACCGGCCCCGACGGGTCGGTGACGGCCACCTCAGCTCGTGACGTCCTTGCGGGTGAAGCGCCAGAAGGCCAGCCCCCAGAACAGCGTGGCGTAGACGATCGCCGAGATCGCGCCCTTGACCACGTCGTCGGTCTGCATCGGCGACGACAGCAGCCCCAGCCAGGCGCTGCTGTAGTGGGTCGGCAGCAGGTTCCGCAGCCCGCCCAGCGCGGTGATCTGGTCCAGGATGCTGGACAGGATCCAGAGCAGCACCGCACCGCCGACCGCGCCGAGCGCGGCGTCCGTGGTCACCGAGAGCAGGAACGCCAGCCCGGCCACCACCAGCAGCACCACCGCCAGGTAGCCCAGCACGCCGAGCAGCCGGAGCAACCCGTCGGCCGGCGCCAGCTCGGCGGAGACCTGGCTGCTCAGCGGCTTCCACCCGTACCGCAGCGTGCCGGCGAGCAGCGCGGTGCCGGCCAGCAGCACCAGCGCCAGCCCGGAGTACGCGAGCGCGACCACCAGCTTCACCGCGAGCAGCCGGGCCCGGGGCACCGGCACCGCCAGCAGGTAGCGCAGGCTGCCCCAGCTCGCCTCGCTGGCCACCGTGTCGCCGCAGAACAACGCCACCACGACGACCAGCAGGAACGACGCCGACACCAGGATCGAGAACAGGGTGAAGTTGAGGCCGCCCGAGGTGGCCAGGTCGGCAAGGCTGGCGAACTCGCCCCGGCCGCCGCCGTCGTCGTCCCCGGAGTCGAACTGGAACGCCACCAGGATGATCAGCGGCAGCAGCACCATGAACCCCAGCGCGAGCTGGGTCCGGCGCCGCGACGCCTGCCGCCGGAACTCCGCGCCGAACGGCATCGTGGCCGACGGCCGGTAGCCGGCCGCCGCCCCGCCCGCGCCGGGCGCAGCCGTACCGCCGGGTGCGACCGCGCCACCGCCGGACGACGCCACCGAAGAACCCGCCATCACCGGTCACCGCTTCCCCGAGAGTTCTCGCCCACCAGGGCGAGGAACGCGTCCTCCAGGCGGCGCCGGGGCACCACCCGGTCCACCCCGATGCCGGCCCGGACCAGCTCCGCCACCACCTCGCTGCGGGCGGTGCCGTTGGTGTCGACCACCAGCCCGCCGTCGGAATCCGGCAGCACCCGTACGCCGTCCAGCCGGTCGAGCACCGTACGCGCCGCGTCCGGGTCGCTCACCTCGAACAGCACGCTCGGCGACTCGCCGACGATCTCCTCGACCGGCCCGGAGGCCACGATCCGACCCTTGTTCACCACCACCGCGTGCGTGCAGGTCTGTTCCACCTCGGCGAGCAGGTGGCTGGAGACCAGCACCGCGCGGCCGTCGGTGGCGTACCGCTGGAGCACCCGGCGCATCTCCGCGATCTGCGGCGGGTCCAGCCCGTCCGTCGGCTCGTCGAGCACCAGCAGCTCGGGCAGGCCGAGCATGGCCTGGGCGATGGCGAGCCGCTGCCGCATGCCGTGGCTGTACTTCTTCGTCCGCCGGTGCACCGAGTCGCCCAGACCGGCGATCTCCAGCGCCTCGTCGAAGTGGGCGTCCTCCCACGGCCGCCCGGTGGCCCGCCAGTACGCCTTGAGGTTGTCCAGACCGGACAGGTGGGGCAGGAAGCCGGGCCCCTCGACCAGCGCGCCGATCCGGGAGAGCACCGGCGAGCCGGGCACCAGCCGGTGGCCGAAGACGTGGATCTCCCCGGCGGTGGGCTGGGTCAGCCCCATCAGCACCCGCAGCGTGGTGGTCTTGCCCGCGCCGTTCGGCCCGAGCAGGCCGACCACCTGGCCGGGGTGCACCTCGAAGTCCACGTCGGAGACCGCGACGAACCCGTCCGCGTACTCCTTGCGCAGGTTGCGCACGGCGAGCGGGACGCCCGCGTACTCCGGATGCACGGAGCTGTCCTGGCGACGGTGCCGACGGCGGGTGACCAGGACGACCACGACGAGCCCGACCACGATCGCGGCGAGCAGGCCGGCCAGCACCCAGCGCCACACCGCGGCGGTGGTCGGGATCGGCGCGGCGTCGACGGTGGGCAGCACCAACGGGCCGTCGCCGAGCGCCACCGTGTGCACGGTCGGCTCGGCCGGGGTGGCGTAGGCCTGGTCCGACGTCGCCACCACGAGCCGCAGCCGGTGCCCGGCCTCGACCCGGCGGACGATCGCCGGCAGCGTGACCGAGACCGGGGCCGCCGCGTCCAGCGTGCGCGGCAGGCCGGTCAGCCGCACCGGCGCGACCAGGCCGGACGGCAACGTGGACGCGCCCTGCGGGTCGACGTCGTAGAGCTTGACGAAGAGCACCGCCTCGCCGGTCGGTGAGGCGGCCCGGATCCGCACGGTCGGCGCGCCCACCACGTCGACCGGGTCGTCCAGCGGCGCCGACTCGAAGCGCGCGTGCTGGCCGGGGATGTCCCCGGCCACGCCGTCGAGCAACGAGCCGAGCGCGCCCGCGAACGGCACCGCGGAGATCGCCGCCGGGTTGCCGTTGGGCGGCACGGCGACCGGCTGGGCCCCGCCGGTCAGGGTGATCTCCCGGCGGCCCTGGCCGGCGACGCCCGGATAGTCGTCGGTGCGGAAGCCGGTGGCCACCAGGCCGCGGTCGAGCGCGTCGAAGCCGGCGATCCGGGAGAACGTGAAGGTGTCGCCGGGGGCCGGGCCGTCGCCCCTGACGTAGTGGTCGAGCCACTGGGCGGTCAGGAACTTCACCCGGTCCGAGTCGGAGGTCGGGCCGGCGCCCCCGTCGTGCCCGCCGGTGAACCAGGCGACCCGCACCGGCGTGCCGGCGGCGGCGATGCCGCGCGCGTTGGCGTCCGCCTCGGTGAGCGGGAAGAGCGTGTCGGCCTCGCCCTGGACCAGCAGGGTGGGGGCCTTGATCCGGTCGAGCACACCGGCCGGCGACGACCGCCGCAACAGCGCCACCGCCGCCGCGTCGGCCCGGCCGGTGGTGGCGATGCGCAGGTACGCGGCGCAGACGTCGGCGGCGAAGCGACCGCAGGACGGATCGGCGGCGGCGCCACCCGGCGCCCGTCCGGAGCTGCTGCCCGGGCCGGCGCCCGGCTGCGGGCTCGCCGGGCCGGCGGACGCGGGAGCGCCCTCCGGCTGGGCCGCGGTGGCGCCGGAGAGACCGGCCGGACCGGAGCCGGCGTTGCCGCCACCACCGAAGAAGATGCCGGCCCAGCCCTTCTTGAACACGCCGTCGGTGGGCTCCCGGCCGGTGCTCTCCGGCAGGAACGCCCGGGACAGGTCGTTCCAGGTGATCATCGGGACGATCGCGTCGACCCGCTGGTCCTGCGCGGCCAGCAGCAGGGCCAGGCCGCCGCCGTACGAGCCGCCGACCACGCCGACGCGCGGGTCGCCGGCCGCGTCCAGGCGCACCTCCGGGCGGGCGGCGAGCCGGTCCAGCAGGCGCTGCGCGTCCCGCACCTCGTGGTCCGGGCTGTCCAGGTGGATCTGGCCGCCGCTGCGGCCGAAGCCCCGGGCGGTCCAGGTGAGCACCGCGTACCCCCGGGCGACCAGGTCCTCGGCGTCGGCGCGGACCGACTCCTTGGTGCCGCCGAACCCGTGGGCCAGCAGCACCGCCGGCACCCGGTTGGTCTCCGAGGCGTCGCCGGGCAGATAGAGCGTGGTGTCCAGGTCGACCGGCTCGTCCCCGGTCGGTCCGGACCGGACGGTCACCACGGCCGCCTCGGTCCGGAAGTCCGGTCCCTGCGGGCGGACCGCCCAGACCAGGGCGGCCACGACCAGGACGACCACCACGACGGCGGCGACGATCCGGCGCGGACGGCCGGCGAGGGCGCGCCGGACCCGCGCGACGGGTGATCTCATGCGGCACACGGTACGGGCCGCCGGCTGAGCGTTCCCTGAGATCCGCCGTACGTCCGTCCGGCTGGGCCGTTCGGCGCGTGCCGTCCGTCGTCCGCAGAAGGTCCAGACCATCCCAGCGGGACGTATTCGGATCACGTGAATTCACATCTACAACCGCAAATCACCGTCGATGTCGCGTCTCGCCACGTCGATCGAACGCTCCGTGTTCACCCCATTGACGTTCCGTCATACCCACCGAAGTGACGTGAAGCCGACTCATCGACCGAGGTTCCGACCACGCCCGGTTCGGCTACTTTTCCGGTCCGGTGCACGGGACTGCGTACGGCGACCTCCCGGGGCACCGCATCACCCTGCCGTCGCCGGAGGAGACAGACCATGACAGTTCCCGCGCCGCGGGTCCGTCGGCGGCCCTCCGTACCGGGCCGTGTCCTGCCCCTGCTGCTGGTGCTGGCGCTGATCGCCCCACTCGGTCTGCTCTTCGCCCAGGCCTCCGGCACCACCGCCGACGACCACGACCTGGCGACCCGGGAACGCCTCGGAGTCCGCTACCTGCGCGCCCTCGGGCCGGTCACCGACGCGCTGGTCGAGGCCCAGTCGACCGCCGTCGCCGGGGCGCCGGTCTCCCGCGCGGCGCTCAACGCCGCGATCGAGCGGGCAGCCGAGGTGGACGCCGCCGTCGGCGACGAGCTGCGCAGTCACGAGCGCTGGGCCGGGCTGCGGGCCAAGGTGGAGGCGCTGCCGGACCGCGGTCTCGGCGACCCCGAGGCGGCCTACCGGGCGTACGGGGAGGCCACCGACCTGCTGCTGGCCCTCTACCGGAAGGTGCGGGAGAGCTCCGGCCTGATCCGCGACCCCCGGGCCGACTCCTTCTTCCTCCAGGACGGCATCGGCGGCGACCTGCCCACCGCGACCGTGCTGGCCGGCCGGCTCGCCGACCTGGTCCGGCTGGCCCCCGCCCGCCCCGCCGCCGAGCGGGTCAAGACCGGCGCCGAGCTGTCCGAGCTGCGGGTGGCCGCGCTCGGCCCCGCCATGGACCTGGTCGCCGACCTGCGCTCGGCGGTGGACAGCTCGGAGAGCACCGACCTGGGCGCCAACGTGCTCACCCCGCTGGACACCTACCAGCGCTCGCTGGAGGCGTTCACCGCGTTCTCCGCGCCCGGCCCGGGGCGCGCCGCACCGAGCACCGACCAGCTCACCAACGCCGGCCTGACCGCCCAGAACGCCGCCAAGGAACTCCGCACGGTGATCCTCGACCAGCTCGACGCGCTGCTGGAGGAGCGACTGGACACGCTCGACCGGGACCGGCTCCTGGCCCGGATCGCGGCCGTGGTCGCGGTCGCGCTGCTGGCCGGGCTCGCCGTGGTCCAGCTCGCCGCGTGGCGCCGGGGTCGGCACCGCTCCACCGAGGCGCGGGAGCCGGCCGAGGCCGGCCGGCCGGCGACGGTCCGCCCGGACCAGCCGGCCGCGACCCGGCCCGCCGACCGCCAGCCCGTCACGGTGGGCGGCGGCGACGCCGAGCGGTGGAGGCCGTTCGATGCTGCTCGCTAGATTGCGGATCCGGGGCAAGCTCGCCCTGCTGGTGATCATCCCGCTGCTCAGCATGGTCGGGCTGGCCGTGCCGGTGGTCGTCGACCGGGTGGCCACCGCGCAGCGCGCCGCCGACACCGCCGAGACCGTCCGCGTCGCCAGCCGGATCGGCAGCCTGGTCCAGGACCTCCAGCAGGAACGCCTGCTCTCGGTCGGGTTGCTGCTCGGCCGGGTGACCCGCACCGAGCTGATCCAGAAGTCCGTCACCGTCGACGACCGGGCCGCCGACCTGCGCGCCGAGACGCTGCCGGCGCCGGTCCGCGCGGCCCTCGACGGGGTACGCACGCTGGCCGACGTCCGCACCACAGTGCTCGCCGGGCGGGCCACGCCGGAACAGATCCTCACCGCCTTCGCCGCGGTCGACACCGCCCTGATCGAGTCGTTGCGGCTGCCGTTCCAGGTGGACACCGACACCCCGGCCGGGCGACAGGTGCTGGCCCTGGACGCGTTGCTGCGCGCCGACGAGGGGCTGAGCTCCTGCGCCACCCAGATCGTGCTGGTCAAGGCGACCGGCGACGCGAAGGTGGCCGGCTCGTACATCGCCTGCATGGCCGCGCTCAACGTGGACAACCAGCGGTTCCGCAAGCTCATCACGCCGGAGCAGCTCAAGCTGGCCCGGCTGGACGACGCGGCCGTGGCGGCCCGGACCAGCCCGACGTTCCTGGTCGACAGCGTCCGGGACCCGATCGGGGCGATCGCGCCGGTGCCGCTGGACGCGCTCTTCCCCTCGGTCCGCTCGATGATCACCCTGGGCCAGTTCGTGGAGAAGAAGGTCGTCGCGGACGTGATCGCGGAGACCCGCAGCGAGCAGCGGACCGCGTTGACCGCGGCCTGGCTGGTCAGCGTGGCGGCGGTCCTGATCCTCCTCCTCGTGGTGCTGCTGAGCATGACCGTGGCGCGGACGGTGGCCCGGCCGCTGAGCCGGCTCACCCGGTCCGCCGAACGCGTCGCCCGGGTCGCCGAGGCCGAGCTGACCCGGGTCGCCGACGACGAGACCGAGTCGGTGCCACCGGTCCGCCTCGACCCGGTGGACGTCGACGCCCGGGACGAGATCGGCGACCTGGCCCGCGCGTTCGAGCGGGTGCAGCACACCGCCGCCCGGCTGGTCGAGCGGCAGGTGGCCGGCCGGCGCAACGTGGCGCAGATGTTCGGCCACGTCGGCCGGCGTACGCAGAACCTGGTCGGCCGCCAGATCGCGCTCATCGACCGGCTGGAACGGCAGGAGGCCGACCCGGCCCGGCTGGAGCACCTCTACCGGCTGGACCACATCTCCAGCCGGCTGCGCCGCAACGCCGGCAGCCTGGTGGTGCTCTCCGGCGCCACCGGTTCGGACGGGCACGTGGCGCCGGTCCCGCTGGCCGACGTGGTGCGGCTCGCGCTCGGCGAGATCGAGGACTACACCCGGGTCGACGTGCAGGTGCCACCCGGCGTCTCGGCCGCGCCCGCGATCGCCGGCGACCTGGTGCTGGCGCTGGCCGAGCTGATGGAGAACGCCACCTCCTTCTCACCGCCGCACACCCGGGTGGTGGTGGCCGGTGAGCTGACCGACGGCGGCGCCCGCCTCACCGTGGTCGACCACGGCATCGGCCTCACCGCCGAGCGGCTCGCCGAGGAGAACGCCCGCTTCACCCGGCGGGAACGGCTCGACCTCGCGCCGACCGAGGTGCTCGGCCTGTTCGTGGTGGGTCGGCTGGCCCGCCGGCACGGTTGGACGGTCCGGTTGGCCGCGACCTCGGGCGGCGGGGTCACCGCCGGGGTGGAGATCCCGGCCGCCTCGCTGGTGGTCCGCCGGCCGGAGCGCCCCTCCGCCACGGCGGCCCGGGCCACCGTCGCACCCGCGGAGCGGCAGCCGGCACCGACCGCCGAGGCGCCGACGCCCGGTCTGCCCCGCGAGGGTGTGCCGGTCGACCCCCCGCCGGCCGCCGTCGAACCGGCCGGGTTCGACGCCGAGCTGCTCACCCGGGCCACCCGCAGCATCGCCACCGGCGATTCGTGGGACGCGTTCGGCAGTCAGGCCGACACCCCGGACCCGGCCGGTCCGCGGGACGTGCCGGTGGCCGCCGCCCCGGCCGGCGGCGCGCCGGTCGACGATCTCCGCTTCCCCACCGCCGGGCCGCCGCCGGCCTGGCCGCCCGCCGCCGGGCCGGCGACCACGCCACCCGTCGGCCCGGCCACGTACCCCGCCGACCCGACCCCGCCGACACCGGTCGTCGGCCCGGCACCGGCCGCTCCCCCGGCCGCCGGGCCGACGACCGGCCCCGCCCGCGGACCGTCCGACGGCCCGCCGCCCGGTCCCGCCTTCCCGCCGGCCGGCCCACCGCCGGTGGCCCCGGCCGGACGGCCGTCCACCGGACCGGCTCCGGTCGGCCCGCCGGCGGGGCGACCCGGACCGGCCGGCACCCGGCCGATCCGCAAGCGGGTGCCCGGGGCGAACCTGCCCACTGGCGCCCCGGCGGGCCCCGCCGGCCCGGCGACCGGGCCGCTGATCGGGATCCCCGCCGACCCGGCCTCGGTCCGGGCGCTGGTCGAGGCGTTCCAGGACGGCGTACGCCGGGCCGAGGACGACGTCACCCCGGCCCCGCCGACGCCGGGCCGCCCCCGGCTCAGCCGGCGGGTGCCCGGAGCCAACCTGGCCGTCTCCCCGGTGCCGGCCGCGCCCCCGACCAGCTCCGACCCCGGCGACCCCGTCGAGGTCCGCAACCTCATCACCGAGTTCGAGGCGGGCGTCGCCCGTGCTCTGCGCGAAGTCAGTACCGACCGTCGCTACGAAGAGGATCCATCACGGTGACCAGCCCGTTCCTGCACGACAACGTCGAACAGAGCTCCACCGGCGACCTCAGCCCCGAGGCGCGTACCTTCAACTGGCTGCTCGACTCGTTCACCTCCAGCACGGCCGGGGTGATGGAGGCGATCGCGGTCTCCTCGGACGGGCTGCTGATGGCCATGTCCGCCATCAAGGACCGGTCCAACGCGGAACGCCTCGCCGCCGTCGTCTCCGGCATGACCAGCCTCGCCGGGGGCGCCGCCAGCTGGTACGCGCTGGGCGCGCTCAACCGGGTGATCGTCGACATGGCCGAGGGCTACCTGCTGATCAGCGCGATCAGCAGCGGTTCGGTCCTCGGCGTGGTCGCCGACCGCTCGGCCAACCTGGGCACCGTGGCGTACGAGATGACGCTCTTCGCGGGCCGCGCCGGTGGCGCCCTGAGCCCCCGCCTGATCGCCGAGCTGAAGAACGCCGTCCAGCAATGATCCCGGGGGCCGCCGGCGGGGACCCGGAGCCGGAACCCGGCGTCCGGATCCGTCCCTTCCTGCGCGCGTCCGCCCCGCTCACCGGGTCGGACGCGGGCGACGGGGAGCCGACCGGCCCACGCCCGTTCGTGCTCACCGCCGGACGGGTGGACGGCGACCCGGCGATCGGCCTGGAGACCCAGGTGACCGCCCGCGCGGGCAGCGGCACCTGGGCGGTGACCGCCCGGCTGGCCCCGGAGCTGGCGGCGATCGTCGCGATCTGCGCCGAGCCGGTGTCGGTCGCCGAGATCTCCGCCCGTACCCGGATGCACTTCGGGGTGACCCGGGTGCTGGTCGGCGACCTGCGCGCCGCTGGTCATCTCGACGTGCACGTCGCGGACGTCGACGACGCCCTCGATCCCGACATCATCCTGCGAGTGATTGATGGACTCCGTGCGATCTCCTGAATGGCCGGCGGCGGCCCTGGGCGGGCCGTCCGCGAACAGCGCCCCCACCCGCTACGGCGGGCCGGCCCCGCTGATCGGCCGGGCCACACCGCCCCCGCCTGCGCCGCCGCCGCTGCCGTACCGGCCCCCCGGCGTGCCCGGCGAACCGGCCCCGATCGTGCGGCGGGCGCCCGCGCCCCGCCCGCCGATCCCGGTGAAGATCCTCATCGCCGGTGGCTTCGGGGTCGGCAAGACCACCACCGTGGGCGCCATCTCCGAGATCGCGCCACTGACCACCGAGGCGGAGATGACCAGCGCCGGCATCGGCGTGGACGACCCGGGTGGGGTGGCCGGCAAGACCACCACCACGGTGGCGATGGACTTCGGCTGCGTGACCATCGACCGCAGCCTGAAGCTCTACCTCTTCGGCACGCCCGGCCAGGCCCGTTTCGGCTTCATGTGGGACGACCTGGCGCGGGGCGCGCTCGGCGCGCTGGTGGTGGTGGACAGCGCCCGGCTCGACGACTGCTATCCCGCGATCGACTTCTTCGAGCGGGCCGGGCTGCCGTTCGCCGTCGGCGTCAACGCCTTCGACGGGAAGCTGGCGCTGGACCTGCCGTCGATCCGCTGGGCGCTGGCGATCGCCGAGCACGTGCCGCTGGTGCAGTTCGACGCCCGGGACCGCCTCTCCGTCCGGGACGCCCTGCTGGTCGTCCTGGACCGGGCGCTGGACCGGGCGACCCGGTCCCGGGAGGGTTGAACCGACGCTCGATCCGGTCCGTTTTCTGGCGAAGGGGGTGGACGCGATGAGGGGTGATCTGGACGAGACACTGGCCCGGCTGGCTCGGCGCGAGGAGGCGCGGCGCCGACGGGAGCCGCTGCCCGGCGAGCCGGCCGAAGCGGCCGAACGGGGTGCCGCCGCCGACGGGCCGGTTCCGGACGGGCCGCCGGACCGGCGGGCCGGGCACGGCGCGTACCGGCTGCGGGGCGGTGAGGCGCCGCACCGGCGGGACCCGGTCGAGGAGGTCGCCGAGGCGGTCCGACGGGTGGTCGCCGAGCATCCCGGGCTCGACGTGACGCTCCGGGTCGAGTTGGGCGGCCAGGCGTACCCGCTGCGGGTCTCCTGGGCGGGCCCGGCGGTGACGGTCGGCCCGGCCGCCGCGCCGGCGCCCCCGCCGGCCTGGCCGATGTCGGTGAAGACGGTGCCCGCGCCCGGGCACGACCCGCTGGACACCGACCCGGCGGCCCGGCTCGCCGAGATGATCCGCCGGGACCCGTCCCTGCTGGAGGACCCCGGCCCGCGCTGACCCGGACGGGGTGTGGTGCCGGCGGCTACTGTCGGCGGGTGGCGGAACCCGACCTGACCCTGACCGCGAGCCTGCGGCCGGCCGCGCTGGACGCCCGCCGGGGCGTCGTACGCCTGCACCCCGAGGTGCTGACCGCGCTGGCCCTGCGCCCCGGCGACCCGGTGCGCCTGACCGGTCGCCGGGTGACCGCCGGCATCGCGGCCGCCGCCGAGCCGGACACCAGCAGCGCCCTGCTGTACGCCGACGACCTGCTGCTCGGCAACCTCGGCGTGCGGGCCGGCGGGCAGGTCACGGTGAGCCCGCTGCCGGCCGCGCCGGCGCGCCGGGTGACAGTGGCCGGCCCGGCCGCGGTGGTCGCCGCGGTCCCGCCGGAGATGCTGCGGCTCGCGTTGCTGGGCAAGGTGGTCACCGCCGGCGACGACGTCTCGCTGCTGCCGCAGGACGTGCTCCCGGACGCCGCCGTGCGCGGCCTGGTCGAGGCGGCGCGGCGCAGCCTCGCCAGCTCCGTCGGGTACGCCTGGACCAGCACCCTGCTCACCGTGGTCGCGGCCGAGCCGGCGACCGGCGCGCTGGTCACCATGGAGACGGTGGTGGGCTGGGAACACGGCCCGGCCACCCGCGGCTCCGGCCCGGCGGACGTGCCCGACTCCGCGCCCGTCGCGACGGCGGCCGAGGGTTTGCTCGGTCCGGAGGACGCGCCGGACGTGGACGAGCTGCCCGGCCTGCGGGCCCAGGCCGAGGAGCTGACCGAGCTGCTGGACCTGGGCTTCCACCACGGGGAGGTGCTGGGCCGGCTGGGCACCACCGTCTCGCTCGGGGTTCTCGTCGAGGGCCCGGCGGGCTCGGGCAAGGCAGCGCTGGTCCGCGCCGTCGCCGCCCGGGTGGGCGCGCGGATCCGTCCGCTCTGGGCACCGGAGCTGGCCGCGTCGACCGCCGACGCGGCGGCCCGACGGTTGCGCGAGGCGGCCTCGGCGGTACGCGCCGGCGGACCCGCCGTGCTGCTGGTCACCGACGTGGAGGCGATCGCCCCGGCCGACGAGCCGGGCCCGCTGGCCACGGTGTTCCGGCAGGTCGTCGCCGAGACGGTACGGGCCGGCGCGGCGGTGGTCTGCACCAGCGCCCGCCCCGAGGCGGTGGACCCGGCCCTGCGCGGCCCGGACCTGCTGGGTCTGCGGATCACCGTGCCGCTGCCCGACCCGGCGCTGCGCCGGGAGCAGTTGACAGTGCTCACCCGCCAGGTGCCGCTGGCCGGCGACGTCCGGCTGGACGAGGTGGCGGCGCGTACCCCCGGTTTCGTCGCCGCGGACCTCGCGGCGCTGGTCCGGGAGGCCGGGGTGCGGGCGGCGCTGCGGCAGAAGACGGCGGAGACGCCGACCGTGGCGATGGCCGACTTCACCGCCGCGCTGGAGGTGGTCCGGCCGACCACCATGGCGTCCTCCACGTTGGAGCTGGCGTCGGTGACGCTGGACGACGTGGGTGGGCTGCACGAGGTCAAGCAGACGTTGACCGAGTCCGTGCTCTGGCCGCTGACCTATCCGGACACGTTCGCCCGGCTGGGGGTGACGCCGCCGCGCGGGGTGCTGCTCTACGGGCCGCCCGGCTGCGGGAAGACCTACCTGGTCACCGCGCTGGCCGGTTCCGGGCGCGCGAACGTGCTGTCGGTGAAGGGCGCCGAGCTGCTCTCCAAGTGGGTGGGCGAGAGCGAACGCGCGGTCCGCGAGCTGTTCCGCCGGGCCCGGGAGGCGGCACCCACCCTGGTCTTCCTGGACGAGGTGGACGCCCTGGCTCCGGTGCGCGGCCAGGCCACCGACGGGGGTACCACCGACCGGGTGGTCGCCGCGCTGCTCACCGAGCTGGACGGGGTGGAGGCGCTGCGCAACGTGGTGGTGGTCGGCGCGACGAACCGCCCGGAGCTGGTCGACCCGGCGCTGCTGCGTCCCGGCCGGCTGGAGCGCCTGGTCTACGTGCCCCCGCCGGACGGTCCGGCCCGCGCCGAGATCCTCCGGGCGGCGGCGCGGAACGTGCCGCTCGCGCCGGACGTGGACCTGGACGCGCTCGGCGGCGACCTGGACGGCTTCTCCGCGGCCGACTGCGCCACGCTGGTGCGGGAGGCGGCGCTGGCCGCGATGCGCGAGTCGCTGAGCGCCCGCACGGTCACCGCCGGGCACGTCGAGGCGGCCCGCGCCCGGGTACGCCCGTCCCTCGATCCGGCGCAGCTCGCCCACCTGGAGTCGTACGCCGCCACCCGGCGGTGACGGCTCAGTCGGTGGGCAGCAGCGGCCCGAGCGGGCCCAGGTCGAGGTTGAGGTCCTCGGGCGAGAGTCCGAAGTAGTCGCGGAGCTGGGTCATCTGCTCCTCCAGCGCCATCAGCGTGGCGCCGATGCGCTCGACCTGGTCGTCGTCGAGGTCACCCAGGTCGACCCGGCGCAGCGCCTGCCGTTCCATCAGCTGGCGGAGCAGCTCGACCACGGTGAGCACCAGGCTGGCCAGGCCGCGCTCGACCGAGTTCTCGTCGACCGCGAGCCGCCGGTCCAGCGGCCGGACCCGGGGCGCGGTCCACGTCGACTCGCCCAACGCCGCGGCCAGCTCGGCCGCCTCGTCCCGGGTGGTCACGTCGCCACCGCCGGCTCCGGCGCGACGGGTCCCGGCTCGGGCGGGGCGAGGGCCCCGACGGACGCGATCAGCGCGCGCAGCGAGATCCGGACCAGGTCGACGTCCGCGATGGCCAGGGTGATGTCGCCGGTGACCACCACACCGGCGGCGAGCACCCGGTCGAGCAGGTCGACCAGCGCCACCTGCCCGTAGGCCGACGGGTCGTCGACGCTGCTCGGGGCCAGTGCCGTCACGGCCATGCCGACTCCGCCGCCGGTTCCGTCACGAACGAGTACGCCGGCCACGGGCCGGTCAGCTCCAACCGCAGCTCCGGGTGCCGGTCGGCGAGTGCTCCCGCCAGCGCGCGGAAGCCGTCCAGACCGGCGCGGTCGACCAGGTACGCGCCGTTGAGCACCATCGCGGTGGCCGCGCCGGAGAGCCGGCGGTCCTGCGGCGCGTGCCGCCGGGCGGCGACCGCGTGCCCGGCGAGCGCGGCGTGCACCGCCGTCGCCGCGTCGGCGGCGATCCGCTGCCCCTCCTCGCGGGCGGTGAGCTGGGCCCGACGCCGGCGCAGGTACGCCGCCCCCGCGCCGCCCCCGCCGCCCGGCTCCTCGGTGCGCGGGGTGGCGCCCGGCACCACGTACCCCTTGACGCCCCACTCCTCGCGGCCGGTGAGCCGGGCCAACGTGCCGGACAGCTCGTCGTGCCGCTCGGCCAACACCCGGGCCACCCGGTCGTCGTCGCGGTGGACGGTGGCGAGCCGGGCCGGCACCACGGCCCCGGCGCGGGCGAGCGCGTCGACCACCGCGTGGTGGGCCCGCGCGGCGCGTTCCAACCAGCCCAGGTCCTCCAGGTTGCGGCGCAACGCCTCCTCGCCGTACTCGGCCAGCGGCGCGTCGCCGACCACGGCGACGAGGCCCGCGCCGGTGACCGCGCGCACGGGCGTGCCGGCGATGCCGGGGATCCCGGCCAGGGTCGTCGGGGCGACCTCCGCCACCACGCCGTGCAGCCAGACGCCACTGCCGGTCTCCGGCGCCGCCGGGGCGGGTTCAGCTGTCGTCGTCATCCCACTCCTCCCTCGCGACACGGGCGGCGACGCGCGGCCGGCGGGACGCCTCGACCTCCTCGGGGTCGCGGGGTCCCGGCTCGACCGGTGGACGGGCCCGGGAACTGAGCCACGGGTCGTGCTCCCACCAGTCGATGCCGATCTGCCGCGCGGTGTCGACCGAGGCGATGACCAGCCGCAGCTTCAACGTCAGCAACTCGATGTCGAGCAGGCTGACCCGGATGTCGCCGGCGATGACGATGCCCCGGTCGAGGACCCGTTCGAGGATGTCGCCGAGGTTCGCCGGCTCGTGCCCGGCGCCCATCACCTGGCCGGTGTTCTGCACCACCGGCGGTTGCCGCGCTGTGGTCATCTCAGCCCCCGTCCCCCTTGCCGCGCTGGTAGCGGCGCGTCCGCCGGTAGCCGAGCAGGTCACCGGTCATGTCCAGCTCCACCTCGTAGAGGCCGAGCAGGTCGGTGGACGCGGGGATGCGATGGTCCTCGACCACCTCCACCCCGACCAGCCAGCCGTCGTCGGTGGGCTGGATCGAGGTGATCCCGAGCGGGTCCTTGCCGGTCAGCGCCACGACCTGACGCAGCCCCTCCCGGGCCGCCTCGGCCGTGCTGATCGCCTCCTCGTCGTTCTCGTCGAGGTAGCGTTCCTCGGCCCGGCCGTCCTGCCGCTGGCGGTTGCCGTCGCCGCGGATCCGTGTCGACGTCATGTCCTCCCCCTCGCCCCCCGTTGCTGCTCCCCCCGCCGGCGGGCAGGGCGTCGCCGGGCGGGCGGCGGCGGTCGATCGCCGCCGTTCGCCCGGGACGCGCTACGGCCGGTCTTCGCACCCTGCGGCGTCAGCCGGTCCAGCACGCGCTGCTGGCCGCGGTCGCGCTCCTCCGGCGTGATGTCGCCGGCTTCCGCCGCCCGGTCCAGCTCCTCCAGCTCGCGGCGGATGTTCACCGGGTCGTGCTGCTTCGACTCCGCCTCCCGGGCGACCACCTTGACCATCGCGGTGAGCCCGCGCACCGGCGCGTACGGCAGGGTCAGCAGCGCCCACAGGATGTCCATCTCACTCCGCCAGTTGGTGCGCGCTGACGAAGTCGTACGGGGCGAGCGGGCCGATCAGCCGCGTCCGGATCAGGTCCCGACGCTGCTCGGCGAACTCCTCCACGGCCCGGACGAACTCCTCCTCGTCGTCGTTCGCGACCAGAAAGGCGACGTGCACGGCGTCCAGTTCGTGGCTGGGCGCGCGGGCCGCGTCGGCGACCACGTGTCCGCCGACCGCGTCGATCAGGTCCCGGTTCTCCGCCTCCCGGCGCAGCTCGACCGCCTGGCTGATCATCTCGCCGAGGCGGATCCGCTGCTCCCGGCTCTCCGCCTCCGGCCGACCTCGCACCTGATCGGCGAGGGCGGCGGCGTCGCGGTTGCCGGCGAGCAGCTCGCCGATGAACTCCTGCTCGTCGAAGCGCCCGTGCACCGTGTACTGCACCCGGTCCTCGAACTCGTCCAGCGCGTCGGCGAACCGGTCGTGGTGCGCGTCGAGCAGGTCCTCGACCGCGTCCTCGCCGGTCACCACCGTGCCGAAGCGGACCGGCAGCACGGGCGCGACCTCGGCCGTCCCGTCCAGCAACCGCTCGTACGCGGACAGGTCCGCCGGCCGGCCCAGTGGCTCCTCCAGCCCCACCTCGCTGACCAGCGCGGCCAGCTCGCCGTGCCGGATCGCGGTCACCTCGCCGGGTGGGGAGCCGACCCCCTCGGCGTCGGAGGTCGGCTCCACGTCGGACGGCACGATGCCGTAGATGAACAGCCCGTGTTCCCCGGCCATCTCAGCGCTCCCCGTCCCGCCGGCGCGGCCGGTCGCGCAGCGAGTCCGCCACCGCGCCGCTGATCTCCTGGGCGGCCTTGCCCAGGCCGGAGACCGCCTTGCCCTTCGCGGCCGCCCCGGCGACGCCGTCCACCAGGTCGGGCAACGTCTTCTGCTCCTTCGGCACGATGTTCATCCGGTCGACCGTCTCGGCGAACCGGAGGTAGGTCTCGATGCTGGCGACCACCACCCGGGCGTTGATCTCCAGCAGCTGGATCCCGACGACGGCGACCGAGACCTGGGCGTCGATCACCACGCCCTTGTCCAGCACGGTCTCCACGACGTCGGCGAGGCCACTCCCACCGCCGCCGGTGCGCTCCAACGCGCTGCCGGGACTCCCGGCCGTGGCGGCGACGCTCACTCCCCACGCTCCTCACGCCGACGGCGGACCACCGGACGGCGGGGCGCCTCGGGGGCACGACGGGCCCGCTCCTCGCGGGGTTCCCGCTCCGCGCGCTGCGGGCGGCGGGCCCGCTCGGGCTGCCGCCGACGCGGCGGCTGCTCCTCCTCGGGCTCCTCGTCGTACTCGTCGTCCTCGAAGTCCTCGCCGTCGTCGTAGTCCGCGTACTCCTCCTCCGCGGGCGTGGGGCGACGGCGTGCCGGGGGCCGGCGGCGGCCACGCTCGGCGGGCCGGCGCTCCTCCTCCGGCTCCTCCTCGGGCTCGGTCTCCGGCTCCTCGGCGCGGCCCTCCTGCTCCTCGCGGAGCGCGGTCTCGTGGTCCTTGACCACCTGGGAGTCCTCGATCTCGCCGCGCCAGCCCTCGACGGAGTCGGGGTCGAGCACCGTCTCGGTCATCACGTGCCGGACGAAGTGCTTCAGCTCCAGCCGCACGCGGCGACCCTGGGCCCGCCAAAGGTTGCCGGTGTGCTCGAAGAGACCCTGCGGGTGGTACTCCAGCACCACCAGGATCCTGGTCAGCTCGGGGCCGACCTCGTGGAAGCTGACCGTCCCGTCGACGGAGCCCTTCTCGCCCTTCGACCGCCAGTGGATGAGCCGGTCCGGAATCTGCCGGACGATGGTCGACTCCCAGGTCCGGTGCGACCAGAAGACCTGCGCTTTCCAGGTCATCTTCTCGTCCTCGTCGTTGTCGGCCTGCTCGACCTTCTTCATGAAGCTCGGGAAGTCGCCGAACGTCGTCCACTGGTTGTAGGCCACCCGGACCGGCACCCCGACCTCGATGGTCTCGACGATGTTGGTGACCTTGAGCTTCTTGCCGCCGCCCTTGCCACCCTTGCCGCCGCCGAACGCCGACATCAGCTTCTCCTTACCGCCGGCCAGGCCGGCATGGAACATGGCCTTCAGCGGGGAGTTGCCGTCGGCGAGCTTCTGCGCACCGGTGGCCGCGGCGACCAGGCCGGGACCGCCGCCCTGCTTCGCGTACTCGCTGAGTCGACCGGTGGCGCCGGTGACCCGCTCGGTGACCACCTGCACGGCCCGTTCCCCGATCGCGGAGGCGAGGTTGCGCAGCTCGTCACCGATCTGTTCACGTGCCCGGTCGGTGAGGCTGGTGGGGGCCATCGTCACCGCCCCCGTCCACGCCGGACCGGGGCCGGCCGCTCGGCCCGGTCCCCGTCGTCGCGGTCCTCGTCGTCGTCGGCCGGGGGCTGCTCGTCGAGCTCCTGCTCCTCGTCGGGCGCCGAGCGCTCGCCCTCCGGCTGCTCGCCGGAGCGGCGGCGCAACGCGTCGGCGCCGCTGCGCAACCTGCCGCTGACCGCGTCGATGCCGCTGCCGGCGGCGGCGGTCGCCGCGGCCCGGCCGGCGGTGACCAGCGGCGCGCCGAGCTTGCCGAGGTTGCCCAGTTGAGGGCTCGACCCGAGCAGCCCGGTGGCCATCTGCTTCAGGCCACCGGGGTTCTGGCTGGCCCGGCCGGCCGCGACGGCGGCGGCCAGGGTGAGTGCGGTCCGCAGCTTCCTGCGGCGGCCGAGGACATATCCGAAACCGACCGCCAGGGCGATCCGAGCTCCGCTCTTCATCAGTTCTCCTTCGCTCCCCGGCGGAAGGGACACACATGCTGGAGCAGACCCGGAAGACAACTGCCGGGGATCAGCGAAAAAGGGCCTGCGACCGGTGTCCCGCCATCAGCGGACCCGGCGGGCAGTACCCGTCATGACATGCGCGAAACATTTCCCAGGGGAACGCGAAAAGCGTCGCAGAAAAGGATGAACCTCGCACTCAACCCCAAGCGAGCAGGGGGAACACGAGATGGTTGCCTTGCGGCAAGCGCGCGTTCAGTGGCTCGGAATGGCCGAGTCGAGACACATTCTCGCGTGAATCCTGCCGTTCTCCTCGCGCAATTCCGCGCCGCATCGGCGAAGAACGGAAAGAGCGCCGGCATTGTCCGGTGTGGTGTCCGCGACGACCGTGTGCATTCCGGCCGCCGCAGCGGCGTGCAGCAACTCCCGCAGCGCGGCGGCACCCAGGCCCCGCCCCCGGGCCGACCGGCCCAGCCACATGCCGGTCTCCACCACCCCGGGCTCGTCGCGGCGGGCCATCCGCACCATCCCGACCACCTCGCCGCCGGAGACGACGGCGTACATCGCGGTGCGGGTCGGGCCGGCCAGACCGCCGAAGCTGGCCCGGTGGAACTCGCGGAAGGCGTCCCGACGGGCCAACGACCAGCCGGCCGGAGCGTCCACCGGGGGCATCACGTCCTCCGGCTCGGCCTCGGCCGCCGCTACGGAGAGCAACGGCTCCAGGTTGCGCTCGTCCACCGGCTCCAGCCGTACCGCACCCGTCACGAGCCGCAGTCTGCCGCCCGTTCCGCCGCGCGTCCACCCCTTTGCCGACCTACTGCCGGTACGGCGGAGCGGGTCGGCCGGTCGTACCCCCGGGGTGTTCCGCCTCACGCTGCGTTGTCATCCGACCGGTCCGTTCCGGGCGTGAGCGTGCTCACCCGACGGGTCCGAACTCGCAGAGCGCCACCGAGGCGTCGTCGGTCCGCTTACGCCGGCGCAGCCGGTCCGGGTGGTCCCGCTCGGCCACGCGGACCCGGTCGATCAGCCCCTCCGGCCCCTCCACGGCCGCCACCTCCAGCAGGCCGGCCCAGTCGAAGAGGCCGAACTGCTCGACCGCGCAGGAGGCCCCGTCGCTGAGCAGCGCCGCCCGGCGCAGCGCCCCCGGCCCGCGCAACGGAACCGCGCCGGTCACCGCGTGGTAGGCCGCGTCCGGATCGGCGGCCGCCGCCCAGTAGCCGTGGGTGCGGTTCATCCGCGTCCGCTGCACGCTCACCGCGCGCCGGAACCGGACCGTCGGGTCGACCTCGTCGCCCGGCAGCGCGGCGGCGGCGCGCCGCAGGTCGGCCAGCGCGGTCTCCAGCCGGTCGTCGGTGACCACCTCGATCTCCCGGTCGGTCTGCAGCACCAGCGGGCTGTCGCAGAGCACCAGGTAGTCGGCCCGGTCGCCGCCCTCGCGCAGCAGGCACACGGTCGACGACGGGGTTCCCGGGTGGTCGAGGTCGCACACCCCGCCGTGGTCCGCCCGTACCGCCAGGATCGCCGCCGCCAGGCTGCTCATCAACGTCGCACCGGGCCGGGCGGCGACCGCCAGGCCGATCCGGGCGGCCAGGTGACGGACGTACCAGGCCGGGCCGTGGACGCATCCGGTGTCGAAGCCCTCCGGCACGGTCGCCCCGTCGAGGACGCCGACCAGCGGACCGAGCCGGAAGACCACGTCCTCGTTCTCCGGCCGGCCGGGCGCCGGGTCGGAGGCGGAGCGCACCCGCATCAGCGGCGCCTGCCCCACCGCCCGGGCCGGGCTGCTGCCGGTCGCGTACCGGCGGTCCGGTGCACCCATCGAGCCGCTCCCTCCGTCGTCGCACGCCGCCTACCCGGACGGCACGCAGCCATGCAGCCGGCCCATCTCGGCAACCGTGCGTCACGACGTCGCAACAGAAGGTAGCGTCATCGACGAATCGGGGCGGACCGAGCGTCAGGGGGATCGCGATGTTGGAGCGGTTGCACGAGTCGGGAATCCGGGCGGAGCACGCCTACGTCGCCGGGTTCGTCAGCATCGGGCTCTCGTTCACCAGCTGGTTCCTCTCCAAGAGCCTGGAGCGTGCCGGGGTGGCGCGGGCGGACCGCTGGGGCATCTTCATCGGCGAGTGGGCGCCGACCTTCTTCGCCATCGGCAACGGGCTGCGCACGTACGAGAAGTGAGGCCGGTCAGCGCCGGCGGTTGCGCGCGCGCGACGAGCGGAGCCGCCGCAGCCGGCCGATCAGCACCGGCTCGGCGGCGAGCGCGGCCGGATGGTCCAGCAACGCGTTGAGCAGCTGGTAGTAGCGGGTCGCGGAGAGACCGAAGGTGTCCCGGATGGCCTGTTCCTTGGCGCCGGCGTGCTTCCACCAGCGGGACTCGAAGGCGAGGATCCGCAGCTCCCGCTCGGTGAGCCCGGCGACCGGCTCCTCCCCGACCGGCCCGGCCGCGTCGGGGGACGGCGACTCCTCGGGCGGCGCGGACTCGACCGGCGGCGCCGAGCGGGGCGGTGGGACGGTGGGCGGCGCGTCCGGGGTGGACGGCTCGGCCCGGTCGGCGGCCCGTGGGGTGGCGTCGGCGGACACGGCGCTCCTCTCCGACGGCAGATGACCGGCGCGGGGCACGCGCCGGCCGGGGGACCCCAGCGTAACCAGGGCCGTCCCCGGCCGCATCGCACGCGCGGTCCGCGCCGCCGGCGTCGGCCGGCGGCGCGGACGGCGGTCAGGAGATGTCCCGCCGGCGCATCGTCCAGAACGCCCCGACCAGGGCCACCACGGCCCCGACGCCGAACACCACTGCCGACTGCTGCCAGGTGACCACGTACTTGGCCGGTTCACAGGCGCCCTTGGCGAACTGGCAGGTGTCGTAGTCGAACAGCTCCGCCTGCTTCAGGAACCACGACTGGGCGTACGTGGAGAGCACGTAGCGGTCGCCGAACGGCACCGAGAGCACGCCGACCGCGATCCGGATGCCGATCTCGCTGATCGCGAAGACCGCCACCGCCGCGCCCAGGGCCATGGCGGTGTGCCGACCCAGCGAGGCGAGCGCGAACGCCACCGCGCCGACCACCAGCACCAGGGCCACCGCCCGCAGCCCGTCCAGGCCGATCGAGCGCCAGACGCCGGCGGTCATCTTCGCGGTGGTGCCGCGGGACGTGCCGATCAGCCAGAACGCCGCGGTCCAGAGCGCGCCGAGCACCACTGTCACGCCGAGCACGGTGGTGAGCAGGGCGGCCAGCTTGGTGCCCAGCACGGCGAGCCGTTTCGGTCGCCAGAGCAGCAGGTTCATCATCCCGCCGGTGTTCCACTCGGCCCCCACGAAGGAGGCGCCGACGATGAACGCGAAGAGCGCCACGGCCCCGGCGAAGACGGCGATGAACGTGGGGAACTCGGCCCGGAAGTCGAACTGGTAGGGCAGGTTCCACTTCGGGTCGAACATCTCGGGCTGCGGCTGGTAGTCCTTGCCGCAGTTCGGGCCGAACCGCTCCTCGGTCTGCTCGCCGCGGGCCTGGGCGGCCTCGCAGTCGGCCACGGTGCGCTTCCAGTCCTCCACCGAGCGCTTGTACTGGGCGTCGGACTCGGCCCGGGCGGCGGCGACCACCTCGGGCGAGAGCTTGTGGCTGGAGAAGCTGAACGCGGTGGCGACGGTGGCGAGCCCGACCAGCAGCAGGACGAGCAGCAGCCGGGTGAGCCGGCGCTTGCCGAGCCGGCGCAGCTCGGTGACGAACAGGCTCATGCGCCCCAACCTCCTGCGGTGCCGGTCTGGTCGACCTTGGCGGACTGATCGACCTGACGGTGCTGGCCGGGGACCGGCGCGGTCGCGGTCAGTTCGAGGAAGACGCTCTCCAGGTCGACCGCGACCGGGGTGAGCTCGCTGACGTAGAGGCCCTGCTCGGCGAGGAGCCGGCTGACCTCGGCCG